>JANWZD010000003.1 GCA_025054935.1 Dehalococcoidia bacterium | reverse complement strand
TGGAATGTGGCGAACGTTGTGCAGTTTGCGGGCGGACGGTTCATCGCCGGAGGCGATGCCCAAGGCAGTCCGTCTGCGCCCGTCCTCCTCACCTCATCAGATGGCGCACAGTGGTCCGCCGCTTCCCTTACCCTGCCTAGTTCAATCGACCGCAGCACTCTCCAAGTGCACCATCTCGCCTTCGGCAACAACCGCTATGTCGCGCTAGGGTATTCAGGCTACACTCCTGTGGTCCTCACGTCATCTGACGGTACAAACTGGACCGGCCGCGTACTGGAGGAGGTTGGTTCCTTCACCCTGCACTCGCTTGTCTTTGGGAACGGGCGGTTCCTTGCGGCAAGCAACACGCAGGTCTGGACCTCGCCTGACGGCACCACGTGGACCGAGCATGCCGTTGCCGGCCTTGGGTGGAACTATCTGCAGAGAGTTGTCTTCGCCAACGGGCGGTTCGTCGGAGCACTCAACACTGGTGCCATCGCCACCTCGACGGACGGCATCACGTGGTCGGTCGGCCCGACCGTGTGCAGCAGCGGGGGACTGCGCCTCCACGCTCTGGGTGACACGCTGGTGGGCTTCTGCGGGGGCGAGGCATTCACCTCCAACGATGGCGGCAGCAGCTGGTCGGCGCTTGCGGGCTTCCCCGGCTACCCGATTGCCGCCATCGCTGGAACCAGCGGGCGGTGGGTTGCCCTCAGCCAAGCCGGCTCAATCCTGACCTACACTCCCTGACCCCGCAGGGGCGCAAGAGAGCTCTCCCCCGGGCCGCCTTCTCCCAGCGAAGGCGGCCTTGTCTTGTCGGTTTTGCTGAGCGGGAAAGGGATCTCCCGTCAGTCGATTCCGTTATCGCCCCGACGGCACCGAGAGAGAACAGGCAGGGGTCATCCTCTCGCCCCGGCCTGGTACCATAATTGACGAGCAGCGAGATCTGATGACCGCTTATCTCTCTGGAACCGGCGGCAGGATCGCTTATGAGGTCCATGGGGCAGGACCGTGGATCGTGCTCGCGCACGGCGGCGGGCTCGACCGGCGGATGTGGCGGCCCCAGATCCCAGCCCTCGCCGCTCGGTACCGGGTTGTCGCCTTCGATTTTCGCGGCCAAGGCGAGTCTGACGCCCCAGAGACGGGATACGGCCCCGATGACCTGCTCGACGACCTGCGCGCCGTGATCGACGGTCTCGGGATCGACCGACTGCACCTCGCCGGCTTGTCGCAGGGGGCAGCGATCGCTCAGCTGTACGCGGTTGCTCATCCCGACCGGGTCAAGACTTTGATCCTTGCCGGCGGCTCGGTCACCCCTACTCCCCCCGACCCTGCATTCGTCGCTCACCTCATGCGGCTGAACGCGCTGATGGAGGAAGGCGACGCGACCGCCGTCCTCCGCGCCAATCTCGAGGGACCGCTCATCGCGCAATCAAAAGGGACGCCGAACTGGCCGCTGATCGAGGAGATTATGCTGAGCCAGCCGCTGCCGCAGATGCGCGACCCGCGCCGAGGAACGTATCCCCTCCCGCCAGTCGAGGCCGCCGCTCGCCTGCGCGAGCATCCCCTGCCGCTGCTCATTGTCGATGGAGAGCGCGATCTCCCCGGCATCCTTGCCCGCGGCGACTATCTCCTCGCCACTGTTCCGGGGGCGCGACGCGTCATCCTTCCCAATGCTGGCCACCTCTCCAATCTGGACCAGCCCGATCTGTTCAATGCTGCGCTCCTTGCTTTTCTCGATGAGCACGAGCGCTCCTAATCGGCGCTGCGATGCGCGAGGAGCAGTAGCATCCCGCTCCTGCCGACAGCAGGAACAGCATGCGGGCGCACGCTATACTTTCTGATAAGCAATGCTGGCCCCGCTCTTGAATCTTTTTGGCCCCGTTCATCGAGGATGGGCGATCACGGCCGGCCTCCTCGGCGCCGCCGCCTACCTCCTCGCCCAAGCTGCCGACCTCGCCCTCTTCCGGAACGGCGCAAACGACCTCAAACTGCTCGGGATGGCTGTCACCCGCCGCTCGCCATTCTGGCAGTTCCTTGGGACGGCCGCGCATTTCAGCTTCGGCACGCTGCTCGCGCTGCTCTACGCCCTCACCCTTGGCCGGTGGCTGCCGTTCCGTCCGTGGGTATCAGGCCTCGTTTTCGCGCAAGTCGAGAACGCCGTGCTGAGCGCCCTCCTTCTTCCGCTTCTTGACCGCGTTCATCCTGCCATTCGCCGCGGCGACCTCCCTCGTTACCTGACGCCGATCCCCGTGATCCAGCAGGTGTTTCGCCACTTGGCGTATGGCGTGGTGCTCGGCCTCGTCTACGGCGACGTCGGCCGAAAGCTGCATCGATGACCGTCCCGCGGGCGCTCACGATCGCAGGTTCCGACAGTGGCGGCGGCGCCGGCCTTCAAGCCGACCTCAAGACGTTCTCCGCCCTCGGCGTGTACGGCGCTTCGGTCGTGACCGCCGTGACGGCGCAGAACACGCTCGGCGTGAGCGGCGTTCTCGAGCTGCCGCTTGACCTGATCGCGGCCCAGATCGATGCTGTCGCTACGGATATCGGGTTCGACGCAACCAAAACCGGTATGCTCTCAAGCGCGGCGATCGTCGAACTGGTCGCCAGCAAGGTCGTCGAGCATGGGCTAAGGCCGCTGGTCGTCGACCCGGTGATGGTTGCCACCAGCGGCGACCGGCTGCTGCGCGAGGACGCGGTCGCCGCTCTTCGGGAGCGGCTGATCCCGCTGGCGACAGTCGTGACGCCAAACCTGCCGGAGGCCGAGGTACTCGTCGGGTACCCGCTGGAGACCGAGGAAGCACGGCGCGAGGCGGCGAAGGCGATCGCCGCGCTCGGCGCGCGCGCCGTGCTGATTAAGGGCGGGCACGGGACGGGACCAGCAGTCGATCTCTACTACGACGGCGAGTTTGTCGAACTGAGCGCGGAGCGTATCGCGACCCGCAACACGCACGGCACGGGCTGCACCCTCGCTTCCGCGATCGCCGCCGGTTTAGCGCGCGGCCGCTCTCCCCTCGAAGCAGTGCGCGAGGCAAAAACCTATGTCACCGAAGCGCTGCGCGCTGCGTTTCCTCTTGGTCACGGCCACGGCCCCGTGCACCATTTCTACCGCTGGTGGCCGAGCGAGGGAACACCGCGCTGAGCGCCCTCTGCACTCGTCACAGGGCAGCCGCCTCCCGCCTCGACAGCCGCGACTGCCCGCTCAATCAGACCGGGCGAGAGCGGCGAGCAGCTCAAGCTGGCGCCGACCGGCGTTGAGGTGGTCAGGATCCCCAGGATTAATCGTGATCCCGTCGATGGGCAGTGCCAACAGCGCCGCAAACCCATCGGCCGGCGACGCGGCAACTACCGCAAGCGGCTCGGACGGCGCGTGGAGACGCTCGCGGTAGCGGCGGGCCCGAGCCTCCTCGGTGAAAAGGACGCTGACTGTCGCCCCGCTTGGATGATGGACGACGACCGGGCGCACATTGTGCGGCTGGCCGTCCGCATCAAACTCGCCCTCAACAACGAACCAGAGCATCGGCTGGGCACAGAGCCATGCCGAGACCCGCTCAGCGGAAACACGCCCCTGCCGTACCCCAGCGGCGAGTGCGCTCCAGTCGGTCACGTGCCGGACGCTTGGCGGAACAAGCGGACGCGTCGGTTCGGCTCGCGCCCGGTGCTCTCCGACTGAATCTGGTAGCGCTCGGCAAGCTCATGCTGAAGCCGGCGAATAAACGCGTTCTGCGGGCTCAACTCCACAGGACGGTCGGTTCGCAGCACCTCGTCGATAGCGTCTTCCGCCTCCCGCAGCGCCGCCGCCACTGGGTCGCCCTCCGTCGCCCCGATATCAAACATATGGCCGAGGCTCTGCTCCATCTGCAGCACCGTGTTCTGCTTGAGGACAAACACCGGGATGCCGCGCACTTCAGCCTCGCGCAAGCCGGGGTTGCGCTGGCGATAGTAGCTCTTGAGCGTCATCACCACATCGGCGTGGTCGATAGTATCGACAATCGAGGCAGGCACCTGCATCTCGCGGATCGCCCGCTCGAGCCGCGACCGGCTGATCCCGAAGGGATAGATGCGGCGCGGCCGCAAGATGGAAAAAGCGCGCGGCGGAGGCTCCACGGCCGCGTCGAGCCGCTCGCCGCGGTCGCCGCTCCGCTCAAACCGCATGGTACCGCGGTCAAGCGCCCGGCCCGTGAGCGGAACCGCGCTCACATCCGTCCGCCCGGTCTGGCGTGGCTCAAGCCGCCGCCGCAGTTCGCCCTGCTCATCGATTTCGCGCACTTCGGCACGCGCAACGCCAGTGCGCAAAATCTCGTCAACCGTCTCCGCGACATCCATGTGGATCGAGACATGCTGATAGCCGCGGATTTCCACGAGTACATCGAACGTCGGCGGGGCTTTCCGCTCGAGAACCGATTTTTGGGTGCCGCGCCGGCGGGCCTCTTCATCCGACAACGTGACGGTCTGAATGCCTCCCACGAGGTCGGAGAGGGTCGGATTCAGCATGAGGTTTTCGAGGGTGTTGCCATGCGCCGTGCCGACTAGCTGAACGCCGCGCTCCGCGATTGTGCGCGCCGCCTCGGCTTCGAGTTCGGTGCCGATCTCGTCGATGATGATCACTTCCGGCATGTGATTCTCGACCGCCTCGATCATCACGGCATGCTGTCGGCTCGGCGAGGGCACCTGCATCCGGCGGGCACGACCGATAGCCGGATGCGGGATATCCCCATCACCCGCGATCTCGTTAGAGGTGTCGACGACAATCACCCGCTTGTTGAACTCTTCCGAAAGGACGCGCGCGATCTCGCGCAGCATTGTCGTTTTGCCGACCCCTGGCCGTCCGAGCAGCAGGATATTGCGCCCTGACTCGACGATATCGCGGATGATGTCGATCGTTCCGAACACGGCGCGCCCGATCCGGAGGGTGAGCCCGATGATCGCCCCCTTGCGATTGCGGATTGCGGAGATCCGATGGAGCGTGCGCTCGATCCCGGCGCGGTTGTCCTCCCCAAACTCGCCGATATGCCGCACGACGTAGTCGATATCTTCCGCCGTCACGGGCGTTTCCCGAAGAATGATGTCTCGGTCGGCGAAGCGCGCTTCGGGAAGCCGTCCGAGGTCGAGGATGATCTCCAGCAACTCGCTTCGATCATCACGCCGCCGAACCGGGTCCGCGATCGAGGCGGGCAGGGTATCGAGCAGGGCGTCAAGGTCGTCTGTGACGACCTGTTGTCGCGCGCGACGAGGAGGACCTGCCAGCGGGACTACCCCGGAACTGGCACTAAACGTGGTTGCTTGACGCGAACGCTCAACTGCTTCACGAGGGCGCAAAACGATGCCTCCGGCTGAAACCCACGTTTGGCGAGCGCGCGCGCGAGCCGCTCCTCGTGGTCGGCCACGAGGCAGTAGACCGGCGCTCGGCCGCCATGCTGAACAAGGCCGACGTCGAGCAGCAGGTCGACGACGTCGGCATGATCGGGGTGCGCGAGCAGCTCGAGGGAGAGCGCGCGGCCGCGCACCTCTGTCTGGAGCCAGCCGACCAGCTCCCCGCTGCGCTCATAGACCAGCTCGCGCCGACCGAGGGTCGGCCGGCCGCGCGCACGAAGCTGCTGCCACTCACTCAAGGTCATTGCTTCCGCTTGCCGCACTTGAAGCGGCACAGAAGCGCAGTACAACTGAAACAAAGCCTGCGCATCACTGCTCAGCTTTGGCCGCAGCCCAGCCGGCCACGGCAGGCGCGGTGCCTCGTACGGTATCGACCGGGCGTAGAGGGTCTCCCCGCTGAACAGGAGGAACCCCGCATTGCGCGCCAGGTCCACAAGGTCGCTCGAGGCCTGCAGCCGGAGATACAGCTTCTGGACCCCGACCTCGCCTCCCACCGCTGCAAGGTAGCTGAGCAGGCGCTGCACGACGCGCGGATCGGCATCAGGCTCGACAACCAGCCGGTCGATCTCCCAGGCGAACCCTTCGTGGCGCGCCGAGATCAGCCCGTCAATCTTTCGCCGTTCGACGTTGATCCACGTCTGCCGGTTCTCCTCAAGCGCAAGCCAGTGCTCCAAGATCAGGCCGAGCGAGAGGGTCTGGCGGGACCGGGTAAGGTCGCGGCGCGTGTACGCTTCGTTGACAAGCCCGCGCCGATTGAGTGCGGCAAGACGCGGGAGATCGGTCGGCCGGATCGAGCGGATCATCGCGCTCCAGCGCCCTCGCGTATCCGCTGAACGAAGAGCTGGTGCATCCGATCGTCCGCCGTCAACTCGGGATGGAATGCCGTGGCGAGCAAGTTCCCTTGCTCGGCGGCGACAACCCTGCCGTCGGGAAGGGTGGCAATCGCCTTCGCGGCTGGCCCAACTTCGGTGATGAGCGGCGCCCGAATAAACACCGCGTGGTACGGCTGCTCAAGCCCAGCGATCTCGAGGTCGGTCTCGAACGAGTCGATCTGGCGACCAAAGGCATTGCGCCGAACGGTAATGTCCATCACGCCGAGGGTCGGCTGCATGCTGCCCTCAATCCGTTTCGCCAGCACGATCATTCCCGCGCACGTTCCCCAAATCGGGAAGCCCGACCGCGCGCGCTCGACGAGGGGATCAAAGAGCCCAAAGCGCACCATGAGCGTCCCGATGGTGGTGCTTTCGCCGCCCGGGATGATCAGGCCGTCGAGCCCCGCCAAATCGGCAGGCAGGCGAACTTGCTGGGCGACGACGCCGATCCGGCGCAGCGCCGCCTCATGTTCCGCGAAGTCGCCCTGCAGGGCGAGCACTCCGACCTTCGTTACCAACCCCGACCGGCCATCAGCTGCTCCGGCGCCAGCCGAGAGATCTCGACCCCGGGCATGGCATCGCCAAGATTGCGCGAGACCTCCGCGAGGATCTCAGGATTGTTGTAATGGGTCGTTGCCTGAACGATCGCCTTCGCCCGTCGCGCCGGGTCGCTCGACTTGAAGATCCCCGACCCCACAAAGACCCCGTCAGCGCCCAGTTGCATCATCAGAGCGGCGTCTGCCGGCGTGGCGATCCCCCCCGCCGCAAAGTTCACCACCGGCAGCCGTCCTTGCTGGCGCACTTGGAGCAGCAGTTCATAGGAGGCGCCCAATCGCTTCGCTTCGGCAAACAGTTCGTCCTCGCTCATGCTCTGGATGCGGCGGATATCCGCCATGATTTGGCGCATATGCCGGACTGCTTCGACGACGTTGCCAGTTCCTGCCTCTCCCTTGGTGCGGATCATCGCCGCACCTTCGCCGATCCGCCGCAGCGCCTCACCGAGATCGCGCGCCCCGCACACGAACGGCACTTTGAAGTTGTGCTTATTGACGTGAAACTGCTCGTCGGCGGGCGTCAGCACCTCGGACTCGTCGATGTAGTCGATGCCGATCGCTTCGAGGATCTGGGCCTCGACGAAGTGCCCAATCCGGCATTTCGCCATGACCGGGATTGAGACCGCGTCCATGATCTGCAGGATGAGCGCCGGGTCAGCCATCCGGGCAACGCCGCCGGCCGCCCGAATGTCAGCCGGTACGCGCTCCAGCGCCATCACAGCGCAGGCGCCCGCCTCTTCAGCGATCTTCGCCTGCTCTGGCGTGACCACATCCATGATCACGCCCCCTTTGAGCATCTGGGCAAGGCCGGTCTTAACAGCCCAGCTCCCCTTTTCCATTCGGGGCCTCCGCGGTTCGGGTGGACGTGTCCGCCTTTTGTGAAAATTCTACGCCCCGTCTCTTAGGGCGAGCAAGACAGTCGCCGCCCTATTCGCTGTCGCCATCCCGCCGCCGCTCGCGGAGAAACCGCTCAAGCTCCTCCACCAACGACTGCCCGGACGGCAGCTCACCGGGCGGAGGCGGCTCCGGCCCCGCCGGCTCCGGGCCGAGATCGATCATCTGGCGGAGCTGATTGGCGAGCTCAGGATTTGAGGCCAGCATGGCGTCGACCTCGCGAATAAAGGCCTCGGCGCGATCGCGTAAGGGGCCCAGGTCGAGCGGCACTCCCGTCACCGCTTCGATCGCGCCCAAGAGGGCGGCCGCCACCGCAGGATTGACCGCGCGCAGGTAGACCGGAGCCGCCGCCCAGACACTGGCGGCGGGCAGCCCGATTTCGGTCCAGGCATGAACCAGGGCGGTGACAAAGCCTGTCGGTCCCTGATACCCCGTATCGACCGCGCCCACCTGGCCCAGCCGGCGCTCCAGTTCCGGGTCGAGCGTGCGCCGAACGAGCGAGACCGTGCGATGCGAGACCGACCCGAGAAAGACGCCCATCGTCATCGCCACTTCCACCCCCAGGTCGCGCGTAAATTCGGCGATCACCCGCGTGAGGGTCAGCCAGTTCATGTGCGGTTCCGGCCCAGTCAGGAGCACGAGATCGCGCTCGTGGTTCGGGCGGTACAGCCCATAGAACTGAACGCGCGGGTAGGTGAGCGTCCAGCGGCCGTTCGGGGTGCGCGTCGTGATCGGCCGCTGCACCGTAAAGTCGAAGCACGCCTCCGGGTCCAGCCACGCGAATGGCTCCGGCTCGACATCTTCAAGCAAGTACGCAATTGCGCTCGTTGCGCCGCTTCCGGCATCACCCCAGCCGCCAAATCCCGCGATCAGGATCGGACGGCGCAACGTTGGCCGTTCACGCAGTTGCAGGATCGACATCTTTCTCTCCATCGGCTGCCCTCACCCGCCAAAACGGCGTATCCCGAGCAGGTCGAGGAGCGCGAGGAAGAACAGCAGCACGCCGAACACAACGCCCGTCTCAACGATCAGTCGAGGCGTTCCCGCGAGCGACTCTCGCGAACGCCACGTTCGAAGGGAAAGGTACGCGATCGCCGGACCGCCGATCAGGAGGGCCGCGAGCACGAGAGGCCGGTTCTCATTCACCCCGGGGAGAAAGACGATCGCGGCCAAGAGGAGAAAAATGTACAGAATGAAGCGCGGCTCTCGGCTGCCCGGATCAAACAGTCCTTGTTCCTTCTTCGGGCGACCGGCATTCATCAGTTAACCCTCGAGGCGGGCGGCACCAGGCTCAGGATGAAGACCATGGTTGCGGGTTGCTGTGGGAGTCGCACCTCAGATCCGCCTTCGGTGGCATTGTACCGCTCCCGTCAACCTCGTACCCTATAGAAGCGCTTGCGCCATGTCGAGGATAGAGGTAGTGAAGCGTGGGCTCGCGGTCCTCGGTCTCATCCTCTTAGCGACAGTACCGTCCGTACTCGTCCTGCTCCTTGTCGCCTGGTTTCTCATCGACCAGGTTCATCGCGACCTCGCGCGCGCCGTCGCGAACGCCCTCGTCGAGAGCGACCGGCTGATCGAACGGTCGGCGGCCGAACTCCGCGACCATGCTGTTCTCGTCGGCCAGCCGTGCACTCCTGAGGTGATCGCTCGGCTAGCAGAAGCGACAGCGCGGTCGACGCGGCTCGGCGGCATCGGGCTTCTCTCGAGCGACTCCCTCGTCTATTGCAGCAACACTGGCCCGACAGCCCTCGTGACCCGCGCGCCCGCCGGGCCCGCTCCTCTGGAGGGAGTGTATATCGGCTGGCTCACCTCCTCAACCAGCGGCGAGAGCAGCCTGATCGTCCACGTTCGCCTCCAGAACGGCGGGCTTGTCGGCCGCATCGAAGCAGAAGAGTTCCTCGAGCGGATCGAAGGGAACCTCGTGGGGCGGCGCGGCACGCTGCAAGTGGCGCTCGTTGACGGGCCGATCCTCGGCCGGATCGCCCCCGCTGAATGGCAGAGCTCCCGCTTTGTCGCCCGAGCGCGGTCAGCGCAGTACCCGATCGAAATCGAGGCGGCCACAGACGATACCGATGTCTGGTCGCGGTTCCTCCAATTTGTCCCGTGGCTCATCGGCATCGGCCTTGGCATCGGCGGGCTCGGCTGCTGGGTCGCGATCCTCCTTCTCCGCCGTCGCCGTCCCCTCGATGAAGACCTCGCCCTCGCCCTCAAGCGGCGCGAGTTTGAGGTCCACTATCAGCCGATCGTGGACATTCAGGCCGGCCGCTGCGTCGGCGCAGAAGCGCTGCTCCGCTGGCGCCACCCGAAGCGCGGGCTGCTCCGGCCTGACGTGTTCATCCCGCTCGCCGAGCAGACGGGCGTTATCATCCCGATCACCCGCTGGCTGCTCGACCGCGTCCGCGCCGACATCCTCCTCGCCTTTCCCGAGCACCGCGATATCCATGTCGGCATCAATCTTGTCGCCGAGCATCTGCGCGACACCCAGCTAGTCGAGGACCTCAAAGCGCTCTTCAGGGACGGAGCGCTCAGCCCCCAGCTGATCATGCTCGAGATCACGGAGCGTCAGATTATCGACAACTTTCAAGAGACCGCCCTTCAAGTGATGCGCCAGATCCATGAACTCGGCTGTTCGATCGCCGTTGACGACTTCGGCACGGGCCACAGCGGGCTGGCGGCGCTGCAGCGGTTTTCAGTCGACTATCTCAAGATCGACAAAGTGTTTGTCGACACCATCGGCACCGACGCGGTCAGCCGGCCGATCCTCGACTCCATCGTCGACCTCGCCCATAAGCTCCACCTCGAACTGATCGCCGAAGGGGTCGAGCAGCGGCACCAGGTCGCCTATCTGCGGGCGCGCGGCGTCCGCTACGCCCAAGGGTACTATTTCTCGCCCCCGCTCCCCTGTGCCGCATTCGCTCGCTTCTACCGGGAGTACAATGGCGTCACGCCGACAGTCGCCGCCTCAATCTAGCGGCGCTCACCGCCTGCCCAGAAGAGAGGCAGCGGGAACAAGCCGCCTCCCGGCGTGGGAAACACGTAGTCCGGAGCCCCGGCGCCGGCCGCACGGATAACGGCGCGCGCTGCGGCTGGGATCTCCCGGAGCGCACCGCCGCAGCAGGAGAGGAGGCGGGCCCACCGCAGCACCAGCCCGCGACGCGGCAAGACAGCGGCGCTCATCGAGCGGCGCGGCGAAGACAGCCCCGCCGCCCTCCGAACAGCCGCGCCGACCACGGACGCGGAGCCGGCGCGACCGGCCCGGGACGGGCCTCCCGGCCGCACTGCAGACAGCGCCAGCCAGCCCCATCAAAATCGTGCCCGAACCAGAGATCGCCCCCGCAGCGTCCGCACCCTTTCAACCGGAACATCTCGCTCTCCTTTCCGAACACATGCGCCGAACTAGTGTTCTGAAGAGAGGATAGCGAACCCATGTTCTAATTTCAGCCACATCGGAGAGCGCGCCGACGAATGTTGTCTCGCCGCCAAGTGCGATAAGGTTAAGCACCTTTCCGAACGGAGACCGGCCCATGCGCTATCGTCGCCTCTCGTACCGCTACGCCGTCGTGCTTGCCATCGGCGAGCCCCGTCCGATCGGCGACCCGTGGCGCACCATCCCCGTCGTGCTCGCCCAGCCGCGCTGGCGCCCCCCGGCCGATCTCGTCGAAAACGACCAAGCGTTCGTCCTGACGGTTGAGCTTGCCGGGGTGGAGAGCGACCAAGTTGAGATCCTGCTTTACGAAGATGCCGTGATCATCGAAGGACAGCGGCGGCTGCCGGTCATAGGCTCGTATCACGTCGCCGAAATCCGGCAAGGCCCGTTCCGGCTGGAGATGCCGCTTCCTGCGCCAGTCGATACGGAGAAGGTCGAAGGCCAGCTCGAGCGCGGGCTGCTGACAATGCGACTGCCGAAGGTGACAGCGCGATGAATGCCGAACCCAGCGGAACTCCTCCCCTTCCTGATACCTTGCCCCTCCTCCCGCTCCGCGGCGCGGTGGTCTATCCCCTTGCCGTCACCCCGCTTGTCGTCGGCCAAGAGCGCTCCCTCAAGCTGATCGACTCGGTGATGCAGGGGTCGCGCCTCATGCTCGTCGTCGGCTTTCCGCCGGACGCCGACGATCCGAAGTCGCTCGCCGACCTGCCCTCGATCGGGGCGGTGGCGGTCATCCACCAATTGATGCGCGCGCCGGACGGCACCATCCGGCTGCTCGTCCAAGGACTGGAGCGCGCCCGGATCCTCGCCGAAGTGGCGCGGGAACCGTTCTTCATCGCTCGCTTCGAGCCGGCCCCGGATCAAGCGCCTCCCTCGATCGAAGCAGAAGCGCTCCGCCGTCTCGTTGTCGACCTCTTCCGCCAAATCATGGCGACCGTCCCCAATGCGCCTGCCGAACTGCTGGCGGCGATCGAGGGGCTTTCCGACCCGCGCCAAGTTGCCTATTTCGTCGCTTCTACGATCCCGCTAGGGTTCCCCGACCGCCAAGCGATCCTCGAGCTCGACCCCGTCGAAGCGAAGCTGCGGCGTCTGAACGAGCTTCTCCAGCGCGAACTGCAAGTCCGCGAGATCGGCCGCCAAATCGCCGCCGCCACCCAATCCCGGATGGATCGCACGCAGCGCGAATACTTCCTCCGCGAGCAGCTGCGCGCGATCCAGCAAGAGCTTGGCGAGACCGAGGAGGGGAGCGAGGTCGCTGCCCTCCGAAAGCAGATCGAGGAAGCCGGAATGCCCGAGGAGGTGCGGCGCGAGGCGGAGCGAGAACTGAACCGCCTTCAGAACATCCCCACTGCCTCGCCCGAGCACGCCATGACCCGCACTTACCTCGAATGGCTGGTCGCGCTGCCGTGGGCGAAAACGAGCGGCCGCGCCATTGACATCGATCTTGCCCGCAAGATCCTCGACGAGGAACACTACGACCTCGAGCAGATCAAATCGCGTATCTTGGAGTATCTCGCCGTCCGCAAACTGCGCCAAGAGCGCCACGTCGCGCCGCCGGCAGAAGAAGAGGATCGCGACGAACGGATCATGGGCGACCCCGTGCTCTGTTTTGTCGGCCCGCCCGGGGTCGGGAAGACCTCATTAGCGCGCTCGATCGCCCATGCGCTCAACCGCAAGCTGGTGCAGATCTCGCTGGGCGGCGTCCGCGATGAGGCAGAGATCCGCGGCCATCGCCGCACCTACATCGGCGCAATGCCCGGCCGGATTATCCAAGGCATTCGGCGCGCCGAGGTGAAAGACCCAGTGTTTGTGCTCGACGAAATCGACAAGGTCGGCGCCGACTGGCGCGGAGACCCCGCTGCGGCGCTGCTCGAAGTGCTTGACCCGGCGCAAAATCACGCCTTCGTCGATACCTACCTCGGCGTCCCGTTCGACCTCTCGCAGGTGATGTTCATCGCCACCGGCAACACCTTAGAGACGATCCCGCCGGCACTTCGCGACCGGATGGAGATCATCACCCTTGCCGGCTACACCGAGGAGGAGAAGCTCCATATTGCGCTCGAGCATCTCCTTCCCAAGCAGCTGCGGAGCCACGGCCTGCGCGAAGACGAACTGCGGATCGAGCCCGGCGCGGTGCGGCGCATCATTCGAGAATACACGCGCGAAGCGGGCGTGCGCGGCCTCAACCGCGAGATCGGCGCCATCGCCCGCAAGGTCGCTCGCGCAATCGCAGAAGGAAAGCAGGAGCCGGTGGTGGTGACAGCGGACGATGTGCCGCGCTATCTCGACCGCCCGCGCTACTACGAAGAGACGGCCGAGCGCACCGACCGGCCCGGCGTCGCGACGGGGCTCGCTTGGACCCCTGTCGGAGGCGACGTGCTCTTTGTCGAGGCAACAATGATGCCGAGCGGGCATCACGACCAGCTGATCCTCACCGGGATGCTCGGCGATGTGATGCGGGAGAGCGCTCAAGCCGCCCTCTCCTACCTCCGCTCCGATGCCCGTCGGTTTGGCATCGACCCGTCGCTTTTCGAGGGCAAGACTTTCCACATCCACGTTCCAGCGGGCGCGATCCCCAAGGACGGCCCTTCAGCGGGCATCACTATGACCGTCGCCCTGGCATCGCTTCTGCTCGGCCGCCCCGTGCGAGCGGACGTGGCGATGACAGGCGAGATCACCCTTCGCGGCAAGGTGTTGCCCGTCGGCGGGATCAAAGAGAAGGTCCTAGCGGCGCATCGGCTCGGCATCCGCACGGTGATCCTGCCGAAGCGGAATGAACGCGACACCGACGACATTCCCCCCGATGTGCGCAACGCCATGACCTTCGTATTTGTGGATGAAGCGGCGGAAGCGATCGCTGCCGCCTTGGAGCCGGCCCCGGTTCCAGCCGCCAACCCTGTCGCTCAGGCGACGTGACACGCCGCTGCTCGGCAGCGGTGCGAGCGCAAGAGCGGCCGTCAGAGAGCGCGCCCAAACCGCTGCCCGCTGGGAGGGAAGGAGCGCGGCCTCGTGATTATCGACACGCAGATCCACCTGTGGGAGGCGGACCGTCCAGACCGGCCGTGGGTCCCCGGCATCAGGCCGGGGCTGCCCGAGCCGTTTCGTGCCGAAGATGCCCTCACGCTGATGGACAGCGCCGGGGTGGACCGCGCCCTGATCGTGCCTCCGAGCCTGCTGGGCGAAAACAACGCCTACGCCCTCGAATGCGCTGCGCGCTGGCCGGATCGGTTCGCCGTCGTCGGCGTCGTCGACCCCGTGCGCCCGGATATCCAAGAGGTGATGACGAGGTGGCTCGACCAACCGGGGATGGTGGGCGTGCGCCTCCGGCTGGTCGAGGCGGAGCGGCAGCGATGGGGAAGCATCGCTGCGCTCGATCCCTTCCTCGCCGTCTGCGCCGCCCAAGGCATCGTCGTCTCGCTCTTCGCGCCGCGAGCCGTCGCCATCGCCGAGCAGATTGTTGCGCGCCATCCCGGTGTCCGCTTCGTGCTCGATCATCTCGGCATGCCGTTCATCGACGACGGGCCCGCTTTCCCCGAGCGCGAGCGCATGCTGGGGCTGGCGCGCTTCCCCAATCTCTGGGTGAAACTGACTGCGATCGCCTCGCGCTCGCTGACAGGGTATCCGTTTGTCGAGACGCACGAGCTCCTGCGCGCTGTCTACGCAGCCTACGGTCCCTCCCGCATGCTCTGGGGGACCGACCACACCCAGCAGCTGGCGCGCCGACGGGCGACCTACGCCGAGCAGCTAGACCTCATTCGGCTGGCACTCGATTTCCTCTCCGCCACCGATCGCCGCCTCATCCTCGGCGAGAACGCCGCTGCTCTCTACGGCTGGCCGGCCGGCGTGGGGTCGACATCGCTCCGGAGGCGGCGATGATCGGCTGGTTCGTCCGGCGTACCCCTGCGCTCGAGCAGACCGCGGCATTCTATCGGGAGGTCGTCGGGCTGCCCCTCCTGCGGACAGAGGGGGAGACCCAGCTGTTCTGGGCCGGCGAGTCAATGATTTTTGCTGTTGGCGCCGGCGGCACGCTCCCGCCGCCCTACACCGACCGCGCCGAAACGACATGCATTCCGGTGTTCCGGTGCCTCGACCTCGCCTCTGTGCTCGCCCGCATCCTCGCTGCCGGCCGGCCGATCCTCAACGACCGCCAGCTCATCCACGGCCGGCTCGTTTACATTGTCGATCCCTCAGGGAATGTGACGGGCTTCCAAGAGCGCTCCCGCACCTCCCCCCGCCCCGAAGATCGCGAAGCGTTCCGACGGCTCGAGCGCGGAGCACCCCTCCTTCCTGGCGTCTCCCCGCTTCCGCCCGACCTGTACGGCTTGGGCTGGGTGGTCTCCTGGTTTCAGGACGAAGCGCGCGCCATTCGGTTCTACCGGGATGTCGTCGGCCTTCCTGACTCGGGCAACACCGTCCACGGGGGCGGGGCGCTCCTCTCCCTCGGGCCGACCGTGCTGCTCGACGCAAAAGGCGGCGGTCGGGTCCAGCCAGCCGCCGCCGACCGATTTGCGGCCAATAATCTGTTCATCCTGCGGGTCGATGATCTGGACCGCGAGGTCGACCGGCTCCGCGCCCACGGCGTCCGGTTCGTCCACGACCCCTTCCAGACCGACGAGGGCACCTTCGCCTACTTCGCCGACCCCGAGGGCCAGCTGGTCGGCCTCCACGCCCCTCACACCCCCCGCGCAGGCGGCGAGCGCGTCGCTGCCGGCATCTGAGAGGGGCGTTCCTGCCATGAGCCAGTTCTTATAATTGACTGGCTGATGGCACTGCGCGCGCGCATCACCATCCCCGGCGGCGCGATCACCACCATCGCGCTCGATCGTCCGCCCTATACGGTCGGGCGCGCGCCCGAAAACAGCATCCCCGTCCTGCATCCGACAGTTTCAAGCCGGCACGGCGAGATTATCGCGCTGAGCGATGGCGCGCTCGCCTTCGTCGACCGCGGCAGCCGGAACGGCACCCGCCTCAACGGGATGCTGCTTCAGCCCGGTGTGGCCAGCCGCCTCACTCCCGGCGATCGCCTCCAGCTCGGCTCCGTGCTCCTAGTGATCGAGAGCGCGGAGCCGGATGACGCGCCGCGGCTGCAGCTGGAGATCCGGGGCGCCGCAATCGGCAGCCGCCAGCTTGAGGTGACTGCCTTCCCGTTTCGTCTCGGTCGCAGCGACGAGAACGACCTCTCTCTTGCGCGCCCCACTATCTCTTCCCGCCACGGCGAGTTCCGCCAGACTGCGGCGGGCGTCGTCTATGTCGACCTCGGCAGCCGGAACGGCAGCCGGATTAACGGCGCGCCAGTCGCGCCGGGGGTCGAAACGCGCCTTCAGGACGGCGACACAATTCAGATTGGCGATGTCGAGGTGATCGTCCGGTTTGGACCTGGGCCCGCCCGCGACTTGCCGCCGACGCTGCCGCGCGGCGTGCCGCACGACCGCCCCGCGTCCCCGCCGCCGCGGCGAGGCGCAGGCGGCGCGATCGCCGCCGCAACCGCAACTGTGGCCGCGCTCTGTGTCTGCGCCTGCCTTGCCGGGGGATTGGCTGCCCTCGTCGTGACGACGCCGCGGGCCCCGCTCGGCGGACGGAGCGAGCCGGGCAGCATCGGCCGCGATGGAATGCCCCTCGTGCGGATCCCCGCTGGCCCCTTCATCATGGGATCGGAGAGCGGCGAAGCGGATGAAGCGCCCGTCCGTGTCGTTGAACTGCCCGCCTACTCGATCGACCGCACAAAGGTGACCGTCGAGATGTTCAGCCGCTGGGCTGCCGCTCACCGTGTCCAAGGCGCGTGGTCGCGCGATGCCGATCCGAAATCGCCAGTTGTCGGGGTCACCTACGCCGACGCAGAAAACTACTGCAAGGCCCAGGGCCGGCGCTTGCCTACTGAAGCAGAATGGGAGAAAGCGGCGCGAGGCGACGACGGACGGGTGTATCCGTGGGGGAACAATTGGGATCCCACTCGCGTTGACTTCGGCAGTTTCAAGTTTTCGGCGTATCCAATTGCGACCTTCGGCAAGACCTGGGGCCCAGCCGGCGCTGTCCCCCAGGGCGCAAGCGTTTACGGCGTGCTCGACGTCGCCGGCGGCCCGCGCGAGTGGGTGGCCGACTGGTATGCGCCGTACCCCGGCGCGGCGCCGCTCGGGTTTGAGGTGCCGAAGGAGCGCTTTCGCGTGACCCGGGGCGGCTTTCGAATCAATAACTACAGCCGCGATGTCCGGACAACGGCGCGCGGCTGGCAGCATCCGAACGAGGCGAGCCCCGATCTCGGGTTCCGATGCGCGGAATGACAAGGGAGGACCGATGCCGTCTCGACCGCTGACCCTCGACGAGCTCGCTAGCCGGCGCTGGTTTCTCCCTAGTCTCGTGCTGGCGGCCGCGCTCGCTCTCGGCATTCTCGGCATCTCCGCTTCTGTGCTCTTCCAAGAACGCGGGCAAGGCCCTCCGCCGCGTACCAGTACCGCTGTGCCGCGCCTCGCTCCCGCACCGAGAGCGCTCCCCGACAATGCCCGGGTCGACCCGCGCCTGCTCGACCCCGCCAACGGGTCGAAACTGGCAGCGATCTATGTGCTGCTGTTCCGCGCTTATTCCGAAGGCGGGTTCCCCGCCGCCGAGGCGATGGCGCGCAATCTCGGGCTCCTCGATGACAACAACATTGAAGCTGTCCTTATCCTCGACCGTCCGTATACGGAGGCGTTCGGGCAGCGTCTGCGCGCAATGGGAGTAGAAGTGGAGAGTTGGCACGACAACCGGGTCACGGTCCAGCTCCCGATCGACCGTCTGCTCCAGTTGAGCGCCCAACGCGAATTCGATTACCTCCGCGCGCTGCTCAGCTTTCCCGAGATCATCGACGTCGACGCGCCTCAGCGCCCGGAGCGGGACGAGGTCGTTCCGCTCGCCTCCGCGGAGCGCGAGGGGGCTTTGCCGGCGTCTTCTGGGTCGGTCGAAGGGGTGAAGGTCACCGGCGCTGACAAGTGGCATGCGGCGGGCATCCGGGGGCAAAACGTCCGGGTCGGCATCATCGACAGCTTCGCGAAGTATCGCGAGCTGCAGGGACGCTACCTCCCCCCGGCCAGCCAGATCATCGCGCGCGACTTCACCGGCAAAGGGTTCGAGCGCGAGACCGATATTCACGGCACCGGCGTCGCCCAGATCATCTATGAGATGGCCCCCGATGCCACGCTGCTCTTTGCCAATACCGACGACCTCACTCAGTTTCTGAACGCGATGGACTGGCTGCTCAGTCAGCGCGTCGACATCATCTCGATCTCGCTCGGCTTCCCGAACTTCGCGTTCGACGGCACGTCTCCCGCCGCGAGAAAGATCGACGAAGCGCGGCAGCGCGGCGTCCTAGTCGTCGTCTCGGCCGGCAACGAGGGGAATAAGTCGGTCCTCGGGCAGTCGACCGGGGTCCCTGGGCTGGTGCCGATCATGCCGGACGGGCCCGAGTTCATTCCGGTCAGCTACTGGGCGCGCAGCGATGTGCTGCCGCTGGTGCGGCTTATTTGGGCGAACCCGCAAGCGGAGTTTGTGCTGCACCTCGCCGACAGTGCGGGCAAGATCTACGCCTCGTTCGAGCGGCGGGCGGTCTCAGGCCAACCGGTGATCGTCGGCGCGCTCGACCGAAAGATCGGCACCGACTCGTTCTTGGTTGCCGTCGAGCAGAAGAGCGGGCCACCCACCCTCTTTCGCGTCCAAGTCGCGCGCGGCGAGATCCCCCCGGTCTACCGTTCTGCCTCGCGCAGTATCGTCGACACCGCCTCGGCGCGCGGGGCGGTCGCAGTCGCCGCTGCCGATTGGAAGACAGGACAGTTGGCGGTCTACAGCTCGTGGGGCCCTACCCTCGACGGACGCTGGAAGCCCGAGATCACGGCGCCGAGCCATGTCTCGGTCTTTGTCTACCAGGACCAAGAGTACGGCTTCGCCGGAACCAGCGCGGCGGCGCCCCATGTCTCAGGCGCTGCCGCGCTAGTCAAGTCGCGGTTTCCGAACTGGACTGCAGATCAGATCCAGAAATTCCTGCTGGAGCACGCGGTCTCGCTCCGTCCGGGCGGCGCCTACGGCTACTATGCGACAGGGGTCGGGCTGCTGAAACTGCCCGACCCCAGCAGCCTCCGCTGACCGTCACGCCTCGACGGCGACCGCTTTGCGGAAGACGAAGCGGCCGCCCTCGACATCCACCACCACCGTGTCGCCGTCGTTGAACTGGCCCTGGAGGAGCGCCATCGCAAGAGGCTGAACGATCTCTTTCTGGATCGCGCGCTTGAGCGGCCGCGCGCCATAGACCGGATCAAACCCCTCCTGCGCAAGCGCCTCCTTCGCCGCCGGCGTCAGCTCGAGCTGGATCTTGCGTTCCGCCAAGCGGGCGCGAAGCCCGCGCAGCTGGATGTCGACAATCTGCTTGATCTGGTCGAGGTCGAGCCGGCGGAAGATGACGATCTCGTCGATCCGGTTGAGCAGCTCGGGACGGAAGTGAGCGCGCACTGCTTCCATCACCCGCTCCTTAATTTCCGGCCAGAGCAAGTGCCGCTCCGTCACCCACTGGCTGCCGAGGTTGCTCGTCATAATGATGATGGTGTTTTTGAAGTCGACCGTTCGCCCTTGGGCGTCGGTCAGCCGGCCGTCATCAAGAAGCTGGAGGAGGACGTTCAGCACCTCGGGATGGGCCTTCTCCACCTCGTCGAACAGGACGACGCTATAGGGCCGGCGGCGGACCGCCTCCGTCAGCTGTCCGGCTTCCTCGTAGCCGACGTAGCCGGGCGGGGCGCCGATCAGACGCGACACCGTGTGCTTCTCCTGATATTCGCTCATATCGATGCGGACGAGCGCGCGCTCGTCATCGAACAGGAATTCCGCGAGGGCGCGGGCCGTTTCGGTCTTGCCGACGCCGGTCGGGCCGAGGAAGAGGAACGAGCCGAGCGGCCGGTTCGGGTCCTGCAGCCCCGCGCGCGCCGCGCGCACGGCGTTCGCGACAGCAGTAATCGCTTCGTCTTGGCCGACAACGCGCTCGCGAAGGCGGTCTTCCATCGTGATCAGCTTCTCGATCTCGCCCTGCATCAGCTTTGAGACCGGAATCCCCGTCCATTTGCTGACAATTTCGGCGATATCCTGCTCGTCGACCTCTTCCTTGACGAGCGCCGAAGAGCGGTCCTGCAGCGCCCGCTCGGCCTCGGCCAACTCGTTCTCCAGCCGGCTGATCTCGTAGCGCAGGCGGGCGGCCCGCTCCCAGTCGGCGCGCAAGCTTGCCTGTTCCATCTCCAAACGAGCCGCCTCGATCCGCTCCTTCAGTTGGCCAACCCGGTTCACCTGATTCAATTCGTTCTGCCAGCGAGTTTCGAGCTGGGCCGCCTCTTCTTTCAGGTTGGCGAGTTCCTGCTCGATCCGTTCCAGCCGCTCCCGCGAGGGGGCGTCTTTCTCCCGCTTCAAGCCTTCGCGCTCGATCTCAAGCTGCATGATGCGGCGGCGGATCTCATCGAGTTCTGCCGGCATGCTCGTCGCTTCCATGCGGAGCTTGGAAGCGGCCTCATCGACAAGGTCGATCGCCTTATCCGGCAAGAAGCGGTCACTGATATACCGATGGGAGAGGATGGCCGCGGCGACCAGCGCCGAGTCTTTGATGCGCACTTTGTGGTGCTGCTCGTAGCGTTCGCGCAGGCCGCGCAAGATGCTGATCGTGTCCTCGACCGACGGCTCGCCGACATAGACCGGCTGGAAGCGCCGCTCCAGCGCGGCATCCTTCTCGATATGCTTGCGGTACTCATCGAGCGTGGTCGCGCCGATACAGCGCAGCTCGCCGCGCGCCAGCATCGGCTTGAGCATGTTCGAGGCGTCCATCGCCCCTTCTGCGGCGCCGGCGCCGACAACGGTGTGAAGCTCGTCGATGAAGAGGATGACCCGGCCTTCCGCCTCCTGCACCTCTTTCAAGACGGCCTTCAGCCGCTCCTCAAACTCGCCCCGATATTTCGCGCCGGCGACCATCGCGCCGAGATCGAGAGCAATGATGCGGCGGTCCTTCAGCGCTTCGGGCACATCGCCGCGCGCGATGCGCTGGGCCAACCCTTCGACAATCGCGGTCTTGCCGACGCCCGGCTCGCCGATCAAGACGGGGTTGTTCTTCGTTCGGCGGCTGAGCACCTGGATGACGCGCCGGATCTCTTCGTCGCGGCCGATCACCGGGTCGAGCTTGCCCTGCCGCGCCAGTTCGGTCAGGTCGCGTCCGTAGCGCGTGAGCGCCTGATAGGTGCCCTCAGGGGTCGGGCTCGTGACGCGCTGCCCGCCGCGCACCTCCTGGAGCGCTTGGTAGATCCGGTCGCGCGTCACCCCGAGCGCGCGCAGGATCTGGCCGCTCGGCCCTTTCTCGGTGTCATCGGCCAGCGCCAGCAGGAAATGCTCAGTGGAGACATAGTCGTCTTTCAGCCGCTCCGCTTCTTGCTGCGCGGCATCAAACACCTGCTTGAAGCGGGGCGAGACATAGAGCTGGGTCGGGCCAACGGCGCGCGCCAGGCCGTCGATCGCGGGCGTCAGCCGGTCGAGGACGATCCGCGGGTTGACACCGAGCTTCTGCAGCACCGCCGGCACGACCCCATCTGGCTGGTTCACCAACGCCGCGAGGAGATGCTCCGGCTCGAGTTGGGTGTTGCGCCGCTCTTCAGCAAGGCGCTGGGCGGCGAGAAGCGCCTCCTGCGCTTTCTCAGTCAGCTTATTGAGATTCATTGATCCCCCTCATGTCATGCTGCTTTATACAACGCATATCAAGCTTGGGGAGTTCCCATCTCGACGCCTGCGCCAAGGGGAGAGCGAGCTCCCAACATGGCGAAAGTGCCGGCCGTCCCAGTGCCACGCCCTTGCAGCGGGGTTGCCGCCGCCAAAGAGAACGGGGACAATGGGCGCGAAAGGGGCAACGGCATGTACGTAGTGTATGTCGAGGTGATTGATAAGAGCGACGATGGAGGCGCCTGGGAACGCTGGAAACGGCGGGAAGGCGCGATGATGCATCGCGCGCCGGGCTGGCGGAAGCGTCTGCTTCTGCGCAGCAAGGAAGAGCCGCGCCGCTTTCATTACATCACGTTCTGGGAGACGGCAGAGCAGGCGATCGCCTTTTCCACGTCCGAAGAGTTCAAGCAGGCCGCCGCAGCGCTCGGCATCACCGACCTCGTCACCCGGATCCGGTTCGAGGAATGCGACGTCATCCTCGATGAAGCTGCAGGCCTAGCGGCGACCTAGGACGCCACTGTCGCTGCCGCGCGCCGCTCACTCGCTTGGAGGACGGGCAGGATCTCCCGCGCAAAGAGGCGGATTGTCTCTTTTGTCCCCTCAAGCCCGCGGCTGCCGATCGTGAAGTTGCAGATGAAATGCCGCATCCCGATCCGCTCAAGCTCGAGCAGCTGCTCTGTCACCCGCTCAACCGTGCCCCAGACATCGTTCGCGAGCGTTCGGGGGTTGCGCGGGTCGCCCTGCCGTTCGGAGCCGCGGGTCGTGGAAAGGAAGTCAAGGCTGCTCTGCAGCCGCGCGGAATGGATGAGCGCTTCTTCCCGCGCTTCGTCTTCCGTCCGGCCGATGGTGACGAAACGACGAACGCCAACCCACTCGTGGAGCGTGGCGATCTCGGCGTCGGAATACCCTTCCTCGCGACAGGCAGCGTCGTAGGCAGCGAGCAGGTCGACGATGACCGGCACGGGCGGAGCGCCGAAGACGGGGCTCACCCGCCATTTCGCTGCTTGGCGGACCGACTCGACATGCCCGGTCGAGAGGATGAACGGGATCCCGCCGGCTTGGCGCGGGGGCGGATAGATCACGAGTTCAGGAACGTGGAAGTACTTTCCGGAAAACTGCACCGGCTCGCCGGCACAGGCGCGCCGGATGATCTCCCAGGCCTCCGCCAGCCGGTCGCGCCGCTCCTCAAGCGGAACGCCGAACAGCTCGAACTCATATGCCGCCCAGCCGGGACTGATCCCGCCGATCAGCCGCCCATCAGACAGGTTGTCGACCCAGAGGAACTCTTCTGCCAGCCGCAGCGGATGATGGAGCGGAACGATCGCCACCGCATACCCGAGGCGCACGCGCTCCGTTACCCCGGCGTAGTAGGCGAGCGCGGCGCTCGGCGCTCCCGTGTGCGCGATCGCGGTGAAGTGGTGCTCTGTCGTCCAGACGACATCGAACCCCGCTTCGTCGGCAAATCGCGCCGCCCAGCGGCAGTAGTCGATAGAGTCGTGCGAGTGCACCCCATTCGCGGTCGCGGTCAGCGAGATCCCGACCTTCATGGCTCCTCCTTGGTCTCACGCTGGGCTCGGGATAAGGATACCTCTGAAGCGAGGGAAGAGAGCGCTCTCCCTTCGTCGGACAGACGGTCGTCGCGGCAACGGCGCTGCCGGTGCGCCGTGCTCTGCCGGCGAAGCTGCTGCAGGCGGTCGAGGAAGTGTCGAGGGCGCCGCGGCCCTTCTGCCGCAATGGCGCGTCGGGCCGCTTCTTCAAACGGCAGGCGGTGGGGATGCCCGATCAGCGACCAATAGCGGTCATCGCGGGCGAGCAGGTCGTGCTCGAGACCGTGCACCAACTCACGGGCAACCCGCCAATCGGCCCGCGTGACCAGCCGCAGCCAGTACGCCGACAGGCGTGGGGAGAGCACCGGCACGTCGAGAAACAAGGGGTCGGGCAGGTCGAGGACGCGCGCGGTCGTGCGGAGGATCTCCCGAACCGTGAGCGGCTCCGGTCCTGGCAAGTCGTAGCTTGCGCTGCGGGCAAGCGGCAGGTCGAGCGCGCGGCGCAGCGCGACTAGGACATCGTCGAGGGCGACCGGTTCGCTCCGCGACCGGGTCCACCGCGGCAGGATCATGCCTGGCAGCGTTGCGGCGAGATCCCGACAGATCCGCCACGACTCGCTGCCATGTCCGACGATCATCGCCGCCCGCAGTTCGATTGTCAGCACCGGCCCCTGACGCAAGAGCGCGCCCACCGCCAGCCGGCTCGCCAGATGCTTCGATGGGCGCCCCAGCGGCCGAATTCCGCCGAGATAGATAATCCGCTCAAGGCCTGCCCGGGCCGCCGCCGCGGCAAATGCCTGCGCTGCTTCCCGCTCGCGGCGCGCGTAGTCCCCCTGCCGGTCGCCCATGCTATGGACGAGGTAGTACGCCGCCCAGCAGCCCGCGAGCGCCGGCTCGATCGTCGCTGGGTCATTCACGTCTAGGCGAACCCAGGGAACCTCTGCCAGCAGATGGCGGCCGCGTTCCGGTGCTCGGCTCGCGCAGCGCACAGCGCGCCCTTCTCGGAGGAGCGCGGCGCTGAGCGCGCGGCCGACAAACCCCGTCGCGCCGGTAACCAGAATAGGACGCTCGCTCCTCACCTCTCACGCTCAAAGCGATGCGTTTCGCGTCGGAGCTCGCAGGCAACCCGCTCGAGTCCGCGAAATGAGACCAGCCGGTGGTAGGCAAGATAGACGTCGCTGAGCAGGCGCCAGAGCAGTCTCGGCATGCCCGGCAGCGGGTCGCCGAGGAACCGGGAGGGGAAGCCGTCTACAGCGTTCGTCAGAAGCACTTCTTGCCCCTCCTGGCCGCGCTCGGCGCGCAGGATCAGCTCGCCCCGCGCCGCGCTCGGCCGAGCGAGCAGCCCCGCCCGGATCGGCCAGCGCCGCTCGGCCGCCGTGGCGCTCACGACCGTCTCGGGCGCGCCGAACGTCAGGACCGGCCAGCGTTCGCCCACGTGACAGACTATCTCTGCGCCGCGACGATGACAGCGGATCACCCCGAAGGTCGCCCGCTCGACCTCGGCGAAATGGACACGTTCGAGCCGATCGAGAATAGCAACGAGATCAGGCGAGCCAGTGACCGGCACGCGCAGCTGCTGCTCGCACGTCAGCACGCCCTCGCGCACCTGCTCCCACGTCGAACGCGCCGCGGTCGTCACTTCGCCTCCACCGCCGCACGGAGGGCGGCCCGCAATGCCGGCACCAAACGGGGATACTCAAACCGGAACCCGACGGCGGTCGTCCGCGCTGGAAGGCAGCGGCGGCTGTCGAGCAGTTCAGCGGCAAATTCGCCCACGACCAGACGGATCGCGAAGGCAGGAGCGGGGAGAACGGCCGGCCGGCCGAGCACCTTGCCGAGGGCGCTCGCGAATTCCGCTTGACGAACCGGCTCCGGGGCCGTCGCGAGGAACACCCCCTCGTGATCGCTCTCGACCAAGAAGTGTATCAGCCGGGCCGTATCTTCGAGACTGACCCACGGCATCCACTGGCGGCCGCTGCCGATGGGTCCGCCAAGCCCGAGTTTGAACAAGGTCGTCAGCGGCGCGAGCGCTCCGCCGCCCTCGCCGAGGACAAGCCCAATCCGGACAATCGCCCACGACACGCCAAGCGGCCCGACCTGCTTTGCCTCGGCTTCCCATCGCTGGCAGACCTCGGCGAGAAACGACCGGCCGGGCGGGGAGTCCTCGATCAGCTCTTCGTCGCCCCGGTCGCCGTAATAGCCGACAGCCGATGCGCTGACGAACCGGCGCGGCCGCTGCCCCGCCCGCTCAATCGCCTCGACGAGCTTTCGCGTTCCGATGACGCGGCTGTCATGGATTTCGCGTTTCTTTTCGGCAGTCCAGCGGCCGGTCACAGGCTCACCCATCAGGTTCACCACGGCGTCAACCGCCGGCCAGTCGGCTATCGCCTGATTGAACGAGATGACCTCGGCACCGGGCAGCGCCGACGCGGCACGCTCGACATTGTGGCTGATGGCGAGCGGCACATGCCCAGCGTCGCGGAGGACTGCTGCCAGCTTTCGGCCGATGAACCCCGAGGCGCCGGTGATTGCCACTTTCACGCTCGCGCTCCTCTTCTAGTTCAAGTATTGCACGGCCGCGAAAGCAGGAAGATGCCGCGGCAGGCGGGCGAGAGTTGCGGCGGAAAGGAAGAGACCCGACAATTGTCCAATGCGTGCGTTCCCTTCCGAGTTTGTCTGGGGCACGGCGACCGCTGCCTACCAGATCGAAGGGGCAGTGGCCGAGGATGGCCGGGGCGAGTCGATCTGGGACCGGTTTGCCCACACGCCCGGCACCATTGCCAATAACGAGACCGCCGACATCGCCTGCGACCACTACCACCGTTGGCAGACCGACATCGCCCTGATGCGGGCGCTCGGCGTGAATGCCTACCGCTTCTCGATCGCCTGGCCGCGCATCCTGCCGAGCGGCCGGGGTGCGGTCAATGAGCGCGGGATCGCCTTCTACGATCGGCTTGTCGACGGTCTGCTCGAGGCAGGGATCACCCCGTGGGTGACTCTCTACCATTGGGATCTCCCGCAGGCGCTTGAGGATGAAGGAGGGTGGCCGAATCGCGAAACGGCGGCCGCCTTTGCCGACTACGCGGAGATCGTGGCGCGCCGGCTGGGCGACCGGGTCAAGCATTGGATCACCCTGAATGAGCCGTGGTGCAGCAGCATTCTCGGCTATGAACGGGGCGAACACGCCCCCGGGAAGCGGAGCACGCCGCTTGCGCTTCGCGCCGCCCACACCCTCCTCCTCGGCCACGGCATGGCGGCGCGCGCTCTCCGCGCGCTCTGGCCAGAGGCGCGGGTCGGCATCACCCACATTCTCACGCCCGCCTATCCCGCAAGCGACGCCCCCCTCGACCTTGCCGCCGCCGCGCGCTACGATGCCGCCTTCAACCGCTGGTTTCTCGACCCCGTTCTCGGCCGCGGCTATCCCGGCGAGATGCTCGCTTGGTGGCGGCACGCCGTTCCTCGCATCGCCTCGTCCGACCTCGACCTCATCGCTGCGCCGATCGACTTTCTCGGCGTCAACCACTACTTCCCCGCGATCGTCGCCCACGACCCTGCCGACCCCTATCTGCGGCTCCGGCGGATCACTCCCCCCGGAGCCGAGGTGACCGCAATGGGGTGGGTAGTGCAGCCGCGCGCTTTCTACGACCTGCTGACGCGGCTCCACCGCGAGTACGGCCCGCTCGATCTTGTCGTAACCGAGAACGGCGCTGCCTTCCCGGACCCTCCTCCTGTCGCGGGCCGCGTCGCCGACCCGGCGCGCGTGCGCTATCTCGCCGGCTATCTTGCCGAGGCAGCGCGCGCAATCGCCGACGGCGTTCCCCTGCGGGGCTACTTCGTCTGGTCGCTGCTCGACAACTTCGAATGGGCTGAAGGCTTCGCCAAACGGTTCGGGCTCTACTACACCGACTACGCGACGCAGGAACGGACATTGAAAGACAGCGGCCGCTACTATCGCGCGGTCATTCAGGCGGGAGCGCCGCTCCCGGCCGACCTCCCGCTCCCCTGAGAGCGCCGTGTATCGTCTGGAACTGGCGCCGAGCGCGCAGGTATACTTTGAGGGAGTTCGGCGCGCTCAGAGGTTGGATGCGGAAGCCACGCATCGCTGTTACCGTCGGCGCCACCGCTCCTGAGGACTCCGTCGCCCGCTATCTCGCTGCCGTCGAGCGTGCCGGAGGCATTCCCACGCCGGTTCGGCCGGGCGATGACGTTGCTCTGGAAGCGTTTGACGGCCTTCTTCTCTCCGGCGGCGGCGATATCAATCCTGCTCGTTACGGGCAAGACCGTGACCCGCACACGGCCGGCGTGGATGACGCGCGCGACGAACTGGAGTTCTCGCTTGCGAAAACGGCGTTGATCCGCGACCTGCCGATCCTCGCGATCTGCCGCGGATTTCAGCTGCTGAACGTCGTCTGCGACGGCTCGCTCGTTCAGCATGTCGAAGGGCACGCCCGGTTCGACGGGGGGCAGCACGAAATCGACATCACGCCCGGAACCCACCTCGCCAAGGCACTGGGGACGAGCGGAAGCGTGCTCGTCAACACGCGCCATCATCAAGCCGTCCGCGAGACCGAGCGCGCTGCTACTCTCGTTGTCGCCGCGGTCAGCCCGGACGGGCTGATCGAGGCGCTCGAGTCCCCGCGGCATCGCTGGGTTGTCGGCGTTCAGTGCCATCCCGAGCGGGCAGACGAAGTCGACCCCCGTTTCGCCGGGCTGTTTGAGGCATTTGTGCGAGCCGCAGCCGGCGACACCCCTTGAGCCCCTCGCACGAGCGGGAGGAGCGCTGAAGAGAAGGACGAAGGATAGGGCTGATGGAGATCGGCAACGTTCGGCTTGTCAATATCGAAACGGAGATGC
The DNA here is from genome assembly GCA_025054935.1 of Dehalococcoidia bacterium. Taxonomy (NCBI): domain Bacteria; kingdom Bacillati; phylum Chloroflexota; class Dehalococcoidia; species Dehalococcoidia bacterium. The sequence goes on along the minus strand of JANWZD010000003.1, from coordinate 296,530 downwards.
GCGAGTCCTATCTGGACTACGCGATGAGCGTCATCGTCTCGCGAGCGTTGCCGGACGTGCGCGACGGGCTGAAGCCCGTCCAGCGGCGGATCATCTACGCCATGGACGAGATGAACATCCGCCACGACACGCCCTATCGCAAGAGCGCGCGGGTTGTCGGCGAAGTGCTCGGGAAATACCACCCGCACGGCGACAGCGCCGTCTACGAGGCCCTCGTGCGGATGGCACAAGACTTCTCGATGCGCGTCCCGCTGATCGATGGCCAAGGCAATTTTGGCAGCATCGACGACGATCCCCCAGCGGCGATGCGCTACACCGAGGTGCGGCTTTCCGAGATCGCGAGCGAACTGCTCGCGGATATCGACAAAAACACCGTCGATTTCGGCGACAACTTCGACGGCTCGCAGCGCGAACCGCTCGTGCTGCCCGCGCGCTTCCCGAACCTGCTCGTCAATGGGTCATCCGGCATTGCCGTTGGCATGGCAACGAATATCCCGCCGCACAACCTCGCCGAGGTCTGCGATGCCGCGATCTACCTCATTGACCATGAGGACGCAACCGTCGACGACCTGATGCGCTTCGTGAAGGGGCCGGATTTCCCGACGCGGGGCATCCTCGTGGGAACGGAAGGGGTGAAACAAGCCTACGCAACCGGCCGCGGGCGCATCGTTGTCCGCGCCAAAGCGCATATCGAGGAGAGCCGCAGCGGCCGGGCGCAAATTGTCATCACCGAGATCCCCTACCAAGTGAATAAAGCGGCGCTGATCGCCAAGATCGCCGATCTCGTCAAAGAGAAGAAGATCGACGGGATCGCCGAATTGCGCGACGAGTCGGATCGTCAAGGCATCCGCATCGTCATCGAGGTCGGCCGCGGCGCCAATCCGCGCGCCCTGCTGAACAACCTCTACAAACACACTCAGCTGCAGACCGCCTTTTCGATCAATCTGCTGGCGCTGGTCGAAGGACAGCCCCGCGTGCTGACCCTCAAAATGATGCTCCAGCAATACATCTCCCATCGCTTTGAGATCGTTCGTCGGCGCTCGGAGTTCGACCTGCAAAAGGCGCGGGAACGCGCCCATATTCTCGAAGGACTGAAAATCGCGCTCGACAACCTCGACGCCGTCATCAAGACGATCCGTGAGTCGCCAAACGCCGAGGCTGCCCGCACTCGGCTGATGAAACAGTTCGGCCTGACCGAGATCCAAGCTCAGGCGATCCTTGACATGCAGCTCCGCCGCCTCGCTGCTCTCGAGACAAAGCGGATCCTCAATGAGCTGAAAGAGACCCAGAAGCAGATCGCCTACCTCGAGGGGCTGCTCGCCAATCCGAAGAAAATCTACGGCGTCCTCAAAGAAGATTTGGCGGCGATCAAAGAGAAATATGGCGACCCGCGCCGGACAGTGGTGCAGCCCGACGGGAATGCCGACTTCACGGTCGAGGACCTGATCCCCTCGCAGCGGGTTGTGATCACCCTGAGCCAGCGCGGCTACATCAAGCGTCTTCCTGCCGATACCTACCGCACTCAGCGACGAGGCGGCCGCGGCGTTACCGGCATGATCACGCGCGAAGCCGACGCGGTCCAGCACATCACCGTCGCCGATACCCACGACAGCGTACTCTTCTTCACCAATCGGGGACGGGTCTACCAGATCAAGGCGCACGAGATCCCCGAGCTCTCGCGCACCGGGAAGGGCGTGCCCTTGATCAACCTCGTGAATATCGCGCCCGATGAGGTCGCGACAAGCCTGATTGCCATCCGCGATTTCAACGCCGCGGAGAACCTCCTGTTCGTCACGCGGCGCGGCGAGGTCAAGCGGGTCGGCATCCAGGACTTCGCGACGGTTCGCTCCAGCGGGCTGAACGCCATGACCATCGAACCCGGCGATGAGCTGTGCTGGGTCAAGCTGACAAATTCGAGCGACGACGCGATGTTGATCTCGGCGGGCGGCAAGGCCGTTCGGTTCGCGATGGAAGACGTTCGGGTCTCCAACCGCGGCAGCGGAGGCGTTCGCGGAATGCGCCTCGTGGGGACTGACGTTCTCGTCGGAGCGGAGATCGTCGAGCCGGATGCGGCGCTGCTGCTCATTACTGCCAACGGCTACGGGAAGCGGACCCTCCTGCGCCATTTCCCCGCGAAAGGACGCGGCACGCAGGGCGTCATCGCGCTCACCACCACTCAGAAGACGGGGCCAGTCGCCGCGACGTGTGTCGTCCGCGACGAGGACGAGGTGATGGTAATCTCCTCTGAGGGCGTCGTCATCCGCCTGCCCGCCAACAGTATCTCGCTGCTCGGCCGCCACGCCCAAGGGGTTCACGTGATGCGGCTCGGCGAGAGGGACCGGGTGGTCTCTACTACCCGCATCCGCGCCAACGGCGAGCCCAACGGCTAGGCGAACACCACCTTCGCCGGTGCAGCGCGGTACGCCGGACAGGGCTGACGGCGCGCCCGAATGAGCGCGCGCTCAGACATGCGAACGGCCCGGCGAATGCCGAGCCGCAGCGCGCTGAGGGTTTCGAAACCGCCTACTGGGCGCGGCGAGCGTTCTGCTTGAGCCGGCGTCGGATCGCCTTGCGCATTTTCGCGCGCAGCCGCTCGCCCTTACTGCGATACTCTTGGTGACGCTTGAGATCGGTGAGAATGCCGTTCTTCGCAACGCTGGCGCGGAAGCGCTTCAGCAGTTGCTCGAACCCCTCACCTTCCTGAAGTCGAACCTCCAACGACCGTCTACCCCTTTCCTCAGGCAATTGAGACAGGAACTGGCAGCACAGTGCTGCCAGCCAACCGCTTTTCAAGAGTAGCGTGGGAGCAGCGCCGCCGTCAACGCGGCTCAGGGAGGAGATATTCGTCGCTGAAGGGATCCCAATACCCGCCTGACAGCTCGAGGATCGCGGCGCGGATCTCTTCGACCAGCCGCGCCGGCGGAAGATGACCGTTGCGTTCGATGGTCTCCAAGAAGGAGGGCGAGATGCCAACGCGACGCGCGACCTGGGCGATCGGCAGTCCGGCGGCAAGCCGGCGGTGATACAACTCAGCGCCAACAGAAACCGCAATAGGCATCATAGACCAGCAGCTCTCCGACATGGGCTAGAACAGGAGTGCCAAAAGATGCCGTCTACCTTAGCAGAGGGCTCGTCAGCGTGCAACGGGTGTCCTCGCTCAGCGACTGCTCCCCTGGATAAAGCGCAGTCTACCGGCCGAGGGGAGCTCCTGCAAGCAGCTACACTTCCGGCGTGCGAACCGCTCCCCGCCGCTGGCGCAGTGCGCTGTTCGCTGCGCTCATTGCAGCCCTCGCAAGCGGTGCCATTTGCGCCCCCCGCCTCTCCCTGCCGGTGTCCGAGCAGGGAGAGGCGATTTCCGCGATCCGCGAGCGCGGCGTGCTGCGGGTTGGGCTGCGGCAGGACCTGCCGCGGTTCGCGTACCTCGAGCCGAGAACCAACCGCTGGCACGGTTTTGAGGTCGCGCTCGCCCGCGAGATCGCAGCCGCCCTGCTTGGGGACCCCGCCAAACTTGAACTCGTTCGCGTCGCCGCGGCACAGCCGCTCGCCCCCCTGCAGGACGGCTCGGCCGACCTTGTCATCGCCCAGCTGTCCCGCGATCTCAGCCGCGAGATTGCGGTTTCGAGCCCGTACTTTGTGAGCGGCATCGGCTATCTGGTTCCCCGCGGACGCGCCGCCGTTCCCATAGAAGAACTCAGCCGAACGCCGGTTTGCGCTGTGGCACGTTCGGGAGCGGCAGAGGCCCTTCGCGCGCGCATCCCCGAGGCCCGAACGGTGCTGGTCGACACCGGAACCGAATGCCTCGCTGCACTTGCCGGCGGGAGCGCCGGCGCGATGGTGGGCGAGATCCCGCTGCTTGTCCGCCTCGCCCTCGAGGACCCCGCAACCGCGATCGGGGCCGACCTGCTCGAAGAGCATCCGCTCGTCGTCGGGGCGGCGCGCCACCAGCCGGACCTGCTCCGCGCGGTCGACGAACTCCTCGCCGCGCTTCGCCGGAGCAGCCGGTGGACAGCGCTCCATCGCTACTACTTCGACGGCCTTCTCCCCCCTCGCCAGCCGCCGGCGTGACGCCGCCGACCCGACGGCGCGCCAGCGGCGGCAGGCCGTCTCCGCTTGCCGCTCAATCCCCCCTGAGGAGCGAGCGCACAGTGAGCGCGATGTGATCGGCGTCGATGCCGGCGAACGCGCGGAGCTCGGCAGGTGTTCCGGAGCCCGGAAGTTCGCGGACTGCCAGCTTGACGACGGGCGGCGGCCGCATCCCGGCGTCGGCGAAGGCATCCAGCACCGCGCTGCCGAGCCCCCCTTCGGGATGATGATCCTCGACGACCACAATCGCGATCGTCTCCTTCGCCGCCCGGGTCAGCATGTCGATGTCGATCGGCTTGACCGAGTAGGCATCGACAACGCGAATGGCAATCCCCTCGGTGGCAAGCATCTCGTGCGCTTTCAGCGCTTCAAAGACCGTCACCCCCGCCGCCACGACGGTCACCCGGTCCGCCGGCGAGGAGCGAAGCGTCCGCGAGCCGCCGATGGGAAAGGCGCCGTCGTCATACAGCTTCGGCGTCTTTTCGCGCGTGGTACGGAGGTAGGTGATGCCCTCGTGCGCGGCGGCCGCTTCAACGAGGCGCGCGGACTGCGTTCCGTCGGCCGGATAGAGCACGACGCTGCCGGCAACCGCACGCATCATGGCGAGGTCCTCTAAGGCCATCTGGGAGGGGCCGTCCTCGCCGATCGAGACCCCAGCATGGGAGCCGCAGATCTTCAAGTTGGCGCGCGAGATCGCCGCCATCCGAATGAAGTCGTAGGCGCGAGTGACGAAGGCGCCGAACGTCGCCGCGAACGGCACCCACCCCCGCGCCTGCAGGCCGACAGCGGTCGCGACCATCGCCTGCTCGCGGATGTAGGTCTGGACAAACCGCTCCGGGATGACCTGCTCGGCAATTTCGCTGTAGGTCGAATTGCCGACCTCGGCGTCGAGCACCACGACGCGCTCGTTGACTGTGCCGAGGGCGGCGAGCGCGCGTCCGTATGCTTCGCGGGTAGAGATCGGCTCGCTGAAGGTGGGCATCGCGAGGGGCGTGCGGCGGGGCAGCGCTCTCGGCTCGGCCGCCAACGGCCGCGGGGGGGTGAACACTACGGGAGGACGCTCGCCGCCAAGCTCAGCGTAGGCGCGGCGCGCTTCTTCCTCGTTCAGCGCTTTACCGTGCCAGCCATTCTTATCCTCGAGAAACGACACCCCCTTCCCTTTGACGGTCTTCGCGACGATCAGCGTCGGAGCGCGGCCGTCGGTCGCCTCGCGATAGGCGGCATCGATCTGGGCAAAGTCATGCCCGTCGATCTCGAGAGCGCGCCAGCCGAAGGCGCGTGCCCGCTCCGCATAGACTTCGGTTCGCCACCCAAGGGCAGTCTCTCCCGTTTGGCCGAGACGGTTGACATCGACAATCGCGATCAGGTTCGTCAACCGCTCGCCCCACGCTTGGTCGAACGACTCCCACACCGACCCTTCGGTCATCTCGCTGTCGCCGAGAAGACACCAGACGCGGATCGGACGACCCTCTAAGCGCTTGGCAGAGAGCGCCATCCCGACGGCAGCGCCGATCCCTTGGCCCAGCGAGCCGGTCGCCACTTTGACCCACGGCAGCACCGGCGCCGGATGCCCTTGAAGGCGGCTGCCGAGGCGCCGATAGGTGAGGAACTCCTCGTCGGAGATCACTCCGACAGCGCGAAGCATGCTGTAGAGCAGCGGCGAGGCATGCCCCTTCGAGAAGATCAGCTGGTCGTTATCGAGGCTGTCCGGACGGCGCCAGTCATAGCGCAAATAGCTGCTGAGGAGAACCGCCATCAAATCGGCGGCCGAAAGCGCAGACGTTGGGTGGCCCGAGCCAGCCGCAGTCGAACAGCGAATACTGTCCACCCGGAGCTGGCGGGCCAGTTCACGCCAGAGATCGTGGCTCATCGCCAGAATTCCTTTGTCGTCTCAGTACGGCGCGTGGCTGCCGCCGCGATTATGCCAGTTCGCGCTCGGCGCTGCCTTCTGAACGAGCCAGTTCTGCCGGCGGGTCGACGATCGCGAAGCTCAGCTCTCCCTCGGCGACCAGCATGCCGTCGACCGTGGCGACCCCCTTGCCTCTGCCGAACCGCCCGCGAGAGCGAATGAGCGTCGTCTCGAGGCGGAGCTTATCGCCGGGCCGGACAGGACGGCGGAACTTCCAGCCATCGAGGCCGGTCAGCATTGCGATCTTGCCGGCATTTTCTGGAAGGCCGAGCGCCGCCACCGCCCCGACTTCCGCAAGCGCTTCGACAATGATCGCCCCCGGCAGCACCGGAAACGCGGGGAAATGGCCGCGCAGGACGTGCTCATGATACTGCCCGACATCATCGATCTCGCCGACGGCGCGCTCGCCAAATTCACACTCGACAATCCGGTCCAGAAACAGGAATGGCTCGCGGTGCGGAAGGAGACGCTCGATCTCGGCGCGGCTCAGCGCAGGCATCGGCTTACTCCATCTGCCGCAGAAAGGCAAGGACGGCGTCGATCGCTTCTTTCGCCTTCCCAGTATAGAAGTGGTCGGCGCCCTCGATGGTCGCAATCGCGGACGGCTTCGCTCGTGTGGCGGCCGCTTGAAACTGCTCAAGCAGCCCCGGCGGGATCATCTCTGGCTCGTTGCTTCCCCCGAGAAAGATTGTGGGCACGGTCAAGCCGGCGGCCAGGGCGAGCGTGTCGTAGCGGTCATCGCGATGGCGGTCAAGAAAGGCGTTCGGCGTAAAGTAGGAGCGGCCTTGGAGCGACGCTTCAAACAGCATCAGCTCGTCGCCGCGCCCTTCCGCAACGAGCCGCTCAGCCCGCTCCAGTTCTTGCGCAATTTTGTCGCGGTTGGGCGCCCCCTCCCACCGCGAGCGGCCTATCCGACCGCCCGAGGTCTGGACAAAGAGACAGATGCGCGGGTCGCCTCCGTGAGCGAGAAAGTAGCTGCCCTTGATCGCTCCCATGCTGTGGCCGAGCAGCCCAATCCGCCGGTACCCGCGCCGCTCCAGCTCGTCGAGGGCGGCGACGATGTCCTCGCCTGCCTCGGCGATGATCTCGGCGGCAAGCCCATAGACCTTGCCGTTCAGCCGGTTCAGCCAGGCGAGGTCGTGGCCGCGCGTCGAGAGCGTGAGCACAGGATAGCCCGCATCGGCGAGCGCCGAGGCGAACGGCCCCTGCACTTGGCTGTAAAACGCGCCGCTCGCCCCCGGCAGCAGCAGCCACGCTTCGACCGCCCGCGACACCGGCGCCGGCGCGCGCGGCTCCCAAAACCCGCCAAAAATCTGAACTTGGTCGCGGGTGACTATGCTGACTACTTCGAGCTTCATCGCCTTCCTCATCCGCCTGCAGGCGTCACGCCGAGCAGCGCTGCGATCTCGGGTCGCCGGCGCGGCCGGTCACGGTACGCCTGGCGCACGGCTTGATAAAGATAGACCAACTTCAGGCCGTTGCCTTTCAGAACATAGTCGCGGTTTGCCGGCTCGGACAGGCGCGTCCACAGCGTCGGAAACGGGATTCGGTCCGCCACGGCATCGGCAAAGTCAGCGAGCGACTGGCGCAAGACGTGATCCGGGTCGCCCTCGCTGCCGCAGCGCGCCGTCATACGCCCGTTCTGAAACCGGATCGACACCGTTCCCCCTTCCGGCAGCACCACCGCGACCACCTCGTTCCACTCCGGCGGAATGAAAGGAGCCGTTTCTTCCACGCCGAGCTGCAGCGCGGCCGCGAAGCGCTCTGCCGCTTCACTCCGCTCATCGGGAACCACCACCGGCGCCGGCGCAACGAACCGGTTTAGGCCGGTTGTTCCCCGCTCTGCCGGCGGAACACCCTTTGCGGTGACCGGCCCCATGATGCGCGCGCGTTCCCACCCGATCAATTGGGGGATCAGGTCGTTGATATCGGTCGCTTGGCTGAGCATCGCGCCGATCATCGCTCGTTTGCGTCGGCAGGCAGAGGCGGCGCGCTCGGGGTCGGCAAGGGGCTGGGCGTCGCGAACCAGCTGCGCCCAATGCCGAAAGTACGTCTCGTGGACCGCGAGACAGCGCTCAACGTTTTGAGGCGTCTTCGGCAGGTGATAGCCGATATAGACCGGAGAGGCGAAGGCACGGACAAACCGAAACATGTTTTGGTGGTAGCCGGCGCCGGCGAAGCGGCGGAACTGCTCCCACACTGGTTCGAGCGGATCGTAGACCCGTTTCCGGTACTCCTCGTCGAGGGCGAGGTCGAAGAGCGGAAACAAGTCGATGACCCCCGAAAGCGTCTCGTCGAGTTCCGCCCATTCGAGGAACAAGTTCGGAATGTCGTAGCCGTCGGCAGCTTGGGCAGTGAAGGTCTGCGCGTGCACTCGCCCGAAGATGGAGGAGCTTCCCGGCACAAAGCGCTCAAGCTTCGGCGTTCGATAGGGGAGCTTGAAGCCGAGCGCCAGACCGGTGTTGTAGCCGAGCGACTGAGGCCGCAGGTCGATCCCGTCCTCTTCGTGCAGCAGCTCACCCTCAGCCACTACCTCCTCGGCAATCGGCTTCATCCGCTCAAGGTAAGGCGTCACGTGCGGGGGCGGCAGGTAGGGCGGCAGTTCGATCGTCATCCGTCTCCCCAACTGTCACGCCAGTATAGCCGCTCGCGGCGCGGATGCTCCTCGGCTCCTTCCTCCTCCCGCGATGCGCCGCCCGTTTTGCGTAGACTGATGAGACGATGGACGGCGATCCCCTTCCTCCTCTGCTCGCCGGGCTGCGCGTCGCTGCGGCGGGTGATCGGCCGGCACTCGTGGCGGCGCGGCTGCTCGCCGACCTCGGAGCGGCTTGCGTTGTCGTCGAACCGCCGGCAGGCCATCCGCTGCGCGCTCAGCCGCCCCTCACCGGCGGGGTCGGTGCCGTCTGGTGGGAGCTGACCCGCGGGATGGAGATCGTGCGCGGGGCACTTGCCGACCTCGACCTCTCCGCTCTCGATATCCTGATCGTCACCAATGAGCCGCCTCCCGCGCCAGACCCGGTGATCGTGGTGCGGATCTCGCCGTTCGGGCCGAGCGGTCCCTGCGCGCACTGGCGCGGCAGCGAGCTGATTGTGCAAGCCGCGAGTGGGCTGCTCGCCCTTGTCGGCGACCCAGACCGTCCTCCCGTGATGATTGGCGGCCATCCGATCGAAAGCGTCGCCGGCGCCCAGGCCGCAACTGCCGCCCTGATCGCGCTCATCGAGCGCGACCGCTCCGGACGCGGTCAGCGCGTCGATGTTTCGCAGCAGGCAGCCGCGGCTTGGGCCACCCATCCCACTCGGCCGATGTGGCGTCTGGAGGGCCAGCGGACCAGCCGCGCCGGATGCTATCGCCCGTTCGGCGCGGCCCGCCGCCGGCTGATCTTTCCCTGTGCCGACGGCTACGTTGCGGTGCAAGGCGTGCTCGGCCGGGAGTGGCCGGCGTTCGTAGCCTGGGCCACCGAAGAAGGGATGGATGACCCGCGCCTGCGGGACCCGCTTCTGACGGAAGCGGCGCATCGCGCCAGCGTCGTCCCGGGAGGAGTTGATCAGGCGACCATCGACCAAGTGGACGACCTGATCGCGCCGTTTCTCTTGCGCAAGACACGGCGCGAGCTGTACGAAGAAGGCCAACGCCGGCGCATTATCCTCTTCCCCGTCAACACGCCGGCCGACTTGCTCGCCGACCCGCATCTCCAAGCGCGCCGCTTCTTCGCCGCTGCCGCAACGCCGAGCGGTCAGACATGTCTCGTTCCCGGCACGCCGGTGACGATTGTCTCGGCGGGCGCCGCTGCTGCGCCGCAGAGAGCGGACTCCTCCGCGAGCACGGGCGCGCTGGCGGGCGTGCGCGTGCTCGATTTCTCGTGGGTCGGCGCGGGGCCGCTGCTGACCTTCCAGCTGGCAGCGCACGGCGCGGAGGTGATCCGCGTCGAGTCGGCGCTGCGGCCAGACGTGCTCCGCCTGTCGCCGCCCTACGTTCGCGGCGAGCCGAACCTCGAGACCAGCGGCTATTTCTTCCCCCTCAACGCCAGCAAGCGCAGCATCGCCCTCAACCTCGCGACCGCGGAAGGGCGCGCCATTGCGCGTCAGCTTGCCGCCCGGTGCGATATCGTGGTCGACAGCTTTACTCCCCGCGTGATGCCGCGCTGGGGGCTCGATCACGCCGCCTTGCGCCGAGACCACCCTGACCTGATTGTCCTCAGTCTTTCCATGCTCGGCGCAACCGGTCCTCACCGCGATGCGCTCGGTTTCGGCACCGTGCTGCAGGCTGCTGCCGGCTACCCGGCTGTGACCGGCTGGCCCGATCGCGACCCAGTCGCGACCGGCGTGCCGTTCACGGACTGGATCGCTCCCTTCGCTGTCCTGCCGACCCTCCTCGCGGCGCTCCTCCAACAGCGGCGCGCAGGCAGAGGCTACGCTCTTGATGCCTCACAGCTCGAAGCGACGCTGACGTTGTTTCGCGAACCGCTCATCGCCGTCCAATGCGCCGGAGCCGTGGAGCGCGCAGGCAACCGTTTGCTTGGAGGAGGGGTCGACCTTGCCGTTCCTCACGGGGTCTATCGCTGCCGGGACGAAGACTGCTGGATTGCCATCGCCTGCCTTGAAGAGGACGACTGGACGCGCCTTGCCGCCTTCATCGGCAGCCCGCCTGTTCCAGCGCGCGCTCCGCTCGCGGTGCGGCGGGAGGCGCGGCTCGCGATCGACGACTGGCTTGCGCAGTGGTGTCGTTCCCACGATGCCGACGCCGCCGCAGCGGCCCTCCAAGAAGCCGGCGTTCCCGCTGCCCCGGTTCGCGATGTCGTCAGCGCCGCGGACGACCCCCAGCTTCGCGCCTGGGGCTTCGGCACGCTGCTGGATCATCCCGCGGCGGGAGAAACGCCATACGACCCCCCGGCCTTTCGTCTTGCGCGCACGCCGGCGGAGTTGAGGCCGGCACCTCTGCTCGGCCAGCACACGGAAGAGGTGATCCGAACCCTGCTCGCCCTTTCCGACGAGGAGTGGGAACGACTCGTTGCAGCAGGAGTTTTTGTGTGAGGAACCGATGGAGCGTGGACTGACCTTCGAGCAAGCACAGCACATTGTGGCCGCAGCCGCTGCCAAGGCCCGCGCTATCGGCGTGCCGATGGCGATCGCCGTCGTCGACGCCGGCGGGCATCTCATCGCCTTCGGCCGGATGGACGGCGCCGGCTGGGCGACCGCGACCATCGCCCAAGCGATGGCGGAGACCGCAGCGGCGTTCGGGATCGAAGGAGCGCGGCTGAAACCGTTCGTGCAAGACCGCTGGTTCAATGCCATCACCGTCGCCGGCGGGCAGCCGCCGCTTGCCGGCGATGCCGGGATCCCCATCGTGCTCAATGGCCGGCTCGAAGGCGCAATCGGAGTGAGCGGCGGCAGCGGGGCGCAAGATCGCGCCTGCGCCCTCGCCGGCCTTGCCGCGATCGGTCTTCACGTCGCCGAATAAGGCGCGTGCGCGACCGCGTCGGCAAGCTCCTCCGGCGAGACGACGGCGTTGCCGAACCGGCGAACGACGATCCCGGCAGCGGCAGTCGCCAGCTGGACGCTGTCGCGCAGCGGCAGTCCCGCCGCCACGCCGAGGGCGAGGACGGCGATCACCGTGTCGCCCGCCCCTACCGCATCGTACACCTCGCTCCGGTTCGAGGCCGGCAAGGCGGCAAAGCCGCGCGCATCCCGAAAGACGATGCCCGCCGCGCCGCGAGTAATGACCACGCTTTCCGCCCCAAGGCCCTCGCGCAGTTCGGCGGTTGCGGCGCGCAAATCGGCTTCGTCGCGAAGCGGGCGCCGGAGGGTCGCTTCAGCATCTGGCGTGTTCGAGCGGACGAGCGTAAACTCGCGAAACCGCCAAAGGTCGCCCTGCGAGTCGACCACCGTGGGACGGCAAGTTTGAGCCGCGACGCGGCGGATGGTCTCGATCATCCTGTCGTCCAGCACGCCGGCGCGGTAGTCTGAAACGAGGATCACGTCGGCGGCGCGAGCAGCGCGCTCGATCGCCTCGGTAACCAGCTGCCGGATTGGACCGCCCAGCGGGGAACGGACGCTCCGGTCCAAGCGCACGACCTGCTGCGGAAAGCGGAGGTCGACATCCGCCAGGACACGGGTCTTGAGCGTCGTCGGCCGCGCGGGGTCAACGACGAGGCCGGCAACGTCAATCCCTGCCTCGCGCAGGAGCGCGCGCAGCTCCTGCCCGGCAGCATCGTCGCCGATCACGCCGACAAGGGCGGCAGCGCTGCCTAAGGCGACAACGTTGCGCGCAGGGTTAGCAGCTGCTCCTGGGATGGCGAGGCGGCGCGTGAAGTCGAGAACGGGCACGGGCGCCTCGCGCGATAACCGCTCGGGCCGGCCGATGAGATATTCATCAAGACAGACATCGCCGATCACCAGGATGCGGCGGCCTGCGAGACGGGGAACAAGGGCGGCGAGACTGCTGCTCATCGGAGACGAGATGCGGCGAGCACGGCGCCGATGGCGACGATCAGCCAAGCAATCGGGTCGAGCAGCGCTTGGGAGAGCAGCCGCATCGCTGCCGGCGAGCCCGTCACGAGCGCAGGTCCTGCGATCAGGAAGAGCGGAACCAGCCGACTGAGGAGGAACGCGAGGGCGACACTGCCCCCCGCGATCGCCATCAGCCCCGGCCCGCGCTTGCGATTGACCGCGCGGGCGATCAGCTCGCCGATGCCGTAGCCAAGGAAGAGCACAATCCAGAGCGAGAAGAACCCCGCGCCTAGCCCAAGCAGGACAAGGAGCGCCCACAGGAGACCGAACCCGCCGGCCAGCGCAAGGCCGGTCAGGCTCGCTACCAGATAGGTTCCGGCGCGCACATCATACGTCGGCAGCTTCCGAAGTCGGGCACAGGCGCGGCAGCGCGTCCCGACTGGCGTGTAGATTAGGCAGCGCGGACAGATCGGGGTCTCGCAGCGTCCACAGCGCAGATAGGTCTCCACCGCCGGATGCTCAGCGCAGCGGAGCGGCGTTTCAGGCGTTAGCGTCATCGCACTGAACGGAGTGGCAAGAATGGCTCCACCGCACCGACAACGCGGATGCTCGTGAGGTCGCGCATACACCGATGATGGCCGAGCGGACACTCGGCTGGATAGGTAGCATCGTAGCACGGACTGCAGGGAAGGTTCAGCCGGACCACCGCGGCGCGCTCCGATCGCGGTCCGCTGATGCGGGGGTCGCTCGGGCCGTGGATCGCAACGACCGGCACGCCGAGCGCAGCGGCGAGATGCAGCGGACCAGAGTCGCCGCTGACGACGAGCGCCGCTCGATCGAGCACGCCGATCAGCTCGGCCACCGTTGTTCGGCCCGCGAGCAGCATCGGCATCGGCGAAAGCCCCGCCCCGATCTGCTCCGCGAGCGGGCGGTCAGCGGAAGCGCCGACAAGCGCCACCGCTGCGCCGCGCCCCTGCAGCCACTGGATCAACTCGCGCCAGCCGCTGGCGGTCCAGCGCTTCGCATCGCCTGCCGCTGCGCCCGCATTGATCACCACAAGCGGCCGGCCATCCCACCCTGCAGCGCGCAAAAGCCGGTCCGCGGCGGCGCGGTCCTCGGGCGCGGCGACGATATCGCGTCCGGGGAGGAGCATGCCGCCCGCGACGCTCGCAAGCCGAAGGCAATACGCCTGCTCATGGCGAACCGGGCGGTAGCGGCGACCAGGCACGGCAAGCGTATAGGCGAATGGAACGCCTTCTCGCCGGTAGCCGACGCGCAGCGGCGCTCCCGAAGCGACAGCAAAGAGACTTGCCCACACCCCGAACAGCCCGACGACAAGGTCGAACCGCGACTGGCGGACGAGCCGAAGCGCGGCGAAGAGTGCCGTCCAAGAGGATGGTGAGAAGGGCGCGCCCGAGGGGCGCAGCCGGTCGGGGTCGAAAGTGAGAACGCGGTCGACAGCCGGACAGCGGCGAGCGATGTCGGCAGCGGCCGGCCGAACCAGCATCGCAATTTCGGCCTCCGGGTATGCCGCGCGCAAGGCGCGCACTGCCGGCAGCGACAGCACGACGTCCCCCAGCAGGTCCAAGCGGATGACCAGCAGCCGGCGAATGGGGCCGGGGGGACGATCGATCAGGCGCTGCAGAAGCGCGAGGATGCCGAACGGCACGCCTAGGACGGCGAGGGCGGTCCGGATCGCTTGACGGCGCAGCCAGCGGCGCGGGCGGATCATGGAACCGCCACGAGCAGCGCCTGCTCGACCGCGGCGATCACGCGAGAGACCGGGAGGTCGAAGACACACGGATGCGCCGGCAGGTCGCGCTCTTGCCAGTCGAGCCGATTGCAGGGAGCGCAGAGAAAGGAGGAGGCGACCACCACGCTCGCTGGGTCGGCCCACGGACCGAAGGCGCGATGGTCAACCGGACCGTAGAGGCGCACCGTCGGCGTCCCCACGGCAGAGGCAAGGTGCATGATCCCCGAATCTGGCCCGAGAGCGAGCGTCGCCCGCCGGAGCGTCGCGGCAAGCGCGGGAAGCGGCAGCCCGATGAGCGCCCGCGCCGGCACCGGCATGGCCGCGACCGTTTCTTCGACGAGTATCCGCTCCCTTTCGCTGCCGGAAACGAGGAGGGCGAACCCCCGGTCCGCAAGCCAGCGCGCCACCGCAGCGTAGCCGTCAGGACGCCAGCGCTTGACCGGGGAACCTGCTCCCGGATGGAGGACGACAAAGCGCGCCGGCAATCCGTCCGGCGGCGCCTCGTCCGGGAAGACTATCCGCGGGCGGCCGGGAGGCTGTGCGGGGGGGGTTCCGCCCGCGAGACGGATCAGATGGTCGATGAGGCGGCTGTTTTGCAGCGTCTCATGCCGACCAGGCCGGTAGCGAACGCGGTGAGTGAGGAAGGGCGCAGCATCCGGTTGAGCATAGCCGAGACGAAGCGGGATGCCCGCCAGCCGGCTGAGCAGCGCCCCCCACCAGTGGTCGAAGCGAAGGAGAACGACCGCATCGTAGCGCTCTGCGCGGAGACGCGCCGCTTCCGCAACCAGCAGGCGGTACGGCGCGAGCGCGGAGCGCTTCGGGGCACGTTCGAAGCCGGGGAACGGCAGCGTTCGGACTGTGACGCCGGCGATCCCCTTGGCGAGCGGCTCCGCCCACGGGCCGACCCAGAGATGAACCTCCGCGGCGGGCAACGCAAGGCGCAGCCGCTCGATCGCCGGCGCAGCGAGGATGAGATCCCCCAGATGGTCGGGCCGGAAGAGCGCAAGACGCCGGAGCGGCGTCGGACGACGCACCGGCCAGGGAAGCATGCCCAAGAGCAAGAGGCCGCGCCGCCGCCAGCGCGCCCGACGGGAGAGAGCGACCGTCATGGCAGAATTGTAAGCGTGGCGCCCCCCCCGCCGACCAAACCGCGCCTGCGCTCCCGCTTTTCGGGGGAGCGGGCTGCCACTTCGCCGGGAGGACCACTCGCCAGTCTGCTCCTCGCGCGGGGCAATGCTCTATAGTCGAACGGACACGGCGCCTGCGGGAGATGATTGAGCCTGATGACCTCCTACTTTCTGCGACCGTGGACAGCGGCACGAAGCGCGAAACGGTTTCGCGAGATCGCGAACATTCTCGCGCGCCATGGCTTTGGCTTCATTCTCGACTATTCCGGGCTGCAGCCGTGGCCGATCCGGCTCTTCGGGCGCCGCAAGCAGCCGCCCTACTCCGCCCCAGAACGACTGCGGCTGGTGATCGAAGAGATCGGCCCGACCGCGATTAAGCTCGGGCAGGTCCTCTCGACCCGGCCGGATTTTGTCCCGCCCGACCTGCTGCGGGAGTTGATCAAGCTGCAGGACACCGTCCCACCCTTTCCGTTCGCAGATGTCGTCCAGATCGTGCGGGAAGAGTTTGGGCGCGAGATGGACGCCATTTTCCTGGAGTTTGACGAGACCCCCGTCGCCGCCGCCTCGCTTGCGCAAGTGCACCGCGCTCGACTGCGCAACGGCGTTGAGGTCGCCGTGAAGGTGCAGCGGCCGGGGATCGTCCGCCAGATCGAGACCGACATCGACATCACCCTCCGGATTGCTCAGATTCTCGAACGGCGCACCGAATGGGCCCGCGCCTATAACCTCACCGAGACCGCGGAGGAGTTCGCGCGCACCATCCGGGAAGAGCTGGACTTCACGTCCGAAGGGCGGAATATCGAACTGTTCGCCCGCACCTTCGCCGGGCAGCCGGGCGTGATATTCCCCTCGGTCTTTTGGGAGTACACCACCCGGCGCATCCTGACGATGCGCTGGATCGGCGGCTTCAAGATCACCGACACCGCCGCCCTCGCCGCTGCCGGAATCGACCGCCGGCGGCTTGCCCGCCGCTTCGCGGAGATCATCCTCGAGCAGGTGCTGATCCACGGTTTCTTCCATGCCGATCCCCACCCCGGCAATGTCCTCGTCACCCCTGACGGCAAGATCGCCTTTCTCGACTTCGGCATGGTCGGCTATCTCGATGAAAGCCTGAAGGAGGAGCTTGTCCAACTTGTGCTCGCGCTGGTGCGGCGGGACGTTTCGGAGATCACGCGCGAGCTGCTCGACATCGGGGTCATTCATGAGCGGATCGACTTCCGCCGCTTTCGGGCCGACCTCGCCCGTCTCCTCCGGCGGTATTACAACGTGCCGCTCCGGCAGATCCCTATCAGCGACGTCATTCAGGACACGCTTCAAGTCGCCTACCGCTACCACCTGCAGCTGCCCGCCGACCTCGCGCTGCTCGGGCGCGCGATGTCGACAATGGAAGGCGTCGCGCTGACGCTCGACCCCGACATCTCGATCGTCTCTGTCGCCGAGCCGTTCGGGCGCCGCTTGATGGCAGAGCGGTTCGGGCTGGGGCAGACCTGGGAGCAGATCCAGATGGCGGCCGTCGAGTATCTCAGCCTCGCTCGGCTGATCCCGAAGCGGGTCGACGGCATGCTCAGTCTCATCGAAAAAGGCGAACTGCGGATCAATACTGTGCCCGCGCTCCCCGACACAGAGTCTGGCTTTGTCCGCCTCGCGAACCGGATTGTGCTTGCGCTCGTTGTCGTCGCCGGCATTATCAGCTCGGTGATCCTGCTTTCGTTTGAAGGCCGCGATTTTCTCACCTACGCCGGCATAGGAATGATGCTGTTTACCGGCGTGCTCGCGCTCTGGCTCGCATTCCTGACACTCCATGGGTAGCAGCGGCCTGCCCCGCTTCGCTCCGCAGAGCGGAGGGCGCGGCGCTTTCGCGTCGGGAGCGCCGCCACGCAGCGCGGCCGACGGGCTGGCGAGCGGGCAGGAGGACGAGGACGGCGCATTCTCCCATTTCGTTCCCAGCGCCGAGCGAGGACGCCCCGTCTCCTGCGCCTCTCCCTTGCCCGGCGAGGCGCGGTCGTTCCCGAGCGAGCTGCAGCGCAACTCCCCTTGAGGAGAACGGTCGGGCTTTGCTATAGGTTGGTCGATGTTTGCTCGTGTCGCCGGCGTTCGACTCGGCTACCGTGAAGCGGGCACCGGCGCGCCGTTGGTGTTCCTGCACGGCTGGGGCGGCGACAGCCGATCGTTCTTTCCCATCCAGCACGCGCTCGCGCCGCACTTCCGCACCCTCGCGCTCGACTTGCCCGGCTTCGGCCGGAGCGCCCTCCCGCCGGCTGCCTGGGGCGTCGAGGAGTACGCCGACCATGTCGTCGGCTGGCTAGACACCCTCGGCTTGGAGCGGGCGTCAGTGCTTGGTCATTCCTTCGGCGGGCGCATCGCGATCATGCTTGCCGCGGCCTATCCCGAACGGGTCGCCAAGCTCGTGCTCGTCGATAGCGCCGGTCTTGTGCCGCGACGCACGCTCGGCTACCGCCTGAAAGTGCGCGCGGCGCGTCTCGGCCGCCGCGCGCTCGCCGCGCCGCCGCTCGCCCGGCTGCGCCCTCAGCTGGAGCGGCGCTTCTATCAGCTCCTCGGCGCAAGCGACTACGCGCAGGCAGGCCCGCTCCGACCGACCTTTGTCCGCGTCGTCAATCAAGACCTCCGGCCGCTTCTGCCGCGGATCCAGGCGCCGACGCTCATCATTTGGGGGGAGAAGGACGACGCTACTCCGCTCGCCGACGGCAAGACGATGGCCCGAGAAATTCCGAACGCGCGGCTCATCGTCTACCCCTACGCGGGACACTTCTCCTATCTCGACGCGCCCGAGCAATTCGTGGCCGACGTCCGAGCGTTTTTGGCAGCGTGATCGCCGCCGACCTTGGGGTGCTGCTCGCCGTCCCCGCATGGGCGCTGTTCTGGGTCGCCCGCGCTGTCCGCAACCTGCACATCTTCCAGCTCGAGGAATATCAGAGCCGGCGCTTCCTCCGGTGGTGGCGGGCCGAAGCCGCCCGATCGATCGGCGCGCCGACGTGGCTCGGCATGCTCGCGCTGCTGGCGCTGGCAGCACTGCCGGCATTCGGCCTTCCGGAGCTGTTCGGCATCTTCGCCGGCGTTGGCTGGGCGGTCCTGTTCGGCGTCCGCTTCTTCCGTCGGTCCCGTGTCCCCGCGAAGAAGCCGCTCGTCTGGACTGCGCGCGCCAAGCGGCTTTTCGGTCTCACGGCTGTCGTCGTTGCGGGGGTGGCGGCGGCTGGTCTCACTGCAAGCGCCGCGCCCTTACGGGCGGCAGTCGCGCTCGGAGCGATGGGGCTGCTCACTGTTCTGGATGGGCCGGTCTTGGCACTCGCGAACCTTCTTGCTCAGCCGGTCGAAGCGGCAGTCCGCCGGTTCTACCTCTGGCAGGCGCGCCGCAAGCTGCGCGCTGTCGGCCCCTACGTGATCGGGGTCACCGGCAGCTACGGCAAGACCTCAACGAAAGAGATCATCGCGGCGCTGCTGAGCGCGAAAGCAGAAACATTGAAACCTCCCGGCTCTTACAACACGCTGATGGGGCTGTGCCTGACCATCAATCGGTGGCTTGCGCCGCACCACCGCTTCTTCGTTGCCGAGATGGGCGCCTACGGGCGAGGCGATATCAAGGCGCTGTGCGACCTCGTCGCCCCGAGCGCGGGCGTGCTCACCGCGATCGGGCCGGAGCACCTCGAGCGGTTCGGAACGATTGAAGCGATCGAGCAGACAAAATATGAACTGATCGAGGCGCTTCCGCCGGACGGGATCGCCTTTTTCAACGTCGACGATGAGCGCGTCCGCCGCCTCGCTGATGCGACGCGCCATGTCCGCGTCGTTCGCTACGGTCTGCAGCCGGAGGGACGGCCCGACGTGACTGCCGCGCAGATCCAGACCAGCCCGCGCGGCATTGAGATCGAGGTAGTGCGCGGCGACGAGCGGTTCCATGTTCGCTGCGGGCTGCTCGGCCGGCACAACGCCCTCAACCTCCTCGCCGGCATCGCCGTCGCCCGCGAGCTGGGAGTGGCGCCCGAGGCGATCGTCCGCGCCGCTGCCGGCATTACGGCGCCGGAGCATCGTCTTCAGCTGATCCCGACGCCGGGCGGCCCCACGATCATCGACGATGCCTACAACGCGAACCCGGTGGGCGTGCGCGCGGCGCTTGAGGTGCTCGCCGAGATGCCAGGAGGCAAGAAGATCCTCGTTACGCCGGGGATGGTCGAACTGGGCCCCGTCGAGGAGGAGGAGAACCGGCGCTTCGGCGAAGCTGCTGCAGCCGTCTGCGACCTCGTCATTCTGGTGGGACCGCGACGCACTGCGCCGATCCAGGCAGGGCTGCGCGCCGCGGGGTTTCCGGAGGAGCGGCTGTTCGTCGTTCGGTCGCTCGCCGAGGCGACCGACCTCCTCCGCCTCCGCGCAGCGCCGGCAGACATTGTCTTGTTCTGCAACGACCTCCCCGACCAGTACAACGAGTAGCTGAGCTAAAATCCTCGCGCCTCGAGGAGGACCAATGGCAAAGCTGCGCGTGGGCGTGCTCTTCGGCAGCCGGTCGGTTGAGCATGATGTCTCGATCGTGACCGCACGGCAGGTCATGGCCGCCCTCGACCGCGCGAAATATGACGTGGTGCCCATCTACATCACCGAGGAAGGGCGCTGGCTCGTCGGCGAGGCGTTGGCGACGGCGCCGCTCGCCGACTTTAAGCGGCGCGCGCCGACGCTTCCCGGGGTTGTTGAAGCGACCCTGCTGCCGGACCCGCAGCGGCGGGCCTTAGCCGCCGCTGGGGGGAAAGGATTTCTCGGTCTCGGCCGCGCCGCGCTTCCACCGCTTGACGTCGCCTTCCCCTGCGTCCACGGGACGAACGGCGAGGACGGCACCCTCCAAGGGCTGTTCGAACTCGCAAACCTTCCCTATGTCGGCGCGGGCGTGACCGGCGCCGCGCTTGGGATGGACAAGATCGTGATGAAGGCCGTCTTCCGCGACGCCGGCATCCCGGTCGTCGAGTCGCGCTGGTTCACCCGCAGCGAATGGCTGCGCGAGAAAGAGGGCGTGCTCGACCGCCTTGAGGCGGCGCTGCCCTACCCGATGTACGTCAAGCCTGCCAACCTCGGCTCAAGCGTGGGCATCAGCCGCGCCGACGATCGCAACGGCTTGGAGTACGCGATCGAAGTCGCTCTCCGCTATGACCGGCGGATCCTCGTCGAACAAGGGCTGACGGACATCGTTGAAGTGAACTGCGCCGTCCTCGGCAACGACACGCCCGAGCCCTCCGTCTGCGAGCAGCCGGCACGCTGGCAAGACCTTCTTTCGTTTGAAGACAAATATCTGGCGGGCGGAAAGGCGAAGGGGATGAGCGGGGCGCGCCGGCAGATCCCGGCGCCGATCGGCGACGCGCTCACCCGCGAGGTCCAGCGGCTGGCAGTTGCGGCGTTCAAAGCGATCGACTGCGCGGGGATCGCTCGGGTTGACACGATGGTCCGCCTCGCTGACGGACGGGTGTGGGTGAACGAAATCAACACCATGCCGGGCTCCCTCGCCTTCTATCTCTGGGAGCCGCTAGGGATCTCCTTTACCGCCCTCTGCGACCGCCTGATCGCGCTCGCCTTCGAACGCCACCGCGAGCGGCAAGAGCGCCTGACCCACTACGACAACGCCTTGCTCAGCCACGCTGGAGGCCAGAAGGTCAGCGGCCGAATCTAGGGACGGGCTTGCAGCAGGTCGCTGCCCCCGGGCGCGACCGTGCGGTGGGCGAGAGGGACAAACACGCGCGACGGCTGCGTCAGCACCGGCCGACTGACGCCGAACAGTTCGGTGCGGAATGCTACCCCTTCTTGGATTAGGCTCGCCCACCAAATCGATCGCTTCGGGACAATAAGCTCGACCTGACCGGTCACTCTC
This sequence comes from Dehalococcoidia bacterium, assembly GCA_025054935.1. Taxonomy (NCBI): domain Bacteria; kingdom Bacillati; phylum Chloroflexota; class Dehalococcoidia; species Dehalococcoidia bacterium. The sequence continues at coordinate 275,348 of JANWZD010000003.1, read as the reverse complement.
CGCCGTTCGCCGGGATCGAGCGGTCCGCCGAGACCCCAGCGGAATGGGTAGAGGCGGCCGGTGATGTTGTCGGCGAAATCGACCCCCACTCGCCAGCGGTTGAACTGGCCGGGGTGCCCCACCGTAATCGAATGATCGGTTTCATCGTAGACAAAGCCGGGGTCGGGCCCTTGGGTCTCGAGACGGCTCCTCGAGTTATTCCACACCTCGATCTCAAAGCGAACGATATCCTCCGCGCCGGCCTCGCTCGTGAACCGGGCGTAGGTCAGCTGCGCTTGTGGACGCGGCGTCCCGCGAGCGCGCGCGACGGCGTCGCGCAGGTTCGGAAGCTGCCGATATCCGTACGCGCCGGGGCACTCCGTCGGCACGCAGTCGCGGTGGCCGCAGATGTTCGGGAGTTCTTTGTCGGCGAAAAAGCTGCTGCCGAAGGGGTCGATCCAGGGGAAGTTGGAGGCAACCGTCGAGGCGAAGGCAGCTTCGGAGTCTGCGTTGAAGTAGGCAGTGGTGTAGGTTCCGAGGAAGGCGATGCCCACCGACCCGGTGTTGTAGCCGAGGGTATGAGCGCCGACTGCTCCGCGACCGCCGAACCGGCCCTCGTAGACATTGCCTTTCCAGTCGATAAGCAAGTTGTAGCCGATGTCGCCCCAGCCGAACGAGCCGCTGCGCGTGGGAACGAGCGTTGCATGGTAGACATAAATTGAACGAACCGTTGCCGCCGGATCCGCCTCCTCCGTCTGGGTCACCGTGTGATGGATGATCACCTTCTCAACCGGAGCGTATTCGACCGGCCAGATCTCCACGCCGTTGCGAAAGCGCAAGCGCTCGTCGCAGCCCCAGCCGGCGCGGGTGATAAACCCGCCGCGGAGGGCAGACCGCCCGGACGCGCTCGGCCCCGTGGATGTATCAATGAGATGGCAGCGGACGCGCTGAACACCCGGCACGCGCGTCCGATACTGGAGGTGGGTCGAGGAGCGGAAGGCGACAAGCTCTCCGACGCGCCAATCGCTCGCCGCGAGGGGATGACCGCCCGGATGCTGATGCACCGGCAGCCAAGGCGACCACCCTCCTTGGGCGCCGGCGCGCACCTCAAGCGCGTCGTCTGGCCCCTGCCAGCAAATCCCCACCGCGTTGAACGGCGCGGGGGCGACCAGCACCTCCGACTCTGCGGCTGCCGGCGATGGGTCGCTCTCCCAGAGGTGGACGCGGGCAGGCGGCGGCTCGGCAGAGACACCCTGCGGCGTGGCGGCAAGCAGGGGCGCGCCGACCCCCGCTGCGCCGGACAGGGCAAGAAACGCACGCCGCGAGAAGCGAAGCGGCATCGCCGGGATTGTACTAGCAAGCAAGCAGACATTGCAATCGGGAGCCACAGGCAGGACAGCCTGCTGCTGCTGCCGGTGAGCGGCCTCCCCGCGCTAGGTTTCTGCTCTTGGAGCGTCTGCTCCGGCGGGCGGCATAAGAGCGCTCAGGTCGCGTGCTCCGCCTCGAATTCGCGAATTTCGCGGTCGAGGCGGGCGACATCACCATACTCCTCGGCAGCAAGCTTGTAGCAGCGCTCAAGGTACAGCTGGGTCAGCTTGCCGGCCTCGGGACGAGATGAGGTAGCAGCGCGCAGAAACGCCTCAACGCGGTAGCTGGGAGGAAGGTAGCGTCCGATTCGCCGGACCTCCCCGATCGTCTCTTCGAGGAGGTGCCGGTCTCCGGTTTCGACGGCGTAGCGCAGCTTCCCCGTCAGCTTTGCAAGCTCGCTGACGCGCACTTGGTCGGTCATCAGCTCGTAGACAACGTCATCGACGTCGAGCGGCGCCGCGGGCGGCTCGGCAGCAAGCGGCTTTGTGCCGGCATCGTAGAGGCGCTGATAGGCGTGCACAGCTTCGGCCGTTGCTTGCATCTGGCGGTCGAGGGTGCTCCCAACACGGCCGCCGTCGACCAGATCGTCGTCGCGCAGCTCGGCCAGCCGCTCGAGAAGGGCGATGCTTTCGACCCGCTCCGGGATGGGCGGCAGCGCAACGAAGGAACCGCCCAACTGGCTCAGGTCGACGCCGCCCGCAAACATCGGCGGGAGGTATTTGACGATATCGAAGACGATCGGCGAGAGGACGACATAGGTCGCCACAATGCTGCCGGGCTGCTCCGTCACCTCGAAGTAGACGATCGCGTGCCCGCGCGGCCGGTCCGGCGACCCGCGCCGGAACTGCAGGCTCATCTCTCTGCCTCCTTGTTCAAATTCTAGCTCGCCGCCGCCCTCTCCTCATCCCGCCAGCACTGCCAACCCGAAGCGCTAAGCGCAGGAAATCGAGACGGGCGGTCTCTATACTCCGCGTGATGTCTGCTCGCCTGCTCGCTCTCTGTGCCATGCTGCTCGCGGCCTGCGGCCCGCTGCCGGCCGCTCCCGGGCCGCGGCAGCCCGCACCGGCGCGCCTCGTTGTCATGGTGTGGACGGGGACAACGGCAACGTTCGGCGTCATCGACCTAACCGGCCGCTTCTCGGCGCGCCTGACGGTCGATGACCCCGGCGGGATGGGGATCCGCGCGGCGCTCGCGCCCGCAAGCATGCGCGTCGCCATGACGGTGGCGAGCCCGGGCCGCCCTGCGGGGCAGGAGGCGCGGCTGCTTCTCGCTGACCTCGACCGAGGCACGGTTGCGCAGCTGTACGACGCCATCGACGTTCGTGGGCGTCCTCTCTGGTCGCCCGAGGAGAGCGAGATCGTCGTTCGGCGTTCGCGGGTCGGCCCGCAGGAGAGTGTCGACGAACTGCTCGCGGTGAGCGTCGCCGACGGCACAGCGCGGTCACTCGCCGCCGACAGCCGCGCGATCGGCCGTTACGCCGTTGGCTGGAACGCCGCAGGGATCCACCTGCTTCGCCTCGCGAGCGAGGGCAGCTGGATCGGCGCCGAGGGAGAGGAAGGAACGCACGTTTCGAGCGGCGTCGCGCGCGATTTCACCCTCTCGCCAGACGGCCGCTGGATCGCCTTCAGCGACTATGCAAGCGGGCCGACACTTGGCCTGCTCGGACCGGGCGGGGTGGTGCGGCTGCCCCTCTCTGGGCCGTTCGTTCATCCCGCGTGGGGCCCGGATGGAACGCTGCGCATCGCCAGCACCCGAGGAGGGGCGAGCGAGGTGGTCGCTGTAGCGCCGGTGCCGGTCGTGAGCATTGCTGCCGCGCCGGGCACCGTCGCCTTGCCGGCAGCGGTCGGTCGGAGCGGCTGGGTCGCAGCGCGGACGGTCCAGCTCGGCCCGGGGAACACTGTCACTGACGAGTGGCTCGAGCTGATCGGGCCAGATGGGCAGCGACGAACTGTGCGCCTCGCTGGTCTCGTCGAGCCGCTTGGATGGAGAGAAGAATGAGACGACGATTGATGCTGGCGTTGGCGCTGGGGGCACTGCTGGCGCTGCTCTCGCCCGTCCACCCGCTCCAGGAGGCTGCCGCCGAGGATTGTGCCGGCACCAATGCTGTGGCGTATCAGCCGACGCACGCGGAAGCGCAGGTGGCCATGCTTCGCGCCGCGGCAGGAACGCTGGGCCCTTCCTATCCGCGTCTCCCGCGACTGCTGAGCGGCTATCCCGAGACGACCATTGTCACCGGGACGGTCCCCTGCGTCCTGCCGCAGGCGATCGGGTGGGTTGAGAGCGGGTGGAGACAAGCGAGCGGCGTTGCGCGGGGCAGTGTCGGTCCTGTTCTCACCGGACGCGGCGGGTGCGGCGTCGGCGTGATGCAGACATCGACCGGGATGCGCTACGCTGGCGAGCTGCCGCGTCCGGTCCAGCTTGCGATTGCCAGCAACTACATCTACAACATCGCGTACGGCGTCCAGATCCTCGGCCAGAAATGGAACGCGACGCCGCCGATCGGCAACGCCGACCCGACAATCGCCGAGCATTGGTACTACGCCGTCTGGGCCTACAACAGCTGGAGCTGGCGCAACAACCCGAACAACCCCGACTTTCCGTGGCCGCGCCCGCCCTACACCGGCACGCAGCCCGTGAGCCACTATCCGTATCAGGAGCTTGTCTTCGGCCTCGCCGCAAACCCGCCCCGCGTGAACGGCGCGCCTCTGTGGCAGGCAGTGCCGCTCTCTTTGCCCGATGCCGGCGCGATCGGCATCTCTCCCGACGCCATCCCGGAGCCGCGCGTTGTTCACCGCGCTTTCTGCCTCGCGCCGGACCCCTACCTCCCTTCGATCCCTGACCGCAGCGGTCTCGACTGGCGCTAATGCGGTGGGACGTCGCGTTCCGGCCGGCAGACCCGCTGCCGGAGGCACCTGTCGCTCTCGTCGTCGATGTGCTCCGCGCCACTACCAGCATGGTGACGATGCTCGCCAACGGCGCGCGCGCCGTCGCGATCGAGCGTTCGCCCGAACGCGCGCTTGAATACGGCCGCCGGCGAGGCTTCCTTGTCGCCGGCGAGCAAGGCGGCTTGCCCCCGGCGGGGTTCGACTTTGGGAATTCGCCTAGCGCATTCACCGCCGACGCCGTCGCTGGACGTTCTCTCGTCCTCAGCACGACAAACGGCACGCTTGCCATCCGAGCGGCTGCTCGGCGGAAGCGGGTCATCATCGGCGCGCTCGCTAATCTCACCGCTGCGGCTTCCGCCGCGCTTGCTCTGAGAGAGGATGTGGTAGTCGTCTGTGCCGGCCACCGCGGCGGCCGGTTTGTCGGGCTTGACGACGTCTACGTCGCCGGCCGGCTCGCGCTGCTGGCGGAGGAGGGCGGAGCTCGCCTCCTCGACGGCGCGCGCATTGCCGCGGCGTGCGCGCGCGCGTACCCCACCCCGCTCGCGGCCTTCCTCGCGAGCGAGCACGGCCGCCACCTTGTCACGCTCGGCCTTGCAGCAGACCTCGACTGGTGCGCGCAAACCGACTGGACCCCGATCGTGCCGGTCGCAGTCGGGCGCCGGCCCCCGCTCCTCGTCACCCAGCGCGACAGCCGCCTGCCTTGATTCCCCGCGTCCCCCCCTCTATACTCGCGCCGATCGACAGTCAGAAGGGCGCTTCGGTAGCACGCGTGAGAGATCTCCATTGTCATATCCTCCCATGCGTCGACGATGGCGCCGAGAGCCACGAAGACGCGCTGGCGATGGCGCGGCTGGCAGTCGCCGAGGGGATCCGCGACATCGTCGCCACCCCCCACCATCACATGCTCGACCAGCGTCAGCCCAGAGACGATGTCGTGCGGCGCGTGAGCGCGCTCCAAGCGGCGCTCGCCGCCGAAGACATTCCGCTGACGATCCACCCGGGGTGCGAACTGTATCTCACGCCCGACTCGCCGCAACAGTGGGACGCCGGTAATCTGCTGCCGCTCGCTGGCACCGATTTTCTCCTCGTGGAGACAGCGTTCCACGAGTATCCCTGGTACGTCGAAGAGACGATTTTCCAGCTGCAAGCTCGGGGAGCCCGCATCATCCTCGCCCATCCTGAGCGCTATGTCGCCTTCCAGCGCGACCCCTCGATCCTCCGGACGCTGGTCGCCCGGGGCGTTCTCGCTCAGATCACGGCCGGGAGCCTGCTCGGCGCCTTCGGAAAGAGCGCCAAGGCAGCAGCAGAACTGTTCCTGCAGGAGGGCTTGGCCCACCTCATCGCGACCGACGCTCATCGGCCAAGCGGCAGTCGGAGCACCGCGATCGTGCGGGCGCGGCAGCGCGCCGCCGAACTGGTGGGTGAGGCGCGCGCTCAGGCGATGACCGAGGACCTGCCGGCGGCCATCCTGCGCGGCGAACTGATCGACCTGCCGCCGGTCGAGCCGCGGGCGAGCAGCTGGGCCTTCTGGAAGCGGTGGGCGGTCGGAGCACGGCAATGAAGGGGCTGATCCTCTCCGGCGGGAAAGGAACGCGGCTCCGACCCCTCACCTATACGGGGGCGAAACAGCTCGTCCCCGTTGCCAATAAGCCCGTCCTCTTCTATGCCATCGAAAATCTCGTCTCGGCAGGGATCACTGACCTCGGCATTGTCGTCGGCGACACGCGCGAGCAGATCATCGCCGCGGTCGGCGATGGCTCCAAGTTTGGCGCCTCGGTCTGCTATATCCAGCAGGATGCGCCGCGGGGGCTTGCGCATGGGGTCAAAATTGCCCGCCATTTTCTCGGCAACGACCGTTTCGTTCTCTTCCTCGGCGATAACTTTCTGCGAGAAGGCATTCGCCCGTTCGTCGAGCGGTTCCGCCGCGGCACCGCCAACGCCCAGATCCTGCTCTCTCGCGTTCCCGACCCCCGCAACTTCGGTGTCGCCGAACTGGACGGCACCCGCGTCATCCGCTTAGTGGAAAAACCGAAGCATCCGCCGAGCGACCTCGCCTTGGTCGGTATCTACTTCTTTGACCAGACCGTATTCGAGGCAGTCGAGGCGATCCGCCCCTCGTTCCGCGGCGAGTTGGAGATTACGGACGCAATCCAGTGGCTTGTCGATGCGGGGCTGCAGGTCGACGCGGAAATCCTGACGACACCATGGATCGACACTGGTAAGATGGAAGATATGCTGGAGGCGAATCGGCTGGTGCTCGAGACCCTCGAGGGCAGCGTGGAAGGAGAGGTCGACGCCGCCTCACGGCTCGTCGGTAAAGTGATCATTGCGCGCGGGGCGCGGATCATCAACAGTCACTTGCGGGGGCCGGTGATCGTCGGGGAGAACTGCGAGATCGTCAACAGCTTTATCGGTCCTTTCTCCGCGATCGATCACGACTGCCGGATCGTCAACAGCGAAATCGAGCATTCGATTGTCTTGGAGCACGCTATCATCGAGAATTTCCCGACCCGCATTGAGGACAGCCTGATCGGCCGATTTGCTGAAGTGCGTCATGCCCAGGCAAAGCCGGTCGCGACGCGGCTGCTGTTGGGAGACCATAGCCGAGTGGGGATTCCATAGAGCATATCCCCGCCGTCGAGGCAATCGGCCGGGAGTGGAGTTGCGATGCTGCGAACAACACTGGTCTACGCCGGGATCGCCGGCAAAGGCTTCAACAGCTTGAAGCAGGGCATGGACTCCGGCTGGATTAGCCATGGCCTCTGCTCAATCGCTGCCTACGGCAAGAGCCAAGGCTTCCCCATGGACTTGATCGATCTGCGCGCGCTGCGGGACTGGGCGCACTTCCGTCAGGAGGTCGAGGCGCGCCGTCCGCAGGTCGCCGGGTTCAGCATGATGAGCGTCGACTACAACCCGGTGATGGAAGCGGTCAAGATCGTCAAGGAAGTCGACCCCTCGATCATCACCGTCGTCGGCGGCCCGCACCCGACAGTCGCGACGGAAGAATGCGCACGCAACCCGAATATCGACTACACGGTGGTGAGCGAGGGCGAGATCACTTTCACCAACCTGCTCAAAGCGATCCATGAGGATCGGCGGCCAGCAGACCGCGTGCTACGCGGCATTCACCCGGTGCTCGACCAGCTGCCCTTCGCCGACCGCGACCTGTTTCTCAATGAGTGGCGCAAGTTCGGCTATGACCTCGACTCACCGGAAGTGCCGTTCATCCCCGAACTGCCCGGCCCGTTCGTCACCGTCATCGCGGGGCGCGGCTGCCGCTACACCTGCAACTTCTGCAAGCCGCATGAAGATTTCATGTTCGGTCGCGGCACCCGCCGCCGCAGCGTCGCCAATGTCATCCAGGAACTGAAAGAGCTGCGGGACCGCTACCACTTCCGCAGCTTCATGTTCCACGATGACTGCCTGACCGAAGACCGGAAATGGGTTGAAGAGTTCTGTGCCGCCTATAAGGCCGAGGGGTTCACCCAGCCGTTTTTCTGCCAAAGCCGCGCCGATATCATCGTCAAGCATGAAGACATGGTCGCCCTAATGGCCTCAGTCGGCCTGAAAGGCTATTTCATCGGCTTCGAGAGCGGGTCCGACCGTGTCCTCAAGTTCATTCACAAGGGGACGACGCGCCAAAAGAACCTCGACGCCGCGAAAGTGTGCAAGAAGTACGGCCTGACAATCTGGGCGAACTACATGCTCGGCATTCCGACCGAGACGCCCGAGGAGACGCGCGAGACGATCTCGATGCTGAAAGAGATCGACCCCGATTACTACAGCCCGTCGTTCTACACGCCCCATCCGGGCTCCGATCTGTATGACTACTGCATGGAGCACGGCATCTCGACCGTCTCCGACCACAACAGTTTCCGGCGCAACCCGACCGAAACGAAGATTGTCGGGCAGGATATCCAGTTCTTGATGTGGGCGCTCGAAGAGTCGAAAAAGCGGAAATGGACCAACCAGCTTCGACGCACGCTCCGCGCCGCTTGGAAGCGGTATGCATCGCCGAAGAAAGCGATCCGCAAGGTGCGGCGCCTGGTGCTTTCCCCGGCGAGTTGAGGCGATCTTCTCTAGGCGCAAGGAGACGGACGGGGTATCGGCCTCCTGCCCTGCGGGGCGGGAACGGCGCTGCCGCTGCGCCCGGCAAACGAGCGAGGAATGCTGGGGAGCAGCGCGAACGCCCTGGCCGAGGAGGAACACGTGAAGCGACTGCTGGTGACCGGCGGCGCGGGGTTCATCGGCAGCAATTGGGTGCGGCTCGCGCTGCAGCGGTCAGACCTTGAGCGGCTGATCGTCTTCGACAAACTGACCTACGCCGGCAATCTTGCTAATCTCGCCGGGCTCGATCGCGACCCCCGGTTCCGCTTTGTCCAAGGGGATATCGCTGACCCCGAGGCAGTCCGGCGCGTCCTCGAAAGCGAGCCTGTCGACGCGATCGTCAATTTCGCGGCGGAGAGCCACGTCGACCGCTCGGTGCTTGACCCCTCTGCCTTTCTTCGCACCAACGTTCATGGGGTCTACGTGCTGCTCGAGGCATGCCGTGCTTTCCGCCCCCGCCGCTTCCTCCACGTATCCACGGACGAAGTGTATGGAGAGGTTCTCAGCGGCCGCTCGACCGAGCGCGATCCTGTCGCGCCGCGCAGCCCCTATGCGGCGGCGAAGGCGGCGGGCGATCTCCTCGCCCTCTCCTACCATGTCACCTATGGGCTCGATGTTGTCATCACTCGGGGCGCTAACACGATCGGGCCATACCAGTATCCTGAGAAAGCGGCCCCCCTCTTCATCACGAACGCAATCGAGGGCCAGCCGCTCCCGATCTACGGAGACGGCACGGCGATCCGCGACTATCTCTACGTCGAAGATCACTGCCGCGCGATCATGCTCGCGCTGGAAGCCGGCCAGCCGGGCGAGGTGTACAACATCGGCAATAACGAAGAGATCACCACGCTCACCCTCGCCGACGCGATCCTTTCCCTGCTGAACCGTCCGCGCACTCTGATCCGCTTCGTCGAAGATCGCCCGGGGCACGACCGACGTTACGCGGTCGACAGCAGCAAGCTGCGAGCGCTCGGCTGGCACCCGCAGCATGACTTCCGCTCCGCCATTGCCGCAACCGTCGAGTGGTACCAGCAGAATACAAGCTGGTGGCGCCCGATCCGCACGGGCGAGTTTCGCGAGTTCTACCTCCAACTGTATGGCAGACGGCTGGGCCTGAGCGAGTAGCTTCTAGCGCGCCTGCCGGAACTCAACGTAGACCGTCTGTCGTCCTGCCGCGGAGCGGCAGTGGTCGGCTGTCGTCTCGACGAGGATCGGCGGCGAAAGCGGCTGTCCCCCCGCAGCAAGCGCCTGCACCTGCCAGCGGCCAGCTTCTGGTCCCTGCCGGAGGACGACCTCATACGTGCCATCGGCGCGGCTCGGCAATCCGAGAATGGGCGCTGCATCGCGATGGAGCGGCGTCACGCGCACCACATTGCCCGCCACGCCTCGTCCGGCCTTGTCTAAGAAACGCCCGCGGACCTCTGTCGCAGCACAGTTCGGGGCGCTGTAGGTGCGCTCGACGACAAAGGGATGAGCGGGGGTCGGCGTCGTAGGCGGCTCACGGGTCGCTGTCGGGGTGCGCGTTTCCGTCGGCCGGGGCGAGGGGGTGGGGGTCTCGGTCGGCCGGGGCGGGACCGTCGGGGAGTGCACCGGCCGCGGCGTCGGGGACGGAGTGAGGATGGGCGTCGCGGTTTCGCGCGGTCGCGGCACAGTCGGCTCGGCTGGCGGCGCGAACGGCGTCACGGCCGGTCTCGGCGCCCGCAGCTGGACATCGGGGGTCGGCGGTTCAGGAGGGGGGGGAAGCGACCCTGCGGCAGGCGGGGTCGGCGTCGCCGGGGGAGCCGAGGTCGGGACAAGCGTCGGCGCCGCGATCGTCGGCAGGACAAACCGCGGGGATGTCAAGGCGGGCGCCCCTGCTATCTCCGTTGCGGTTGCCCGCGGGGACGGGCTCGTGGTCCTTCCTGACTCAGGCAACCGAGGCGGCGTCGGGCTCGGGGTCGGGGGCGTGCGCAGCCCGAGCGCCGGGTCGTCCGGAAGCGTCCGCCCTCGACTGCAGCCGCTGAGCGTCAGCGCTATCACGATGAGGATCGGCCAGATCCAGTGCACCGTCTCGCCTATCCGCCCGCAGCCTCCAGCCTACTGCAACGCTCGGCTGGCGACTAGCAGTTAAGCAGGCGATTCGGAACGGAGAACCAGCGGACGCTAGGCGCCGCTCGCTTCGCTTCCTAGGTCGATCGAGGGCTTCTCGAGGTAGGCCATGCTGCGGTGAAAGTCTTCAGAACTGATCAGCCCGAGAGCGAGATAGTGATTGAGCATCGTCTTCAACTTCAGGATGGCGATGAGGTTGATGCCGTGCCGTCTCAAACGCTCGGCGCCCCCCGCTTCTCGGTCGACAAGGACGACTGCGTCGCGGACGCGCAGTCCTGCTTCCTCGAGAAGCGACTTCGTTTGCAGAATGCTCCCGCCATGAGTGATGAGGTCATCGATGATCAGGACGGTCTGCCCTTCCCGAAACCGCCCCTCAATGATGTCGCCGAGGCCGCCCGTGCGCGGCGGGCGGGGATAGATCATCGGGGTGCCCGTCAGCAGAGAATAGGCGGTTGCCAGATGAAGCCCGCCGAACGGCACCCCGGCAACGAGGGTGAAGGGCGAGACGCGCGGCCGACGGCGGAGCGAGCCCGAGGCCGTTTCATGCGCGATCACTTCTGCGGTGCGGCGCAGCACTTCCGGCTCGCTGATCAGCACGCGCGGATTGACATAAATCGGCGAATTGAGGGTGCCGTGAGGAAAGGTGAAATTCCCGAACTGAATGCCGCCGAGATCAAACAGCGCCTTCGCCAGCCACAGGTTTTCCGCGCCTTCTCGGGAAGACATCGCCACCTCGGGGAATTTCGCGGCAGTATACCAGGCTCACTGAACAGTGATTGTGCCGAGACGAAGGCTGTCACCTCCGCTGGTCGGCAGCCGCTCGCCGCTGACCGGATCGTACAGCCCCACCACGATGCCGTATTCGCCGGGGGGCAATGTGGTGGGCAGCGTCACCAACGCCCGGTCGATCACCACTTGGTCAGGAAGCCACCCCGTCGTTGGCCAGCGGCCGTCACCCGGTTCCGCGTCGCGCTGGGCAACAACCCGTCCTGTCTGGTCGACAAGATGGAGAAACACTTTCAGCGGGGTGTGTGAGGCGCGGCGCGCCTGCCAGACGAGACGAATAGTGAAGGCCTGGCCTGCCGGTGCCGTCAGCCGGTCGGCCTCCCACCCGCGAAGAACAGCAAGATCGCCGAACGGTGCCGCAAGCGGGATCGCGAGGTCGGCGGGCAGAATGAAAGACCGCTCTCCGGGGTCGACCGTCGCGGTGAGGAGGGTAAGCGCGGTTTGCCCGTCGAAGAGCTGCGCCTCGACTGGTCCTGCAGGAGCGTCGGGGGGGATCGAGAAGGTCCAGAGCGCTCGCCACGTCCAGCCCGCCGGCCATTGCTCGATCTCGTCGCTCCTGCCGAGGGGGTCGCTCCGTTCTGCAATCAGGCGCTCCCCTTGCTGCAGTCGAGCAACGAGCCCCACAGCGCCGCCCGCAGCTCGCCGCCAATAGAGCTCGAGCAGCACCCGCTCGCCGGGGCGCACCACGCCGAGGTCCCGCCGGGGGGGAAGGCCGACAACCTGGACCCCCCCCAAGAAGGCGCTGGTCGACCGCGCGAGGGTGACGGGCGGCTGCGCGCCCGACGGCACTAGGACGTGGAGACGGGCGAGCCGCAGCGCGTGGCCGGCCCGGTTGCCAAGCGCATCGAGCACATCGAGCGGCGCAAGACGAGGGCCGTCTTCTGCATACACCTCAACCTCCAGCCAATAGACGCCGGGAGGCGTGGTCGGGTCGAGGGGCACAGGCAGGTCGCCAAAGACGATCTCGCCGGGCTTCCAACGCACTGTCGGATAGAAATAGGCCGCTGGCCGCCGGTCGTTGCGGCCCCAGACGATCCCGCGCTCGTCGACGAGACGAAGCGCCACCTTATAGTCTGCCTGCAGCTCGCCCATCGCCTGCCAGTAGAACGTCAGCGTCATGCTCTCGCCCGCGGAGACAGCGAGCGGCGCTGCAGGCTCGGCGCCGAGACGGTCATAGCCGAGCAAGCGGAGTGCGTTGCCGAAGTTTGCCTCCACCTGGTGGGCGATCGCCGGCGCGGCTGCAAACTGTGCTCCCGGTCGGAAGCGGTAGCGTTCGATACCGACGCCGTGCGGGGCTGCGTCGAGCGGTTCGCGGTCCGCGCCCGAGAGGAGCAGCCGCGTAAGCACGCCGTTCGGATCAACCACCTCATCTTGCCAGCGCACCACCCAAAGCCGACGGGCGCGCGCGGCGAGGTCATTCAAAACGGCGGCCACGGGGTAGCCGAGCGTCTCGCGGGTGGAGAGAGTGAGCACCTCGGGCAGCGGCGTGAATGGCCGGTTGCCGTAGTAGTAGGCGAAGACGGGGAAGGCGTGGCCCGAGACCAGAACAACCGCATCATCGGGGGCAACCTCAAGCGCGGCGACCGCCGCCCGCCAGTCATCCCGCGCGTAGCGGCTGTCGAAGGCAGCATTGGTGAGCGACACCGCCCACGGCACCGCGAGCGAGAGGGCAAGACCGGCGCCGGCAATCCGACCGCCGCGCAGCCGAGAGGGCGCGAGAAGCCAGCCGACCCCGCCCGCGGCAAGCGCCTGCGCAGCGGGAAGGGTAATCAGGAGGTAACGCGGATGGAACTTCGGGCGGTTCCAGCTAACGAGGAGAAGCAGCACGACGGGCAGCGCAACCGCAGCGAGATAGAGGCTGACGAAAAGCGGCCGGCGGCGGAGCGCCCAGACGCCGCCCAGCAGCGCGACTCCAAAGGCGATCCCCCCAACCGGCACAAGAACGCCGTCGAGGGTTCCTCCCACGGCAATCAGGGTCGAGGCCTCCCGGAACACCTGCGCAGGATCGATTGCGCCTTGGTAGTAGCTCGCGTCGCCTTCCAGCCGCGTCAGTGCCGGGCTGAGCCATGGAAGGTAGGAGAGCGCGATCAGGGCGAAGCCCGCGGCAAAGGCGGCCGCCCGACGGCGCCCGGCAGGCCTGCAGAGGTGGAGAAGCGCCCACGCTGCGGCGACCACCGCTTCTGCTGCCACGACGAACGCGCCATAGAAGTGGCTGTAGATGGCGGTGACTGACGCGATGCCCCAGCCCGCGCCGGCAACCACGCTCCCGCGCTCGAGAAGAGCGAGGAAGCGGTCGAGCGAAAGCGCGACAAGGAAGACTACCAGCGCATACATCCGCGCTTCTTGGCCATACCACACCGCTGCTGGAGCGCAGGCGGCGAAAATCGCGCCGACTGCCGCCGCCACCCGCCCCCCGCGGCCGGCAAGACGCGCGACTAGCGGGACAGTCAGCACAGAAGGAAGGAGGGAGAGAAAGCGGAGCGCAAATTCGTTCGTGCCGGTGAGCGCGATCCATCCGTGCAGGAGGTAGTAGTAGAACGGCGGATGGATATCGCCGGCAGTCAGCTGCGTGATGTCAGCAAGCGGCCGGGAGGCAAGGAAGACGCTGAACCCCTCGTCATACCACAGGCTTTGGGTGCCGAGCCCGGCAACCCGCAGCGCAAAGGCGAGCGCCGCCGCGCTCAGAACCGCGAGAGCGACCGGACCGGCTCGGAGCACGGCTCACCTCTCGTCCTCGGCCGATGCGGCGAACCCCATCCGTTTGAGCCAGCGGGAGGGGTGCTGGATCTCACTCAGCGTGGGGAGCGATTCGGGGCCGCGCCAAACATGGTCGATAGCAGCGCGGCCGGCCTGTTCAATGACCTGCGAGACAAACTGTCTGCCCATCTCATACTGGGCGAGCTTGAGATCGAGGCCGGTCAGCTGGAAGAGAACCCGGCGGAGCGCCGAGCGGTGCTGACGCCGCGCGGCGAATTCCCGCTCGATTGCCGCAGCGTCTCGCAGCCGGCGGGGGGCGAGTTCGTGCATCACGTAATCGCTGTACCCCTCGATTAGGCTCATCACGGCCTGAAGCCGGGCAAAGATGGCGCGCTGCTCCTCCGAGATCAAGTGGCCGAGCGCGCCGGCCGGCTCGTCGTCGAGATAATGACCGACCAGATGCCCGAGAAGAGCGGAGAGGGAGTTGTCGCCGGCCGAGCCGGCATATTCGCGAAGCAAGTCCATTAGATACTCAGCCAGCCACGGGTGTGCGGCGAACTCGGCGGCATGCGTGGTCTCGTGGAGGCTGAGATAGAAGCGAAACGAGTCGGGGTCGACCCCCATCGACTCGATCATCCCCTGAATGTTCGGCTCGACAAAGAGTACCCGCCGGTCGGCGGCGGCGCCGAAGAGCGCGACATCGAACTGCCCGAGCACCAGCCGCGCGAGAAAACCGAGCAGCAAGCCGACCTGCACCGAGAGCGCAGTGGCGCCTGCCCCCGCAAGAACACGATTGAGCGCGCTTGGTCCGGGCTCAGGAAGGAACGCAGGGGTGAGCGCGTCGAACAGCCGGCGAAACTGATCGATATTGACGTCGACCCACCCCTCGCGGTCGGTGACGTCGACATTCTCCGGCACAGCCGGCAGGGACCAGCCGGTGAACTCGGCGATCAGGTGTTTCGCGTCGGCGACGAAGGCGGCATAGCGCGCGCGGAGCTGCTCGAGAGGCTCGCCGACTTCGAGCCAGTTGTCGCCGACAGCGCGGTGGGCGGTCGTGCGCACGACCGCCCAATTGATCCCGGGGCGCTGCGGCTCAGACCGATCCAAGTTTCTCGCTCAAGAGACGGCGCGTCAGCTGCGGGTTCGCCTTGCCGCGGGTCGCCTTCATCACCTTGCCGAAGAGGAACTCAAGCGCAGCCGCTTTGCCAGCCCGATAATCTTCGACCGCCTTCGGGTTCTCTGCCATCGCCTCGTCGATCGCGCGGAGCACGACCGCGTCGTCGGAAATTTGGCGCAGCCCCTGCTCCTCCACGATCGCCGTCGCCGAGCGCCCGGTTTCGACCATGCGAGCAAAGACATCGCGCGCAATCTTGAGGCTGATCTCGCCCGAGTCGACGAGGTCGAGCAGCTCATTCAAGTCGTGAGGACGCACGGGGAAGGCCGTGATATCGATGCCGCGCGCGTTGAGCACCGCGTTGACATCGTTGATGATCCAATTGGCAAGGGCCTTGGCGCGGCCGTTCCCTCCCGACGACGCGGCAAGGGCCGCCTCGAAGTATTCGGCGACGTGGCGGTCGGCAACAAGCTGCCGCGCGTCATAGTCGCTCAGGCCGAGCAGAGTGCGGTAGCGTTCCTCTTTCTCGTCCGGCAGTTCCGGCATCGCAGCGCGGAGCCGCTCCACCCACGCCCGGTCAATGACCAGCGGCGGCAAGTCCGGCTCGGGGAAGTAGCGGTAGTCGTGGGCGTGCTCCTTGCTGCGCTGCCCGACCGTACTGCCTTTGTCTTCGACCCAGCCGCGCGTCTCTTGGACAATGCGCTCGCCGCGGTCCAGCAGTTCGGTTTGACGAGCGATCTCATAGCTGAGCGCCCGCTCGACCGCGGCAAAGCTGTTCATGTTCTTGATCTCGACCTTCGCGCCAAACTCCGTCGCACCCAGCGGCCGCAGCGAGATGTTGGCGTCGCAGCGGAAGCTACCTTCCTCCATGTTGCCGCTTGAGACGCCCAGATAGCGCAGGATACGGCGCAGCTTCTGCAAGTACAGTTTTGCCTCTTCCGGGGTGCGCAGGTCGGGCGCGCTGACAATCTCCAGCAGCGGGATCCCAGCGCGATTGACGTCGATCAGCGAATACGTCTCGCCGCTGGGATCGGCGCGGTGGAGGAGGCGCGCCGTATCTTCTTCCAAGTGCACGCGGATGATGCCGATCCGGCGGCGCGTGCCATCGGGCAGGGTGATCGAAAGCGCGCCATTGACACAGAGAGGGGCGTCATACTGGGAGATCTGATACCCCTTCATCAGGTCCGGATAGGGGTAGTTCTTGCGGTCGAACTTCGCCCACTCCGGGATAGAGCACCCGAGCGCAAGCCCAGTCATGATGGTGTAGTCGATTGCCTGCTTGTTGGCGACAGGCAAGGTGCCGGGCATTCCCAAGCAGATCGGGCAGACGATGCTGTTCGGCGGCGCATCGGCGTAGGCCGCGCTGCACGAACAGAACATCTTGGTCTTGGTGATAAGCTGAGCGTGAACTTCTAGGCCAATGACGGCTTCGTAGCGCATGGGGTCTCCGCTCCGCGCGCGGCGGAGGCTTGGAAAGTATATCACCTCCCTTGAGGTGAACAACGAACCGCTCGTTCTGCTATACCTGCCCCTCTGGGCGCATCCGGCCGCAGCAGCCGCCCGCGCCCGAACCGCCAAATCGACCCGTCCGCTGGAGGAGCTTTCCCGCGTGAGCGCAGCGGCCGTCCGTCCGCGCGCGGCAGCACAGCGCTGGCGGAGCAGAGCGAGGAGAGGCGGCGCGCGTTCATGCGCTCTCCAGCGCGGCCGTAAGATGGCGCGCCCTTGCGCAAGGCTGCTGGTCGGCCAGCGCCGCCCTCTTCGCCTCATGACGCAAGGCAGCGAGCACGGGGGAACGCTCCGAACGCGATCGAGGCTCTTCGCTGGTGGGCACTAACGAGGGGCGCTGTTCCCCAAGCCCCGCAGCGGCGCTGTTTTCTCGAAGGGAATGTGCCGCGCCAGGTTGAGCGGGAGCGCCAGCCTTCTGCTGCCGCCGCAGCTGCCAGCCGCTGTCCTCCTAGCGAGCAGCGCCGCTCGTCCTCGCGGTTATTTGACGATGAGGTACGCGAGCGAGCCGCCGGGAGTGGCGACGATGTCGTAGTGAGGAGCAAGCGTTGCCAGCCAGCGCGTGACGCCATTTACGCCAAGGCGCCCGAAGTCATGCCAAGCGATCACCGCCCCCGGCGGACAGCACTTCAGGGCGTTGAGCGTGTCTGAGCGCACATATTCGTAAGAATGCGCGCCGTCGATAAAGAAGAGGCCGACACGATTGTAAAACGGCGAGAAGTCGAACGTGGCGCTATCGCCGAAGAGGCAGCGAATTTTTCGCGCTTCCGGGTAGCCGTCGAAGACGTAGCGCTTGGTCATGACCGACGAGCGAATATGCTGGTCATCGACGATGGTCGTCGCCAGCTGAAGGGGACCTGCATGTCCTCGCGGCAGATCGAGGGTGAAAATTTCGGCGTCGTCCGGCGTGTTGAGCGCAAAGTGAAGCGCCGTGTAGCCGTGGAGTGTCCCGATCTCGAAAACGACGTTCGGCTGCACGATGCGCGTGATTAGGCAAAGACTCACAATATCGACCGCGTACGAGGCGATGGCATGAAACCATGTCCCGCCCGGCGGGTTCGCAAGCCGGATTGTCACATCGCCAGTAACGCCGAACGCGTCGAACACCGATCGCTGAGGAAGCGGGCGGCGATCGGCAAAGGTCTGAAACAAGAAGAGCGCTTCGTTGACGTAATTGAGAAGCCGCTGCGGATGACGAGCGAGCCGAAGCGCAGTCAGGTTGCCGCCAAGCAGAAGGTTGCGCGCGACAACGGCCGCCGTTCGCCCCAGTTCACTCTATCGGCGGGCGGCATTCATGAGCGCACAGGCGAAAGCGCGCCGTCAGTGACGTGATCGGCCGCTGCATCGGCGCTTGCCGCCCCTGCTTTCAACAAGGTCGTGATGAGATGGCAGACCATCAGGTGAATATCCTCTGCGATCTCATACGAGTGCACAGGGATGTGGATCGAGATCGTCGAGCGTGAACGGAGCGCCCCCCCGTCGAATCCCGTCAGCCCGATAATCGTCAGGCCGAGCGCCTCCGCAGTCGCGACGGCCTCCAGAACATTCGGCGAATTCCCGCTGGCGCTGATAGCGACGAGCACATCCCCGGGGCGCGCGAAAGTAGCGAGCGGCTCAGCAAACACCCGGCAGTAGTCGACATCGTTTGCCCACGCCGTCAGGACGCTGACGTTGTCGTTCAGCGCGATGGCGCGAACCGGCGGCTGCCCGCCAACCCGGGTCGATTTCTGCAGGTCAGTCGCGAAGTGGGAGGCGGTTGCGGCGCTGCCGCCATTCCCGCAAAGGAAGACGGTCGCGCCGCAAGCGCGCGCTTCGGCGATGCGGGCGGCAGCGGCAGCGAGCGCGCCAAGGTCGAGCGCTTGGCGCGCCGCCTCTGCCGTCGCGAGATACTGGCGAATGACCGCGCTCATCCCCTGCCCTGGCCGCCTCGAGCTCACCCGTCCTTCGGCGACAACAGGGGTAGCGTAGCATCGTCGGCGCCCTGCGGCAACGGGAAGAGCGCGCCGAGCCCCCCTCCTTGCACCGCCTTGGCGGGCAGCGGCGCCGGCGTCGCTGGGCCGCGGAAGCGGCGCGCCATCGCCCTGCTCGCAGGCAATGATATACTTCTTCCGGCGTCCGACCGAGCAAGCGAGCGAACAGCGAGCCAGATGTTCCGAGGGACAAAACCGCTCTCGCGGCCTCGTCAACCGGTGGCAACAGAAAGGGCGAGCAGTGTGGCGTGAAAGCCGTCGGAACCGGTCACACTGGCCGACCCAGCGAGGACGGCGCCGGTGATCCCGCGGCGGGTCTTCTGGGCGCTCGACCTCTTCTCTGTCGGCGCTGCCTTTGCTGTTGCGTATCTTGTCGCACGCCGGCTCTACAATCTCGCCGTCCCGCTGGTCAGCCCTCACCTCAGCCGCTTCGTCCCGAGCGAGATCGCGAGCGCCTTTCCATATCCCTGGTATCTCCCCCCGGTCACCGAGGTGCTCTGGATAGCGCCGATCTTCGCCGTCAGCGCGCTCGTGACGCTGTCGGCGTGCGGCAACTACCGTCCGCTCCTAGAGCAGTCCCTCACCCGCATTGTCGTCGGAGCGGTCGTCGCCCCGGTGGTCGCGCTCGGCATGATCGCGCTTGTCCTTCTCGCCTTCCGCTCCACCGATTCAAACCGGCTGTTCCTTGCGACGTTCGCGGCGCTGGCGGCGCTCGCCTTTGGCGGCTCGCGCCTCCTGCTGCGCGCCTATTTCCGCCGTCGCCAGAAGGCCGGCTACTATGCGCGCAGCGTTCTCCTGATCGGCGATCACTCCGGACTCTCGTGGCTGGCGCGCTATCTCGCCGAGAACACCTCACCAGCCGAGTACAGCATCCTCGGCTACCTGCGGGTTCGTCCGGATCAGCCAGCGCTGACACTCGACGGGACAGTGATCCCCTGCTTGGGGAATGTCGAGGATATCAACGACATCTTGATCACCAAGCCGACCCATCAAGTCTTCGTGATGCATCCTGCCCAAGGAGGCAACTGGATCGGCCCGGTGATCCGGGCGTGCGATTACCTCGGCGTGCTGCTGTGGGTGATCCCGGAGGCGCTCACTACCCTCGAGCAGCAATCGCTGCGGCTGGTCTACCATAACGAGCCGCTTCACTTACCGGCTGTGATCCTCCAGCCGCCCAAGTTCAACTCGGAGGATCTGTTCCTCAAGCGGCTGTTCGATATCGTCGTAGCGTCGATTTTGCTAGTGGTCTTATCGCCGGTCTTTCTGGTGACGGCCATTTTGATCAAGATCACGACACCGCATCTTCCCGTCTTCTATCCTTGGCACGTTGTCGGCCAGAACGGCGTCCGATTCACCAGCTGGAAGTTCACAACCATGACCGCCGGCGACGAAGCGAAGGAGAAGCTCGCTCATCTCAACGAGATGAGCGGGCCAGTGTTCAAGATCAAGAATGACCCCCGCGTCACCCCCCTCGGCAAGTGGCTGCGCAAGTTCGACATTAACGAGCTTCCCCAACTGTGGACCGTGCTTCAAGGGCACATGAGCCTCGTCGGACCGCGTCCCGCAGGCCCCCATGAACTCGAACGCTATGAGTTTTGGCACAAGCGGAAGCTGAGCATCCGCCCCGGCATCACCTGCCTCTGGCAAGTGCGGGGACGCAACGCCATCAACAATTTCGATGATTGGGTGCGCATGGACTTGGAATACATCGACAACTGGTCGCTGTGGCTCGACCTGAAGATCTTGTGGCGAACGATCTTCGTTGTCTTGCGGGGAACTGGGTCGTGAAATGGCTTGTGACTGGCGGCGCGGGCTTTATCGGGAGCCACCTCGTCGACCGATTACTCCGCGACGGCCACGAGGTCGTTGTCTATGACAATTTTTCAACCGGCCAACTGCGCTTTCTCGACGATGCGCTGCGGTCGCCGCGGTTGACGCTGATCACCGCCGACCTGCTCGACTGCGACCAGTTGACCAAGGCAATGGCAGGAGTGGACTTTGTTGTCCATCTCGCCGCTAATGCCGATGTCCGCCACGGGACGAAGCATCCGAAGAAGGACCTCGAACAGAATACGATCGCGACGTTCAACGTCCTTGAAGCGATGCGGGTCAGCGGGGTTCGGCGGATCGCCTTCTCCTCCACCGGCTCCGTCTATGGCGACGCGACCGTTTTCCCAACGCCTGAAGACGCGCCCTTCCCAATCCAGACTTCGCTTTACGGGGCGTCCAAAGTCGCCGGCGAGGGGCTGATCACCGCCTACTGCGAAGGCTTCGGCTTTCAAGCGTACATCTTCCGCTTCGTCTCTATTCTCGGTGAACGGTATACCCACGGGCATGTCTTCGACTTCTATAAGAAACTTCGCGCCGATCCTACCCGCCTTGAGGTGCTCGGCAACGGCAGGCAGCGAAAATCGTACCTCTATGTCCAAGACTGCATCGATGCCATGCTCTGCGTCATTGAGAAGGCCGACGCCCGCGTGAACATCTACAACCTCGGCACCGACGAGTACTGCGAGGTGAACGACTCGGTCCGCTGGATCACAGAGCGGCTGGGGCTCACGCCGACGATCACCTACACCGGGGGAGACCGCGGCTGGGTCGGCGACAGTCCGTTCATCTTCCTCGACACCCGCCGCGTCCGCGCTCTCGGCTGGCGGCCGAAACTGTCGATCCGGGAGGGAGTTATCCGCACCCTCGACTGGCTGATCGCGAATCCGGACATCCTGCTGGTGCGCGAGTGAGCGGGGTCCTCGCTGGCCGGACCGCCATTATCACCGGCGCGAGCCGCGGGATCGGCCGCGCAATCGCCGAGGCGTTTGTCGAGGCAGGCGCGAGCGTCTTGATCGCCGCCCGTTCGTCCCAAGCGCTCGCTGAAACGGAGGCAGCGCTCCGTCCGCGGCTCGGCGCAGGCCAGCAGCTCCGTTCCCTGGCGGTCGATGTGGGCGAGCGCGCCCAGATCGACGCTCTCATCTCTCAAGCGGTGGAGACGTTCGGGCGCGTGCACATCCTCGTTAACAACGCCGGGATCTACGGGCCGAAAGGACGGCTCGAGACGATCGCGTGGGAGGAGTGGGAGCAGGCGCTCCGGGTCAACCTCATCGGCTCAGTTTACGCCGCGCGCGCCCTGCTGCCTCACCTCCGCGCCCATGGCGGCGGGAAGATCATCCAGCTGTCGGGAGGCGGCGCAACCAGCCCGATGCCCTACCTCACGGCCTACGCCGCCTCCAAGGCAGCGGTGGTCCGTTTCGTCGAGTCGCTCGCGCTTGAAGTGCGCGACGCAAGGATCGACGTCAACGCGATCGCTCCCGGCGCCATCAACACCGGGATGCTCGACGAGATCATCGCGGCAGGACCGGAGCGGGTCGGCGAGGAGTACTACCGGCGCGCCCTCCGCCAGCGGGACGAGGGCGGCGCGCCGATCGACCAAGCGGCAGCGCTTGCGGTCTGGCTCGCCTCCTCGGCGAGCGATGGAATTACGGGCAAGCTGATCAGCGCGGTGTGGGATCCGTGGCGCGACCTCGGGCGCTATCGCGATGACCTGAGCAGCAGCGATGTCTACACGCTGCGCCGCATCGTGCCGAAGGACCGCGGCTTGGAGTGGGGCTAGCATGGGCGGTGTCGCTATTGTCGGCTGCGGGCTCGTCGGCACAAAGCGAGCGCAGGCCCTAGCGAGCGGACAGCTTCGTGTCTGCGCCGACCTCGACCGCGAACGCGCCGAGCGGCTGGCGCGTCCAGCGGGCGCGCTTGCGACAACCGACTGGCGGCATGCTGTCGAGCGGAACGATGTCGACCTCGTTATCGTCGCGACAACGAACGACGCCCTCGCCGAAGTGGCAGTGGGCGCCCTCGAGGCGGGCAAGCATGTGTTGGTGGAAAAGCCCGCCGCGCGGTCGCTCGCCGAGCTAGCACAGATCGAGGAGGCGGCCACGCGAAGCGGCCGGCTCGTGCGGGTGGGGTTCAATCACCGTTATCACCCGGCAGTTCTCCAGGCCCGCCGCTTGTTTGAGGCGGGCGCGCTCGGCGAGCTGATGTTCATCCGCGGCCGCTACGGACACGGCGGCCGCGTCGGCTACGACCGAGAATGGCGCGCCGACCCGGCGCGCTCGGGCGGCGGCGAACTGATCGACCAGGGAGTTCATGTCATCGACCTCGCGCGCTGGTTCCTCGGCGATTTCACCGAATGGTACGGCTTTGCCCACACCTACTACTGGGATATGCCGGTCGAGGACAATGCCTTCCTAACCCTGAAGACGGCGCGCCAGCAGGTCGCCTTTCTTCATGTCTCGTGTACTGAATGGAAAAACCTCTTCTCCTTCGAAATCTATGGACGCAGCGCCAAGCTGCACATCGAAGGATTGGGCGGCTCCTACGGCACAGAGCGCATCGCGTTCTACAAAATGCTGCCCGAAATGGGACCGCCCGAGACGACGATCTGGGAGTATCCGATGGGCGACCGGTCATGGGCGATCGAGCTGCAGGAGTTTCTGGAGGATATCCGGCTCGACCGGCCGCCAGCCGCCGGCCTCGCCGAGGCGCGCGCCTGCCTTGCCATCGTTGAGCAGGTGTACAAGGCGTCAGGCTATGCCCGCCCGTAGGCCGGCCGTCTTCCTCGATCGCGACGGGGTCGTCAACCGCGCGATCGTCCGCAACGGCCGGCCCTACCCGCCCGCCTCGGTGCAGGAACTCGAGATCCTGCCCGGCGTGGCGGCAGCGATCGCGGCCTTGCGGCATGCCGGCTTCGCGATCGTCATCGTCACCAACCAGCCCGACGTCGCGCGCGGCGCCACCAGCCGCGCTGCCGTCGACGCGATCCACCAGCGGCTCCGCGAGGAGCTTGCCATCGACTCGATCGAAGTCTGCTGGCACGACGACGCCGACGGCTGCAGCTGCCGCAAGCCTCGGCCGGGACTGATCCTCGCCGCTGCCCGGGCGCTCCGCCTCGACCTGCGCCGCTCGGTGCTCGTCGGCGACCGCTGGAAAGACATCGCGGCGGGCAAGCAAGCAGGAGTTGCGACGGTCTTGATAGACTATCGCTACGCTGAGACCGCGCCTCCTTCCGCGCCCGCGCCCGACCTCGTTGTCGGGTCGCTCGCTGAAGCGCTCCCTTGGATCGTCACCCGCGCAAGATCGCGATGAGGATGCCGCAATGCACGAAGGACTGCGCGTCAAGATCTTTGCCGACGGCGCCGATAAAGCCAGCATGCTTGAGCTCGCCGCCCAGCCTTGGGTCGCCGGCTTCACCACCAACCCGACGCTCATGCGCAAGGCAGGAGTGCGCGACTACCGCGCCTTTGCGAAGGATGTGCTGCGCGCCATTCCGGACCGTCCCATCTCCTTCGAGGTGTTCAGCGACGAGACGGCCGAGATGGAGCGCCAAGCGCGCGAGATCGCGAGTTGGGGCGACAACGTCTACGTCAAGATCCCCGTCACCAACACGCGCGGCGAGTGGACTGACGAGCTCGTCCGACGGCTCGCGCGCGACGGCATCAAGCTGAATATCACGGCGCTGACCACGCTCGGCCAAGTCCGCCGCGTCGCCGAAGCGCTCGCCGAGAGCCATTCCTCGTATATCTCGGTCTTCGCCGGACGCATCGCCGACACGGGGCGTGACCCAGTGCCGCTGATGGCGGCAGCAGTTGAAATGCTGCGCCCCTATCCCGCGCTCGAACTGATCTGGGCCAGCCCCCGCGAAGTGCTGAACGTCTACCAAGCGGACCAGGTAGGCTGCCACATCATCACCGTTACCTCAGACCTGCTGAAAAAGCTGCCGCTGTACGGCAAGGATCTCGAGGTCTACTCGCTTGAGACGGTGCGCCAATTCCATGAGGATGCCGTCGCTGCCGGCTACGCCCTTTAGCGCCTGTCCTGCGCACGGCCAGAAAGCGACGCACCGCCCGCGCTGCGGGCTGATCCTCCCGCCGAAGGAATGGACCGGCGAAGCATGAGGAGCGCGGCGCCACGGGGAACTTCTCAGGCGGGCCAGCAGTTATACCGGGAGAGAAGCAGGCGCCACGAATCGATCGCACGGTGAAGGGGGACGGCATGAACTGCCCAAACTGCGGGAGCGAAAACGCCGCCACTGCGCGCTTCTGCTACAACTGCGGAACAGCGCTCACGCGGCCCAGCCAGCCGGCCACGCCGCCGGCGCCCCAGTCAGAGCCGCCGGCCGAGCGGACGGTGGTAATGCAGGCCCCGCCGGGAGCAGCGTCCCCTCCGCCGCCGCGCCCGCCAGAGCCGCCGCCGAGCCCTCCTCCGGCCGTTCCGAGCGCGAATGTCGCGGATGCGCCGACCGCCTCATTCGCCACCGCATCCAGCGCAGCGGGGGCGTTCAGCCCTTCGGCCGCCGGCGGACCCGCTTCAGCTGCTGCTCCACCGCCTGCAGGAAGGCTTGTGCGCCGGTCCGGACTGGCAATCGCGTCTCTCATCTTCGGTATTCTCGCCGTTCTGACCATCTGCAACTTCTTCTTCATTCCCTCCATCGTCGCGGTGGTCACGGGGCTGATCGCGCGCAGTCAAATCAACAATTCGGGAGGAATGCTGACGGGAAGCGGGATGGCAACCGCCGGGATCGTCCTCGGCGTTCTCGGCGCGCTCTTCCTCTGCGGGATGAACCTCTTCTTCTTTGCGACTAATCCCGACCTTCTCAGGCTGCTGGTCGGAGGCTGAGGTGAGCGAACTGCTCGCCATCCTGACCGCATTCGGCATCAGCGCGCCGGCCGGGCTGAATGCGTACGTGCCGCTGCTGCTCGTCGGGATAACAGCGCGGTTCACTTCCTGGATTACGCTGAACGACCCGTTCACCTGGCTGACTAATGAATGGGTCTTGCTTGGGCTCGCGCTGCTCTTCGGGGTCGAGTTCTTCGCCGACAAAATCCCAGGGGTTGATCACGCGAACGACGTGCTCAATACGGTTCTCCGGCCGGCAGCAGGCGCGATCTTGTTCGCGGCGGCCGGCAATGTGATCAGCGAGATCCATCCCGCGCTCGCCATTCTCCTCGGGGTCCTTGCCGCCGGCAGTGTCCACGCCGTCAAGGCGACCGCCCGGCCAGTGGTGACCGCCCTCACGTTTGGCATCGCCACGCCGGTTGTCAGCGCAATCGAAGATGTCCTCGCCGGCACTACGACCATTCTTGCGATTGTGGCGCCGCTCCTCCTCCTCCTCCCGCTCGCGAGCGCGGCAGTTGTCATCGCATGGTGGTGGAGAGGCGCACCCAAGCCGCGCCCATCGGTCTGAGGCGCGCTAGGGGGAGGGGGACGGGTCGCCGGCCGGAGCAGGCGGAGAGAGCGAGGGAAGCTTGCGCTCGATGCGGTCGGGACGCCGGTTGAGCAGCGCCGCAATTCGGTCGTGATAGGAAAGCTGCTGCAACCGCTCGAACTCGGCGTCGTCCAGTTCGTACACTTCGAGTCGGTCGGCAAACTCGAGTGTTGCCTCGGCGACGACGCGGAACAGCCACGCCCGCCCGCGCCAATAGGCAGCCGTTCGGAGCTGAACGTGAGGCCACCACGGTTGGCCAAGCGCCTTCATCACTACTACCAGTTTCCTGCGGGGCGAGCATCTCGTCAAGCCGAGAAGCCGCGATCTATACTTAGCCATGTCCCACCCTTGCAGTGCGCTGGATGGTGCCATCCGACGGCGGGAGAGGCTGCGGCGTGGCCGCTAAACGCTGGTCTCCGCTCTGTTCGTGGCGAAGCGATCCAGCCGCGAGACCAAAGGCGCGTCCCTCTCTGCGGCGCGCCTTTGTGATTCCAAGGAGTTTGCGGTCATGACGTTTCCCGAGTCGCGCCGTTCGTTCATTGCGGCCGCCGATCGCCGTGAAGCGAAGTTCGGCCGCGAAGGGCTGACGTTCGATGATGTTCTGCTTGTGCCGGCCAAGTCGTCGGTGGAGCCGAAGGACGTTCGGACAGAGACGCGGCTGACGCGCCGGATCTCCCTCGCTATCCCCATCCTCTCCGCGGCGATGGACACGGTCACCGAGTCGCGCCTTGCGATTGCCATCGCCCGGGAAGGGGGGCTCGGCGTAATCCACCGCAATCTTTCGATCGAGGATCAGGTCGAAGAGGTCGATAAGGTGAAGCGCTCCGAGGCGGGCATGATCGTCGACCCGGTGACGCTCACGCCGGAGATGACCGTCCGCGATGCCCTCGTCCTCATGGAGCGGTATCACATCTCCGGGCTCCCTGTCACTGAGAACGGCAAGCTGGTCGGAATTTTGACGAACCGCGACCTCCGCTTCGAGGAGAACTTCGACCAGCCGATCCGCAACGTCATGACGCGCGACAACCTGATCACCGTGCCCGTCGGGACAACCCTCGAGCAGGCGAAGGAGATCCTCCATCGGCACCGGATCGAGAAGCTGCCGGTTGTCGACGAGGAGTTCCGCCTGCGGGGCCTGATCACGGTGAAAGATATCCAAAAGAAGATCATGTACCCGAACGCGACGAAGGATGAGCACGGCCGCCTGCGGGTGGGAGCAGCGGTTGGTGTGGTCGGCGACAGTAAGGACCGAGCGCGGGAGCTCGTTGCGGCGGGAGTAGATGTCCTCGTCGTCGATACTGCTCACGGACATTCGGATGCCGTGCGCGACATGGTGGTGTGGCTGAAAGACACGTTCCCGGTTGACGTCGTGGCGGGCAACGTGGCGACGGCAGAGGGCGCGCGCGATCTCATCCTCGCTGGCGCGGATGCGGTCAAAGTCGGCGTCGGACCCGGCTCGATCTGCACAACCCGCATCGTCGCTGGAGCAGGCGTTCCTCAGCTGACTGCGATCTACGACTGTGCTGAGGTCGCGCGCGAGTACGATGTGCCCGTGATCGCCGATGGCGGCATCCGCTTCTCGGGAGATATCGTCAAAGCAATCGCCGCCGGCGCAGACAGCGTGATGCTCGGCGGCCTCCTCGCCGGCGTCGATGAGAGCCCCGGCGAGATTGTGCTCTACCAAGGCGAGCGCTACAAAGAGTACCGCGGGATGGGCTCGCTCGGCGCGATGAAGGCGCGCGGGTTCAGCAAGGATCGCTACCGGCAAGACGCGGTCGAAGAGCTGTCGAAGTTCGTTCCGGAAGGCGTCGAGGGGCGGGTGGCCTACAAAGGGCCGCTTGCGAACTTGATTTACCAGCTCGTCGGCGGGCTGCGCGCAGGCATGGGCTATGTCGGCGCTGCCACAATCCGCGATCTCCAGCAGGCGCAGTTCATTAGGATCACTAATGCCAGCCTGATTGAGAGTCATCCCCATGACATCTCGATCACGAAAGAGGCGCCGAACTACGGTCGGTAAGAGGAGGTTCCCGCGATGACAATGGCGTCGCCGCGCATCGGCTCTCCAACGCTAAGCGCCTTAGTGCAGGAGATCCGGGCGATTGTCCGCGCTGGCGGGGAAGCGGGCAGGGTTGCGGGAGATGTCGCGCAGGCCCTCCGCCCCTATCTCGGCCGAGCCGACCTGCTCCTTCCCAGCCAAGAAGAGCCCGACCCCACCCGCTATCGGCAGCACATCCTCCACGTTGAAGAAGACGGCGCTTTCTCGATCGTCTCTCTCGTCTGGACCCGTGGACAGGAGACGAGCATCCATGACCACGTGTCGTGGTGTGTCGTCGGCGTCCACCGTGGGCGCGAGGATGAGACCCGCTACCGGCTTGATGCCGGCCGCAACGCCCTGATCGAGCTCGAGACAGTGACTTCCGACGTCGGCGCCATCGCAGCGCTCACCCCGCCGGGGGATATCCATAAGGTGGCGAACCGGAGCACCGACCTGACCATCTCGATTCACATCTACGGTGCCGATATCGGCAAGCTCGGCTCAAGCATTCGGCGCCGTTACGACTTGCCGGTTGTCAGCCGCGTCTAACCCCTCTTCCTCATTTGCGCCTCCTCCGGGCGCCTAGTACGCCTCGCCGGCCCGCCTGCAGGCTCACGCCCGCGTCCTCTCCGGCAAGCGTCGCCGCCGCGTTTCGGCTGCGCAGTATGCTCATGCCCTGAAGGCGAGAGAACTGCGGCAAGCCCCTGCGCCGTCGACCGTCTTCAGAGAAGCCAGCGGACGCTGATGGTGGCATAGCGCCGGCAGGCGTGCTACGGTTCTTCAACAAGCTCCCCTCGAGGAGGAAGGAACATGCCGTTTCGCATTGGGCCGATGGAGTTGGTCCTCATCTTGGCGGTCGTCATGATCATCTTCGGCGTCGGCCGGCTACCCGAGGTGTTTGGCAGCTTCGGCAAAGGGATCCGAGAATTTCGCAAAGCCGCAAGCGGCGAGGAGGAACCGTCTGCGGCCGGCACCGGCGAGCGCTCCGCCGCCTCGACCGCCAGCAATGCTGCTTCGACGAGCGAACGGCCGAAATCCTAACGTACACTTAGAAGCGATACTTTCTGCCGCTTGGCTGTCCTAGCGGCTGAACGGACGTCGTAGCGCGATGGCGCAAGAAGCAATGTCGTTTGAGCTGCTTCGGTCGCGAGCGCTTCAGTACCTGCCTCCAGGATCGATTGAGATCATCGACCGGGCCTATCAGTTTGCCGCTGTCGCCCACGACGGCCAGCGACGGAAATCGGGAGAGCCCTACCTTGAGCATCCCGTCGCTGCCGCGCTCATCCTGACCGAACTGCATCTTGATCAGAACGCGATCGCCGCCGCCATTCTGCACGACGTGCCCGAAGACTGCGGCGTCCCGATCGAGGAGATCGAACAGCGGTTCGGGCGGGAGGTCGCGAGCCTCGTCGATGGCGTCACGAAGCTTTCCAAGGTCACTTCGTTCGCGCACGACACCCGCGGTTCCGCCAAAGCCGGCGAAGAGGTTGCCCAAGCGGAGAACCTCCGCAAGATGCTGATCGCGATGGCGGAGGATGTCCGAGTTGTTCTGATTAAGCTCGCCGACCGCCTGCACAACATGCGCACGCTGTGGGCGCTCCCGCCGGCACGGCAGCGCGCGATCGCCCAAGAGACGATGGAGATCTTCGCTCCTCTTGCGGGTCGGCTCGGGATCTACCAAGTGAAGTCGGAGCTCGAGGACCTCGCCTTCTCTTACCTCGAGCCCGAAAAGTACCGCGAGATCGCCGATCTCGTCGCCAAGCGGCGCGCTGCCGGGGAGCAATATCTCTCGCGGGTGATCCAAAAACTGCGCCGCGCCCTTGAGGAAGCCACTATCAAAGGCGAGGTGTCGGGGCGAACCAAGCATCTCTACAGCGTCTACCGGAAGATGCGCGCCTACGAAACCATCGGGCGCCAGTTCGACGACATCTACGACCTGCTCGCTGTCCGCGTTCTTGTTGACACCGTGCCCGAGTGCTATCACGCGCTCGGCGTCGTGCACACGCTGTGGCATCCGGTGCCTGGGCAGTTCGACGACTACATCGCGAATCCCAAGCAGTCGATGTACCAGTCGCTCCACACCACGGTTATCGCCGAGGAGGGCAAGCCACTCGAGATCCAGATCCGCACTCACGAAATGCACCGGGTCGCCGAATACGGCATCGCTGCCCATTGGCGCTACAAAGAGGGGAACCGCAAGCCTGACATCAAATTCGAGGAGCGCGTCGCTTGGTTGCGGCAGCTCCTTGAATGGCAGAAAGAGGTGCGGGGCGCGCAGGAGTTTGTCGACTCCGTCAAGACCGACCTGTTCCGCGACCAGGTCTTTGTCTATACCCCCCGCGGCGAGATCAAAGACCTCCCGGCGGGCGCAACGCCGCTCGACTTCGCCTATCGCATCCATACCGATCTCGGCCACCGCTGCGTCGGCGCGAAAGTGAACGGCCGGCTCGTGCCTCTCAATACGCCGCTCAAGAATGGGGACCAGGTCGAGATCATCGCCCCAAAGTCGAGCCGCGGCCCAAGCCGCGACTGGCTCAACCCGAATCTCGGCTATGTCAAAACCTCCCACGCGCGCGAGAAGATCCGGCAATGGTTCCGCCGGCAAGAGCGCGCAGAGAACCTTGAGCGGGGCCGCGAGCTGCTTGAGAAGGAGCTGAAACGGCTGGCGATCCAGAAGCCGCTCGAAGAGATCGCCAAGCTGTTCAAATACGACAAGCTCGAGGATTTTCTCGTCGCAATCGGCGTCGGTGAAATCAACCCCGGGCAGATCGCAGTGAAGATCGCTGCGGCCGAGCCGCGGCCGATGACGCTGCCCGTCACCCCCAAGCGCGACGGCAGCGCGCCGAACGGCGGCATTGCCGTGATGGGCGTGGGAGACCTCGTTACGACGATCGCGCGGTGCTGCTCGCCAGTGCCGGGCGATGTGATCGTCGGCTACATCACCCGCTTTCGCGGCGTGACTGTTCACCGCGCCGACTGCCCTAACCTCCGCAACCTCGCAGAACCCGAGCGGATTGTCCGCGTCGACTGGGCATTGAGCAAAGACCACGTCTTTCCTGCCCGCATTCGCGTCGATGCGTGGGACCGCGTCGGCCTGCTGAGCGACGTGACCGCCGTCATCGCTGCCGAAAACATCAACATGAGCGCTGTCCACACCGAAAGCAACCCCGACGGCACCGCGACGATCTCGATGAAACTCGACACCACCGGGATCGAGCAGCTGAGCCGCGTGCTAGGCAAGCTGGAGGCAGTGAAAGGCATCATCACCGTCAGCCGCGAGACCGGCTAAGCCCGCAGCCTCCTCGGGAAGGCCGAATTTCCGCCGTCTCTTAGCGCGCCAAGCGCCGCAGCCCCGCCGAGATCAGGTCCACCCCAACGACGAGCAGGAGATAGACCAGCAGGATGAGCGTCACCTCGGTGTAGTGGAAATAGCTCATCCGCAGGCGAAATTCATAGCCTAACCCGCCAGCGCCGACAAAGCCGACGATCATGGTAGAGCGGATGATCACTTCCCAGCGGTAGCAGAGATAGGTCAGCAGCTGGGGCAGGAGCGCAGGCAAGACCCCGTAGGCAAGCACTTGACCGGGACGGGCGCCGCTCCGTTGGAGCGCTTGGAGAGGACGGACTTGCACGTTCTCGACCGCTTCCGCGCTCAGCTTTCCGACGACCCCGAGATTGTGGAGGCCGAGTGCGAGCGCGCCCGGAAGAAGGCCGGGGAGGAAGAGGAAGAGCAGGAGCAGCGCCCAGACCAACTCGGGGAGCGCGCGCGTGACGGCGAACGCGCCGCGCGCTAGCAGATAGGCGAGAGGCCAGATGAGCGAGGAAGAGGGACGCAGCGCCCCGAACGCAACGTTGCGCGCCGCGAAGAGAGCGAGGAGCACTGCCCCTCCCCCCGCTATCCCCGCAGCCAAGATGCTCATGGCGAGCGTTTCGAGCGCAAGGCCTGCCATCGCTCCCCATCGCTCAGGCCGGAGGTACGCCGGCGGCCGCGCTGCCCCCCACCCGACCAGATCGCGGAGAAACCGTCCGACATGCTCAACTGACTCCGCGGACACGAGGGCGCTCCCCCGCGCACGCTCCTCGGTGACCACCCACACCCAACTGAAAGCAAGCAACAGGAGGAGGACAGCGACCGAGACGCGACCGAACGACAGCCTGCAGCGCCTGCTGACACGGCCGGCTGCCCGGCCGACGGTCACGTTGTCATCCTCCGGCGCACTTCGCCGCTCCACCAGTCGACAAAGAGGATGAGAGCGATCACCGTGATGAGCAGGGTCCACACTTCACGGTAGTTCAGTTCGCTCAGGGAGAGCTGGATCTCTGCGCCGAGCCCCCCGAGCCCGACAAAACTGAAGACTGCCGCAGCGCGCAGCCCGCACTCAAAGCGGTAGAGCGTGTAACTGACGAGATCCGGCAAGGCAAGCGGCAGCCGCCCGTAGAAAAACACCTGCCAAGGGCGCGCTCCGGTCGTCTGGAGCGCGCGCAGCGGAGCGGCGGGCACATCCGCGAGGTGCTGCGCGTAGATCAGGCCGAGGATCCCGCCGTATGGCACCCCGAGCGCGAGCACGCCGGCAAGAGGGGAGAGGCCGAGCGCGGCGATAAACAGCCACGCCCAAACGAGCTCGTGGATCGCGCGGAAGAACCCGAGCAGTGCCCGCGCCCCGGTCACCTGGGCCCACCGCATTACCCGCCGCCGCGCCAGCGCGCCCGACGCGACTGGTCCAAGGATGCCGCCGATGACAATGGCCACTGTCATGCCCGCAACGGCGTAGGCGACAGTTTGCCAGAGCGCGCCAATCACGCGCCCCACGAAAGAGGGACGGAGATCCGGCTGAAGGGCGGCAACGAGGAACTCGGCGAAGGCTGGCAGCCCCTGGTCGTTGACCACCCCTGCCCGCCAATCGACCGCGGCGAGGCTCCAGCCGAACGCCGCAGCGAGCAGCAGGGTGAGGAGCGTGCGTCCCGAAACAGCGCTGCTCATTCCGCCGCCGGCGCGAGGGCGTAGAGCCGCGCCAAGTCGTCGTCGCCCACCGCCGCTGCCGGGCGGTCAAACTGCACCGCGCCCGCGCGCAAGGCAATGATGCGCTGGAAGAAGCGTCGCGCCAGCCCGACAGAATGCAGGCTGGCGATGAGGGTTTTCCCGTCGCTTGCCGCAATCCCGGTCAGAAGCGCGAGCAGATCCTCAGCGCGCGCTGGGTCAAGCGAGGAGACGGGCTCATCGGCGAGAAGGATGCGCGGGTTCTGGACGAGGAGGCGAGCGAGCGCTACCCGCTGCTGTTCCCCGCCGGAGAGGCGCGCGGTGCGCTCATTCCAGCGGTCGAGCAGGCCGACCCGAGCGAGGGCCCGCCGGGCGAGGCCAGCATCTTGAGGGAAGAGGAGAGAGAGCAGCGAGCGAGCAAGCCCCCACTCGCCGAGCCGCCCAGCGAGCACGTTGCTGTGGACGGGGAGATGGGGAACGAGATCAAACTGCTGATGCATGATGCCGACCAGCCGCGCCAACTCGCGGCCAGGCGCAAGCGCGGCGAGCGGCCGGCCGTGCAGGATCACGCGGCCGCTCTCCGGCGAGATCTCGCCAGCGAGCAGCGAGAGCAGGGTCGTCTTGCCAGCGCCGGACGGCCCCACGAGCGCCACCGTCTCGCCCGCGGCGATGGTGAGCGAGAGCGGCTGAATTCCGCCGCCGCTCGGATAGCGGAGCGCAACGGCTTCAAGGCGGACAGCCTCGGTCACCGGAGGATGCCGAGCTGTTCGGCAACTCGGCGGATCGCTTCGTAATTCGAGTTCTGGGTGGGAACAAACCGGTCGGTGGCGAAGAGGTCGAGGATTTCCTTCGCTTCTGGCCCGTCGCTTGCGCGGATCGAAAGCAGCGCTTGGATCAGCTTTTCGGAAGCGCCGGCTCCCCAGATCTTGTCGACATCAGGATGGATCGTCCAGTTGTAATCGAAGTACGGCGGCGTCCGGTAGAACTCGCGCACCTTGGTCGTGTCCACTTGGCCGTTCCGCACCGCCGCATCCCACACCGCCATGTTCAAGGCGCCGGCCTGAAAGGAGCCCGCCTCGACCAGCTTATACGTCCGGTCGTGCGCGCCGGAAAAGTTCGGCTTGCCGCGGAAGTCTCTGTCTGGATCGATCCCCGCCTCAAGCAGGAAATAGCGCGGCATCAGATGACCGGACGTCGAGCTTTCGCTGCCGAAGGTGAAGGTCATCCCGCGCAGGTCGGTCAGCCGTTCCGCCTTGCTGTCAGCGTGGACGATGAACACGGAGCGGAATTCGGCGTCGATCGGGCGGTGCGCGACGGCTCGGGCGCCGGGAACGGCTTCCCGCGCTTGGACGCCGGTGAGGCCGCCAAACCAGACAAGATGCACCTCACCGCGCCGAAATGCGGCGACAATCGCGGCGTAATCTTGTGCCGGCTGGTATTTGACGGGAAGGCCGGTCCGTTCACTGAGCAGCTTTGCGAACCCTTCGAAGGAGCGCGCGAGGGTTGCCGGCGCCTGGTCGGGGATCCCGCCAATAACGAGGGGGCGGGTCTGGGCTGGGGAAGCGACCGAGGGTGCGCCGCCGGCGGTCGGCTGGGGAAGACAGGCGAGAGAGAGCAGGATGAGGACGAACCCCACCGTCACGAAGGGACGTGCCCACATTGCAGCGATCTCCCGAGTGTGGCCGGAACAGTTTTGGCTACCCCTGCCCGCGTTCAGGAGCGAGCCGCCGGCCAGCACGGGCGCATGGGGAAGACAGCCACACGCCGGCGGGATCCTAGAGCAAAAGTGCACTCCAGCGTCGCTCCACGCTCAGCCTGCGCGTTGCGTCTGCGCGCTCTCCAGCCCACGCCTCGACCTGCCGCTCGCCGCCGGCCGCCAAGGCCGCTTTGGGCGGCGGCTGCGCCTTTGCAGGCACTACGGCTGGAGGATCTGGAAGGAGGAGACCGCGACGCGCAGCCCAGTCGTCCCGACGAGAATGCCCGTGTTGCCGCGGACCGGCGCGTCGTCCGTAGCGGTGGCGACCGGGCGGTCGTTGATCAGCAGCTTGATCTGGGAGCCGGTCGCAATCACCCGCAGGACGTTCGGGACGTTATCTCCCCGATTGATGGCGTTGGAAGACGTCCAGTTGACGTAGGTGACCCATTCGCCGGAAGCAGCAACCCACTTCTCGAGCTTGAAGGAGCCGTTGCCGGTGATCGAGAAGAAAAAGTACGACCCCTTGCCGTCATCGCGAAAGGTCACGCCATAGCCGAAGTTGTTCGGGCCGGTCAGCTTGGTGATCTCCGCCTCGAGGATGAAATCCTCGACGAGCGGCGCGCGCTCGGGCCAGACCCGGAAAGCGCGGTTTGCCTGCAGCGAGGTCACGAATAAGCGTCCGCCCTCGATCGTCGCTTCGCTTCCGTCGCCGAGCGCCCACTGTGCCCGGGCCGGGGAGGAAAAATCCGCCTGATACAGCACGCCCCCGATGGGGGCGGGGGTGGGGGTCTCGCTCGGGCGAGCGACAGGCGTGGAGAGCGCGATGGGAAGCACTCGGCCAGCCATGCCACTCGCTGCGGCAAGCGCCAATCCGCCGCAGAGCACGGCGAGCACGGCACCGATCGCGACCCCTCCAAGCGCCATGGGCAGCCAAGTTGTCTGCCTCGGGGACGCGGGGGGCGTCCCAATGGCAGGAGGAGGCGGCGCCCGCTGCTCGACGGGGACCACCGTCGCCTCAACCGGCGCCGGCTCGAGGGAGGCGAGAAGAGCGTCGTGGAACTCGGCGGCGGTGGCAAAGCGCGCCGCCGGCGACTTCTCCAAGGCGCGCTTCACCACCTCGATCAGACCGGGCGGCAGGTCGCGCCGGAAGGTCGTGATCGGCGGCAGGGGCGTATGGATCTGCTGCTGGAGCGTCGCTAACGTTGTCGGCGCGCTGAACGGCACGCGTCCCGTCAGCATCTCGTAGAGGACGATGCCGAGCGAGTAGAGATCGCTGCGGGCATCGACCGGGTCGCCAGCCGCTTGCTCAGGGCTCATATATTCCGGGGTCCCGACTTTGGCGCCGGTGAGGGTCAACGTCCGCTGATCAGCAAGCTGGGCGATCCCAAAGTCCGCCAGGAGCGCCCAGTCTGAGCGCGCCATCAGGATGTTCGAAGGCTTGACGTCGCGGTGGACGATGCCGCGCTCGTGGGCATAGCGGAGCGCGTCGGCGACTTGGGCCGCGATCTGGACAGCCGTCGCGACTGGCATCGGCTCACCGAGCCGGGTCCGCAGCGTCCCGCCGCGGACATACATCATGATGATGGCGAGATAGCCGTCGAAGATGCCGAAATCGTAGACCGGCAAGATGTTCGGGTGGGCGAGGCCAGCAACGACCATCGCTTCGCGGCGGAACCGGGCGACGAAAAGGTCATCGTTCGCAAGCACGGGCGGGAGGACTTTGATCGCGACGGAGCGGTTGAGTGCCGGCTGCAGCGCACGATAGACCGTCGCCATCCCGCCGCTTCCGAGGAGTTCGACGATCTGATATTGGCCGAGGCTGCGGCCGATCAACGGGTCCATGAGCGCGCTCGCCTCCGCGCGCGGCCGCTCCTTCGCGCCGACAGAGCGCAACGGCCGCGATAGGATGCCGGTACGCGCCGTACTCTTCGCCGATCAGTGTACGGAACGATGACGCGAAAGGAGAAGAGGCGGCGGCGTCACTGGCTCGTCGCCAATCTGGATGAACGACGTCAGGAGCGGGACTGCCAGGTCGGCATCGCGCTCGCTTGCAGTATAGAGGACCGCGAGGGGGTCGCGCGGGTGGACGGGATCACCGACCTTGCGGAGCAGCCGGATACCAACCCGATGGTCGAGAACGCCCCCCTTCTGAGCGCGGCCGGCGCCAAGCCGCATCGCCAACCGTCCGATCTGTTCGGTCTCAAGAGCAGTCACAACGCCCGCGCGCGGCGGGAACACCGGACGCGCGACGGGCGCGTGGGGCAGCCGCTCCGGATGGTAGACATCGTCGCGCCGTCCTCCTTGCCCCTCGACAAGGTCGGCAAGCCGTTCCAGCGCCGCCCCCGAGGCGAGCGCCGCTTCGGCGCGCCGCCGCGCTTCGTGCTCCTCGAAGCGGCCGGCTGCCGCTAGCAGGTCGCTCGCGAGCGCCACCGACAGCTCCCGCAGATCTGGCGGCCCCGCGCCCTGCAGGGTCGCGATCGCCTCTTCTACCTCGATCAGATTGCCGATGGCCTCACCGAGCGGCTGGTCCATTCCGCTGACGAGAGCGACCACCCGTCGCCCGGCCTTCTCGCCGATGGCGACCATCAGTTCGGCAAGCTGCGCTGCCTCGGCAGGGGTCTTCATGAACGCGCCCCGACCGCACTTGACATCGAGCCCGATCACCGTCGCGCCGGCAGCGATCTTCTTAGCCATCACCGAACTGGCGATGAGCGGGATCGACCCGACCGTCGCCGTTGCGTCGCGCAGGGCATAAAGCTTGCCGTCAGCCGGCGCGAGGTCGGCCGACTGGCTGGCGATAACGAGGCCGAGGCGCCGGAGCTGCTCGCGAAACTGGTCGACCGTCAACTCGACCCGGAGGCCGGGGAACGACTCCAGCTTGTCGATCGTCCCACCGGTGTGGCCAAGCCCGCGGCCGCTCATCTTGGCGACCGGCAGGCCGAGATGGGCGACCAGCGGCGCGACAACGAGCGTCGTCTTGTCGCCAACGCCGCCGGTGCTGTGCTTGTCAGCGACAACAGGCGCGATATCGGACACGTCAATCTGGAGGCCGCTCGCCGCCATCGCGAGCGTCAGCTCGGTCACCTCATCGTCGGTCATGCCGCGCCAGCAGACTGCCATGAGGAACGCGCTCATCTGGTAGTCGGGGATCTCCCCGGCGGTATAGCGCTCGATAAGCCAGCGGATCGCCTCAGCGGGGAGCCGGCCGCCCGCCGCTTTCTCGGCGATCAGGTCAACGGCGCGCCACGGCCACTCTGGTTCCGGGAGGCGCGAGAGCCCGCTCACCGCTTCTCGGCAGCAAACTCGGCGAAGCGATAGCCCATTCCCCGTTCATTGAGGATGTATTTCGGCTTCGACGGCTCGGGCTCGATCTTCTGCCGAAGATAGGTGATATACAGGCGCAGCAGCTGCGTATCGTCGCGGTACTCGCGTCCCCAGACCTTCGTCAGCAGCTGCTCATGCGTCAGCAGCCGGCCGGCGTTCTGGATGAGATGGTGCAGCAGCTTGTATTCCGTCGGCCGGAGCTTGACCGCCTCGCCGCGAACGATCACCTCGCGCCGGTCAAAATCGACGGTCAGGTCATCGTCGATCCGGACGAGGGCGCGGCTGGGCGGCTGGGCGAGGCGAGCGCGACGCAGCACGGCGCGAATGCGGCTGACCAGTTCGCGGCGGCCGGCGGTCTTCGGGACGTAATCGTCTGCCCCAAGCTCAAGGCCCCGCACCTTGCTCGCCTCGCTATCTTGGACTGTCAGCATAATGATGGGCACGCTTGAGAACTCGCGGATCGCTTTGAGCGCCTCAAACCCATCCATGTCAGGCATCATGACATCGAGCAGGACGAGGTCGGGCAGGTAATCGCGCACCTTCGCGACCGCCTCGCGGCCGTTGGACGCTTCGATGACAGCATACCCTTCTCGCTCGAGGGTCGTGCGGGTGAGGTCGACGAGGGTCGGTTCGTCGTCGACGACGAGGATCGTCTCGGCCAGTTTCTTTTCGTCACTCATGGCGGTCCTCCGGCCGGGCGAGCAGCCCCGCGAAGCCAACATGCTGGGGCAGCGCAGCCGGCCATTCGCGAGGCAGACTGAACGCGAAGGTTGCCCCGCCGCCGGGGGTCTCTTCGACCCAAATCCGGCCACCGTGCGCCTCGACGATGGCTTTGCAGATGAACAGCCCAAGCCCCGCGCCTTTCGCTTGGCGAACAACGCGCGAGTCGAGCCGCGAAAAGCGCTCGAAAATCCGCTCGCGCTCCGACTCCGGGACGCCTTCCCCCTCATCTGCCACCCGCACGATCACCTCATGTCCGGTTGCGGTTACCGAGACGGTAATCCGGCTGCCGCTCGGCGAATACTTAATCGCGTTGTCGAGCAAATTCGCGAGCACTTCTTCGATCCGCTGCGGATCGGCGAGCACAGGGGGCAGAGCGCCAGGATCGCGGAAGATGAGCCGTCGTCCGCCGCTGACCCGCCGCATCCGCCGTACCAGCCGCGCAATGAGCGGGCCGAGCGCAACCGGTTCCGGGGCCAATTCTAATGCCCCGCTCTGGATGCGAGTTGCTTCGAGCAGGTTTTCAACCATCCGCGCCAGCCGTTCACTCTCATCTTGGATCACGCGCGCTTGGCGGCGCAGTTGATCCGGGTCCGGGTCGTTGGCCGACTCGGCGATTAGATCAGCATACCCGCGAATGACAGCGATCGGCGTCTTTAATTCGTGCGAGATGACCGAAAAAAAGGTCGATTGCAGTTCCTCGGCCTCCCGGCGAGCGGTGACATCGCGCAGCGAGACGACCCCGCCGATCGGTTCGTCGTTCTCTCCGCGGATGATCGCGCGGTAGGCCTCGAAGACGCGCCGGCCTGCTGGCCGCACCCGCACCTCGACGAGCGGCTCGTCCGGCGGCGTGGGCGGGATGTCAAAGACCTCAGGGAGCGTCCGCCCCGTGATCCGGTCGGAGGAGAGGCCGGTCATCCGATAGAAAGCAGGGTTCGCCCCGAGGATCCGGCCCTCAGCGTCAAGGATGAGCAGCCCTTCGCCAGTGCTGTTGACGATCGCTTCCAGCCATCGTTTCTCTTCGATAATCCCCTGCAGCAGCTGCGCATTGCGCAGGATGACGTCAACGTGGTCGCTCAGCACGTCCACGACGCCGCTGTCGCCGGGGAGCGCCGGACGATCTTTCGGCAGGAAGAGGCAGAGCAGTCCGACCGTTCGCCCGTGCGCGCGGAGAGGCAGCGCGAGGATCTTTTCGTCCTTCGGCGGGGAAAGCACCTGTCCAAGCTCAGAGATATCGCGTCCCTCTTCAAGGAGCGCGGGCAGCACGACATCGAGCGTCCGCTGGATCCGCTCTTCGTCGGTCGGCGCAAGCCCGTAGCTCGAGGTCGCGCGTAGCCGGCCGCGACCAGGGTCCCAGATCGAAACAAGGCCCGCCTCGCTTCCCGCGAGCCGCGTGACGTTCGCGATCACCGAGTCGAGGAGGGCGCGTACGTCCGGTTGGTCGGGCAGGTCGAGCGGAGGAAGGATGTCCGGAGCGTCGCTCATCTCACTCTTCCCGAATTGTACCGGCAGTTCCGCCGCCCGGAGGAGGAGGCAGCTGATCGCAGCAGGCGGGCGACGGGCCACGACCACAGGCGGAAGCGCACTCCAATCGCTCCTCTCTACCGAACCAGCCCGCTCCTCGTATCGGCGCTGGCCGCCTCCTCCCTCATGCGCCCGGCTGGTCACCCCCTGAGGACACGAGGGGGAGCCGGTCCATTCGGCAGCAGTAGTCTGTGAACGCCTGCTGCGCGCCCATCTGTTCCCGAGCCGGGCAAGGCGAGGGGACCAGCTTGCGTCACTAGGCGACAGCGCACTGCTAACCAGCCAAGCGCCGAGGTGCGGCGAGGCGCTGCCGACGCAAAACCGCACCGCAGTTCGGCCGCGCGCTCTGCCAGCCCCGCACCTCCGCGCCGGCTAGGCATGATACCCCTTGCGCCCGCCTCGGTGAGCGGTGCCTTCCGGAACGCGGCGCAAGATGCGACAATCGTGACGTGACGAGCCTTCTGCCACTGCTCTGCGCTGCGCTGGAGAAAGCGATCGCGCTCGTTAAGGCGCTCCTTCTTCTTTTCGACGTCTTTCCTGTCCCGCTGAAACCGCTGCGCCTCGTGACCGCCGCGCCGGGACGCTCGCGCACAATCGCCCCCTCGCCAGGGGGACCGGTCGTAACCGATTGCTGGCTGCCCGGCGCGCCGTGGCGGGGCCGCCGGCCAGCGATCATCATCGCGATGGGCGTCCGCACCGCGCCCCATGACCGGCCTGTGATCGGCCGGTTTGCGACGTCGCTCGCCCGGCTCGGCTTTGTGGTCTGCTGGCCGCGGCTCGTCGCGCTCGACCGAGGGCGGCCCGGGATCGAGCAGGCCGAGACGTTCGTGCGCGCCGTTGAGACCCTGGCCCAGCACCCGGCGGTCGACCCACGGCGGATCAGCCTCCTCGGCTTTTCCGTCGGCGGCTCAACCGCCCTCGTCGCCTCCGCCGATCCGAGGATTGCCGACCGCATTCGGGCCGTGGTCTTCTTTGGAGGGTATTACGACATTTTCGATTTCTTCGTCGCGGCTGCAGCGGGCGTTGCCGACGGCGCAGGCAGGCGCTGGCGGCCGAGCGCCGGCGCAATGGAGCATCTGCTCGCCGTAATCGCCGCTCTGCGCGCTCCCGGCCTCCTGCGGATGTTTCCCTCCGCCAGCCAAGAGGAGGCCCGCCGAGCGCTGGAGGCGATCCCGGCTCGCGAGCGCGCGGTTCTCGAGGCGCTTAACCCCGCACCGATCCTCGATCGCGTGCGCGCGCCGGTGCTTATTCTCCACGACGTGCAAGACCAGATGGTGCACTACTCAGAGTCGCTCAAGCTTGCCCGCGCGCTCGGCCCGCGAGTTCTCGCCTTTGCGCTCGTCGACCTGTTCGAACATGTGCAGCCGCGCGCGGCGCTTTCGCTCGCCAGCCTGCGCGATCTCTTTACGCTCGGGCGTTTCGTCGTGCAGGCGATCGCCTACTTAACCGGGTCCGGATCGATCCGGTCGGGCAGCCG
Organism: Dehalococcoidia bacterium; assembly: GCA_025054935.1. Taxonomy (NCBI): domain Bacteria; kingdom Bacillati; phylum Chloroflexota; class Dehalococcoidia; species Dehalococcoidia bacterium. The sequence goes on along the minus strand of JANWZD010000003.1, from coordinate 233,842 downwards.
ATAGCCGACGGCGAAGAGGAGCAGGCCGAGCAGCACGCCAAGCCCTGCGATCGGGCCGATGAGCCGCACGCCGAGCGGCTGCTCCACCGAGAAGCCGAAGGTGGCGAGGACAGCGCCGAAGATCGCCGTTGAGAGGGCGAAGCCGAGCTTGCGCACCGTCACATCGGCCGCGTAGTACATGCCCTCCCGCCGCAAGCCGGTTCGGCGGGCGTCGTCATCGATGATGTCGGCGATCAAGGGGCTGGGCAGAACGAACAGTGCAGCCATCGGCACGCCCAAGAGCGCGACGTAGAAAAACCCTTGCATGAGCGGGTCGATCCCGGGGAGATAGCCGATGAAGAACAGCCCGGGCAGCAGGAGACCGAGCGCCGCCATCGCCGCCTTGTAGGCGAAGGCCTTCGAGCGCCACGCCGCCAGCCGCCCGACCAGCGGCAGGGAGAGAAACGCTACCGCGGTAAAGGTCGCGGTGAGCAGCGACACCAGCCCCTCATTCCGGCGCAGGACGACAGTCGCAAAGTAGGGCAGCAAGAGAGTGAGCAAATTGAGCCCCAGGAAGAACAGGACCGAACTCGTCACGAAGACCAAGAACTGCCGGTTCGTCGTCGTGAGGAGGAGCGCGCGGGGAAGCGAGATGCGCTTCTCGAGCGCCGGCGCGCGCGGCAGCCGCCGGATGCCGGTTACGGAGAGGAGCACGCTCCCGACCGCGATCGCGGCAAAGACGGCGCCCGTTGGCCCGAAGCCGATGCGCTCAATCAAGAGGCCGCTGCCGATCAAGCCGACGGCGGCGCCCACAATCCCGAACGCGACTTTCCACGTCGCGACACGCACCCGTGTCGCCGAATCGCGGCTCATTTCGGCAAGAACCGCCTCATACGGCTGCTGGACGACCGTCGCCGCCAGAAAATAGGCTTGGAGGACAAGAAAAACGTAGATCGCCATCCAGACCGGTTCGAGCGGGGGCGGAAACCACAGTAGGATGAACAGCACCCCAACAAAGGGGCCGCCGCCGACGATGAACGGCAGCCGCCGTCCCCAGCGCGAGCGCGTGACATCGCTCCAATGCCCGATCAGCAGGTCATCGAACGCTTCTACCACCCGGCCGACCGCGAAAAGCAGGGTGAGCAGGGCGATCGGCGCGAGCACCGGCCGTCCGCTTTCGGGCGGAGGAGCATAGAAATAGACCAGCCAGAGCGTCTGCATCTGGTGGAGGACATTGAAGCCGAAGGCGCCTTCGGCATAGAGCAGCCCTGCCCAGCGGGGTGTCGCGCCGCGCTTCTCGGTCGTCGTCATGCCAGAAGATAGTACCCGCAAATCGCATCAACGCGTCGGGACAGTGCTCGGGGCAGCAGCACGGTGCGGCGACCTCGTCTGACCCGCCGGCTGCTCACAGCCGTCCGCCGCATACGGAGCGGCAAGCGCGTGCCGGGAGCCGCGCGCTCTCCGCTGCGGTCAGGCGGCGTGCCGAAACACGCTCTTGACTCCTGCTTGGCTGCACGATATACCAATGGGAACGTTCATGACCGAGGCGACCGCGCTCGGGAGCGCAGACGGTGATGGGTGAGCGCGTCGCCTCTGCTGAGGGACGTATGGCGTTGTCGGGTGATGGCCTGCGAGCGTTGCTGCGCCTTCAGCGGCTGTTTCAGGAGACGCGAGAAGCGCTGCGACAGTATCTGACCGGCGACGTCGACGCGGAGACCGCCGACTTTCTCGCGAGCGAAACGCTGACCCACGTGGAATGGGTGCAGCAGGGGGTCCGCCAGACGGCGCGCGCGTCGGAAGCGAGTGTCGCGGAGTGGCGCGCCGTGCTTCGCCCTGCCGACTTGATCGACTGCACCGACAGTCCCGACGGCCGCGGCAGCGAACTGCGCCGCCCCGACCTGACCGAAATCGAGGCGGCCAATCATGCCAAAGTCGTGCTCAGCCTCGTTCCCCGCGTGCCGCCGCGGGCAGTTTCTTTCCCGGGCCCAGGACTGCCGAGCTACCGCGACATTCCGGTGCCCACCTCTCCTTTCGTACTTTCCCAGCGGCTTGAGGAGATCGAGTGCGCGGTCTGGCATGTCGCTGCGCGGCGCGATCCCCCCGACTTTGCGGCATTCCGACGGGTTTACGCCTTTTTCGAGGCGGGAGCAGTCTTCGGCGGGCTCCCCCTTCGCCGCGGGCTGTTCTAGCCGCTCACGCGATGACGCGCGCCCTGCCCCTCCGCGGAGGCGCCCGCCTCGAGGCGGAGAGCACGCTCGCTTGGGCGCGAGACGATCCGGGCAAAGGGGCGGGAGCCGCGCTCGCCCTCCCAGCACCGAAGGGCGAGCCGCTTCTCAGTCATCTTCGCGAAGAACTGCTCCCAGGTGATCGGCTCAAGCCGGCCGACAATTTGCCCAGGGAACCAGATGCGGATCAGCCCGGGGTCATCGCCAGAGGAGGTCCCGGAAAGCCGCGCCGGCCGGCCTCCATGCTGCTCAACCCAGCGGCGGATCTCCTCATAATCTTCGAGCACAAACCCCTCGCCACGTCGGCGCCAGCGATACATCGTGTCCCCCTGAGAGACGTATCAGCCACGCGGAGCGTAGCGAGGAGGACCGACCCATGACCTACGGTTTTTGACGGATTTTTCTGCGCAGCCTCCTGCCAGCGGCGAAGAAGATGAGCGGAGCGGCTGGACACTGCGCCTTCTCCCTCCGAGAACAGGCGCCGATGCCGCGACCATCGGCAGGCGCCCGAGCAAGGAGAGAGCGGGACGAACGACGCGACCGCAGCGCCATCCGTGAGTTTCTCGCCTTCGGCACGGCCAGCAGCTTCCTGAGCACGCTCTCGGCGAGCGGGCGGCCCTCTACCACCGAGGGGAGCACTGTTCCAGAACCTGACTTTCAGGTGCGGGTGCAGACCAACAGCGACCCACTGAAAGGCGCGCCACGTCCGCACGCCCGCCACGTCAGGGGTGCTCTTCGTCGAGCGCAAGGACGGGCCCCAGCGCAACGTGCTGCTCCCAAGAGCGGCGCCCCTTTCCGCTGACCCTGCCGAGGTCGACAACGTCTTCGAGCGATCGCGCGGCGCTCTACCACCACGCTCGACCGGACGTCGCCGCAAATGGCGAACTGCCACATTCTGAAGAGCCGGCCATGCGTTGTGGGGGCCGCGGGGTTTGAGCCTCAGTCGTTCAGCAAGGTGAATATCGAACGGCTCAGCTGACCCCCCAGGCGCGATCGCGGCGGCGGCGCTCCTCGTCCTCGAGCGGCTCGGTGCCGATCACCTGCTTTGCCGCCAGCTCCTCCAAGCGCTCTTGGCTCACTCCGAGCAGCCCCCCGAGGACTTCGGCGTTGTGCTGACCATACGTTGGAGCGGCGCGGTAATCGATCGGCGGCGTTTTCGAGAGCCGCACCGCCTGCAGCGGATGGGGATAGACCCCGCATTCCGGGTGATCGAGTTCGACAAAGAAGCCGCGCGCCTGCAGCTGCGGGTCGACAAGGACTTCGGCGTACTGCGCCGCTGCCTCGGCAGGGATCCCGGCCGCCTGCAGGCGATCGGCAAGCTGATATTTCTCCTGGGGCGCCGTCCACGCGGCGACTGCAGCGTCGATCTCGGCGCGCGCGGCAAGGCGCGCGGGGATCGTCGCGAAACGCTCGAGAAAATCGCGCCGGCCCATCATCTCAAACAGCCGCAGCGCCTCCGCATCAGTGCGGCAGCAAATGGCAATCCAGGCATCCTCGCCCTGGCAGGGGTAGACGTTCCACGGCACCGCTTCAGGGACGCTGTTGCCGCGCGGAAGGGGCTGACGGCCGTTCATGGTGTACTCAGCGAAAGCCTCGGGAAGGAGCGGCGGACTGACCTCACTAAGCGCCAATTCGATGTACTGCCCTTGGCCGGTGCGCCGGCGGTGAAAGAGCGCCGCCACCACGACGAACGCGCCCGTGATCGCGGCCAGCGGATCGGCATAGGTGCCGCCCGGCTCGGGCTCTTCCTCGCCCTCGTAGTTCAGCAGCAGGCCCTGGCCGCAGAGCGCCATCACCTGATTCCCCCACGCGGTGTAGTCGCGGTAGGGGCCGGTCGAGCCGAACGCCGGAAGCGAAACTTGGATGATGTCGGGACGGATCTTCCGCAAGGTGTCGTAGTCGACGCCGAAGCGGGCAGTGGTGCCCGCTTTGTAGTTATCCACTACGACATCAGAGATCTTGACCAGTTCTTTGAACAGGGCGACCCCGTCCGGGTCGGCGAGGTTGAGCGTGATCCCGAGCTTGTTTTTATTGAACTCGTTATATTGCGAGTTGCGTTCCCAAGGCCGACGACCGGGGTCGTTGTTCGGCATGTTGCCGGAGGCGCCCCACGCCCACTTGCTCCAGCCACGGTGCGTATCGAGATACTGGATCGACTCGACGTGGATCACCTCGGCGCCCATCTCGGCAAGATAGGTCGTCAGCCGCGGTCCCGCCCACGCCGTCGTGTAGTCGAGCACGCGGATGCCGCGCAGGGCGCCCGGCAGATCAGTCAGCACATTCATCCGGTCGCTCCTTCGGCGCGCAGCGCAAGGAGCTCTTCCGGGCGGTACCCGAGCTCCCCGCACAAGATCTCCTCGGCGTGCTGGTCGAGCAGGGGCGCCGGCCTTCGCAGCTCCCAGGGGGTCTCCGTCAACAGCGCCGGCGGCCCGGTGAGCGTGATCTCGCCCAGCACGGGGTGCACCATCTTCCGGAAATATCCCCGCGCGCGGAACTGTGGGTCGTCGAGCACCTCAGCGATGGTATTGAATGGCGCGATTGGGACGCCGTGCCGTTGCGCGATCTCGAACACCTCGCGCTTGGTATGGCTGAGAAACCAGGGCAGAAAGGCGACCTCGAGCTCTTCGAGCCGCTCGATACGACCGCGCTGGGTAGCGAGCTGGGGGTCATGGGCATACGCCTCAAGACCGGCCATCCGACAGAAGCGGGGCCACTGCAGATCGGTGACGAGCAGCGAGACATAGCCGTCGAGGACCGGCATCACGATCGGCGGGAAGCGAAGCGGCCGCCGGCCGGCGCGGGCGCGTCCCCCGCCGTTCCAGTAGGCGACGCTCAGCATATTCTGGTCGGAGATCATCACTGCTGCTTCGAGAATCGAGGTGTCGACCACTTGGCCCTCGCCCGTGACATCGGCATGATAGAGCGCCACCATCGTTCCCCAAGCCGCATGCAGCCCGCCAACCAGCTCGGTTTGGCGGCCGGGATATTTCACCGGCTCCCGGTCTGGCTCGCCGGCAGCGATGAGGAAGCTGGAGCGGGCGGCAAGCGTCAGGTCGGTTGCCTGCCGATGAGCTGCTGGACCGGCCGTTCCAAACGGGGTGACCGAGGTGAGCACGATCCGCGGATTAACGGCGGCAAGGTCGTCCCACCCTAGTCCCCACGCAGCCAGCGTTCCGGGAGGAAAGCTCTCGATAAGGGCATGGGCGCGCGCAGCGAGCTGGAGGATGATCGCTCGCCCGCTCGGCGTTGCGGGGTCGACCACGACCGAGCGCTTGTTGGTATTGAGATGGATAAACAGCCCGCTCTTCTCCGGATGCGGAATGTCGCCGGGAAAGGGACCGTACCGGCGTGCCGGGTCGCCTCCCGGCCGTTCGACCTTGATGACATCCGCGCCGAGGTCGGCAAGCTGTTTGGCGGCAAAGGGGCCGGCGACGCCTTCGCTCAGGTCGATGATGCGCACACCGGCAAGAGGGCCAGGCATGGCGAGCGTTCCTCCGTTGGCGCGACTGACCATACGCTGCGCTCGTCACGGCGTCAAGTTCGCCAAGACGCTATGATGGCGCAGCGAGGAGGCGACCCATGCCAAGCGCGGTCCAACGCTGCTTTCAGTGCGGCGCGCCGCTCGCGCCTTCCCAACGCTTCTGTGACCAATGCGGCGCCCACGTCATCCTAGCGACGCCGGCAGCGCCGAGCAGCAGCGCCGCTCAGGGTGAGCGGGCCGCTGCGCCGGCAGCGCGGCAATCGAGCATGACCGGCTGCTGTCTCGCTGCCGTTGTCGGGTTCGTCGTCGTCTTCTGCGTGGGGGTTGCCCTCGCCGGTGGTGCTGCCTACTTCCTCGGCTCCGGCTTTTCTTTCGGGCCGTGAGCCCGCTTAGGCGATCGTCACGTCCGGGCAGAGATAGACGTCTTGGATCGCGTGCAGCAGCTCAATCCCCTCCTTCATCGGCTTCTGGAACGCCTTGCGCCCGCTGATCAGCCCCATGCCGCCCGCGCGCTTGTTGATAACCGCCGTGCGCACCGCTTCAGCAAGGTCGTTCGCGCCCGAAGCGCCCCCGGAGTTGATCAAGCCCGCGCGCCCCATGTAGCAGTTGACCACTTGGTAGCGGCAGAGGTCAATCGGGTGGTCGGAGGTGAGCTGGGTGTAGACCAGTTTGCTCGTCTGGCCGTATTTCACGCCGTTGACGCTCAGCGCGCCGTAGCCGTTGTTGTTCTCGGGCAGCTTTTGCTTGATGAGGTCGGCCTCGATCGTCACGCCAAGATGGTTTGCTTGACCGGTCAAGTCGGCAGCGAGATGGTAGTCCTTATCGGCCTTGAACGCGCTGTTGCGGAGATAGCACCAGAGCACGGTGAACATCCCCAGCTCATGCGCTTGGGCAAACGCCTGGCTGATTTCGACGATCTGACGGCTGCTCTCTTCGCTGCCGAAGTAGATTGTGGCGCCGATGCCTGCCGCGCCGAGATTCCACGCCTGCTTGACACTCGCAAACAGAATCTGGTCGTACTTATTCGGGTAGGTGAGCAGCTCGTTATGGTTGATCTTGACAATGAAGGGAATTTTATGGGCATAGCGCCGGCTGACAGCGCCGAGAACGCCGAGGGTCGAGGCGACAGCGTTGCAGCCGCCTTCGATCGCCAGTTTGACGATGTTCTCCGGGTCGAAATAGATGGGGTTCGGCGCGAAGCTCGCGCCGGCGCTATGCTCGACCCCCTGGTCAACGGGGAGAATGCTGACATAGCCGGTGCCGGCAAGACGGCCGGTGTTGAAAAGCGCGTGAAGATTGCGCAATGTCTGGCTGTTGCGATCGCTCGGCTGGAACACCGTGTCGAGAAAGTCGGGACCGGGCAAGTGCAGCAACGAGCGGTCGATGGTGCGCGACTGGTGAGAGAGCAGCGACTCGGCTTCATCGCCGAGAAGGCGGACAATGCGGTCAATGGCCCGTTCACTTGCGACAACCATGGGCACACTCCTTTGTGGCTCGTCCTCACGTGCTGGGGTCGCCAGCCGGCGATCATTATGCCTGGTCAGGCGCCAGTCGTGCTCGCGCCTCGGGACAGAACGTGCAGCGCGCGCGTTGATTGAACCGCTCTATGCATGATGCTAGACTAGCAGAAGAATTTCAATCTTTCTCCGTCGGCGGCGCCGGCACAAGGAGCAGCAATGGGCATCACGGATACGTTTGTGCCATCGGAGCAGACCAAATTCAAGCAAGAGGACCGCGCGACGCTCGACTTTCTGAAGAACATCAAGACGGTCAGCGCTGCCGTCGTCGGCAGAGTGGCGCGCGAGCGCTACGAAGCAGCCGTGCGCGAGGCGCTTGCTGCCGGCCGCCAGCCGCCCTCCACGCCGCGCGAAGTGGCAGACCTCATCAATCCGCTCTTCGAATGGCAGGCCGACCGCTTTATCTCTCGCCAGGCGCAAGAGATGCTCTGGCCGCGGCTGTTTGAGGCGCTCCTGCCCGAGGAGGAACAGTATCTGCAGCGGCTTGAGGCGCCCGTGGAGAACCCGAAGGGCAGTCTGCGCCTTAATCCCGACCTGCAGTATCCCGCCTATTACGAGATCGACTACCACATCCAGCCCGGCGGGATGCACGGCAAGCCGATGATCCCGTGGGTCATGGAAGTCGGCCGTGCCATCTACCACTCGGGCGCCAACGACCGCTGGGAACAGCAGACGAAGGTGGCGCGGGCGATCCCCGAGGGCCGCTATGAGCGGATCCTCGACCTCGGCTGCGGCATGGGGTCGAGCGTTATCGTCCTCAAGGAGCGCTTCCCCGACGCCGAGGTGTATGGCGTCGATATGTCCGCGCCGTTCTTGAAGTACGCCCACCGCTTCGCCGAGCGGTTCGGGATCGCGCTCCATCTCAGCCAGCAGAATGCCGAAGCGACCGACTTCCCGGACGAGTATTTCGATGTCGTCTCGTGCTGCATCCTGTTCCACGAAATTCCCGATGAAGCCGCCGAAAATGTCATCCGCGAGGCCTATCGGCTCCTGAAGCCGGGCGGCATCTTTAATGTCGGCGACATCGGCCCCTACCGGAAGCTCGACCCCTACCGCGCCTTCTTTGCCGACTGGCAGACAGAGAACAATGGCGAGCCGTACTGGCGCTCCCACGGAATGCGCGACCTCGAAGCGATGTTCCGCGCCGCCGGCTTCCGTGAGGTGACCCAAGCGCCGGTCGAGCCGGACGCAATCCTGTTCACAACCCAAGGCCGCAAGTAGCCGCCGTGCGCCCCCCGCCGCGCCGGCTTCTCAGCGTGTGGCAGGGCGCCTGCGCTCCGCTCGGCAGAGGAGATGCCGCTAGGAGCGGGCCTGCTGTCTTGAGCGCAGGGGCTGCCGCCGAGACGCGCGATCGCGGCGCTGCCGGCGCTTGAAGCGGGAGCGCATCGCTTCGATACTCCGCGCATGCCCAGCCGCTGGACGCGATGGATCGGAGGAGGCTGCGTGCTGCTCGGCGTCGCCTTCGTCGCGCTCGCCGTCAGCAGCGCGGGCTATGTCGTCGTCCAAGGCAGCGGCGGCGACCTCGTGGCTGCCGCGTTCGCCACCCCCACCTTCACCCCCCTTCCTCCGACAGCAACGGCCTCCCCCTCGCCGACGCCGACCTCTCCGGTCGGCATCCGGCCGCCGGAGCTGCCGCCGCTGCGCGTCGCCGACCTGCTGACCACGACGCGAGCCCCCCTTCCTGCCGGGGTCGACCCGCGGCGCGTGCGCACCCTGATCGTCACCGGCGACGTCATCCCAGCACGCTACGTCAACTACAAGCTGACCGCGCGCGGCGACTTCATCTACCCCTTCCGCGCCACCATCGACGTTCTGAAGGACGGGGACGTGCGGTTCATCAATCTCGAAGCGCCGCTTCTTCGGCGCTGCCCGGTTGTCACCAGCGGCTACCAGTTTTGCGGGGATGTCCGCTTTGTCGAGGCGCTCAAGTGGGCCGCGATCGATATGGTCAATCTCGCCAACAATCACGCCGGCGACTACGGCGTTGAAGGGGTGGAGGAGACGATCGCGCATCTGAAGGCGGCGAATATCGGCGTGACCGGCCGGGGCGAGATCGCCTACCTCGATGTGCGCGGCGTGCGCTTCGCTTTCCTCGGCTACAACGGCATCGGCGTGCGGTTCGACCGGGAGAAGATCCGCCGCCAAGTCGCCGAGGCCCGGCGCGCGGCCACGGTCGTTGTCGTCCAATTCCACTGGGGCAAGGAGTATGTGTCGACGCCGGCCATTGAACCGGGCGTGGCCGACGACGACCCCCGCGAGATCGGGCGGCTCGCGATCGACGCCGGCGCCGACCTCGTAGTCGGCAACCATCCGCACGTGGTTCAAGGCATCGAGATCTACCAAGGGAAGCTGATCGCCTATTCCCATGGCAATTTCCTCTTCGACCAGATGTTCCAGCGCGATGTTCGAGAGGGGGTGATCGGCCGCTACGTCTTCTACGACCGCTGGCTCGTGAGCGCCCACTACTTCCCGACGCTGCTCGACGACTACACGCAGCCCCGGCTGCTGCAGGGCGCCGACGCTGAAGCGGTGCTCAAGCGAATGCGCGACGCCAGCCTTCAGCTGCTCGCTCGGCCGTTCCTCTCACGCACCCCCTGAGCAGCACCGCCCTGCGCTGCGCCGCTCCCGAGAGCAGAGAGGAGAAACCGCTCTGGTGCTGCCTCCGCCCGCCGCCTTGGCGCCCTCTTTTCTCCCCTGCGGGAGATCGGGCGCGTCCCCAACTGCCGCGGTCTCGGCGCGCCCGCGCCGCAGCACGATGCATCCAGCCCCTTCACTTCTGGCGCGCGCCGGCGTCGCGGGACGCCGGCGGAACGCCTGCCTGCCGCTCCAGCCTCGACCCTCCCTCTGCTGCGGGCGACGCAGCGCCGCTTCGCGTTCGGGAGCCTCGCCCCGCCGGCGCGATCAACCGCCTCGCCCATCCGACGGTGTGGATGCTGTCGCGGCGAGTGCCGCCGTCGGCAGGAGCTGCTGTCGCGCTATGATGTCGGATGCCCGCTGCGCAGCGGAGCGCGTGATTGAGGTGCTGACCGATGTGCGTTCCTCCGGATGCCGAGCCGCCGATCCGATCCAACGGCGCGAAGGTTGAGACGAAGCTGATCACGCTGACAGCGAGCGACGGGAATCGGTTCGCCGCCTTCGCCGCCATGTCGGCCGCCCCGAGCGGGGCCGGGGTTGTTATCCTCCCCGACGTTCGCGGTCTCTTCAAGTTCTACGAGGAGCTTGCCGTCCGCTTCGCCGAAGAGGGGATCAACGCGGTCGCCATCGACTACTTCGGCCGAACGGCCGGGGTAGGCGAACGCGACGCCGATTTCCCTTTTCTGGATCATGTCGCGCAGACCACCGCCGCCGGGGTCGCTGCCGACACCCGCGCGGCGGTCGAGTATCTCCGGTCGCCCGAGGGAGGGTCGTGCCGAAGCATCTTCACGGTGGGGTTCTGCTTCGGCGGCGCCCACTCGTGGCTGCAGGCGGCGAATGGCCACGGCCTCGCCGGCGCGATTGGCTTCTACGGACGGCCCGGCCCGACCCGCGACGGCGCGCCCGGTCCGGCGGCGCGCGCGAAAGAGATGACCTGCCCCGTGCTTGCGCTGATGGGCGGCGCCGACCCCGGGATTCCGCCGGAGGCGGTCGATGAGCTGCGGCAGGCCTTCCAAGAGGCCGGGCTGAAGCACGAGGTCGTCGTCTATCCGGGCGCGCCGCACAGCTTCTTCGACCGGGCGTACGAGCAGTATGCCGAGGCGTCCGCGGATGCGTGGCAGCGCTGCCTCGCCTTCATCCGCGAGCATTCCCGCGCCTGATCGAGAGCGGCCGCGCAGAAAGCAGGAGCCGTCTCGAGGCCGCAGCGCGGCAGGGCTGCTCCGCGCTGCGGCCGCTCCCTGTCGCGCGCCGCGGGATGGCGGCGGACCGCAACGTGAGAGCGGAGGCGCTTCGATCGCGTGCGCCGTGCGGCGATCGTGTCGCCTTGTCGCGATCGGGAACAGCCGCTAAGCTTCGGAACAACGATTCCGAGGCCAGCAGCCTCGCCTGGGTGGAGAAATCGGAGGGAGATCTTCACGTGAACGACCCGATGGGTAGCACCACCTTCATGCGTTCCCCGCAATTGTTCTTCACCTCGGAATCGGTGACCGAGGGGCACCCCGACAAGATGTGCGACCAGATTTCCGACGCGATCTTGGACGCGCACCTCGCTCAGGACCCGGAGGCGCGAGTCGCGTGCGAAACCGCGACGACCACCGGCTTGATTGTCGTCCTCGGCGAGATCACCTCGCGCGCAGTGGTGAACTACCCAGAGATCGTTCGCCAAACGGTCGCCGAGATTGGGTACACGAACTCGGCGTTCGGCTTCGACGCGGCGACCTGCGGCGTCATCGTCGCGATCGGCACGCAGTCCCCCGACATCGCTCAAGGCGTCAATACCGCTCTTGAGGTGCGCGGCAGCCAAGTTGTCGACGAGGCGGAGCGCTTCGGGGCGGGCGACCAAGGGATGATGGTCGGCTTCGCCTGCAACGAGACGCCGGAGCTGATGCCGATGCCGATCGCCTTGGCCCACCGGCTGACCCGCCAGCTCGCGGCGGTGCGCCGCTCCGGCAAGCTCCCCTACCTGCGGCCAGACGGCAAGTCGCAAGTGACCGTCGAGTACCGCTACGGCCGGCCGGTTCGCGTTGATACGATTGTGATCGCGGCCCAGCACGATCCGGCCGTCTCGCGCGAGCAGCTGACGCTCGATATCCGGGAGCACGTCATCAACGCGTGCATCCCCGCCGACTTCCTCGACGAGAGCACGAAATATTTCATCAACGCCACGGGGAAGTTCGCTATCGGCGGCCCGATGGGCGATGCCGGTCTGACCGGCCGCAAGATCATGGTCGACACCTATGGCGGGATGGCGCGGCACGGCGGCGGCGCCTTCTCCGGCAAAGACCCAACCAAGGTCGACCGGTCGGCTGCCTATGCCGCACGTTGGGTCGCCAAGAACATCGTCGCCGCCGGCTTGGCCGACCGCTGCGAAATTCAGCTTGCCTACGCGATTGGGGTCGCGCGCCCCGTTTCGATCTTCGTCGAGACATTCGGCACGGGGCACGTTCCGGATGAGGTGATTGTCGACCTCGTCAAGAAGCACTTCGACCTGCGGCCGGGGGCGATCATTCGCGACCTGAAGCTGCGCCGCCCGATTTACCGGAAGACCGCAGCCTACGGGCACTTTGGCCGCGACGACATCGATGCACCGTGGGAAAGCACCGACAAGGCAGCGCTGCTTCGCGCAGAAGCGGGCGTCGCTACCGTCGGGTAGCCTACTGGGGTCGCCCTGAAAGCGCTGGTCACCGGCGCCGCCGGGTTTGTCGGCCGCCATCTCGTCCGTCACCTTCTGGCCGAAGGGGATGAGATTTGCGGCGTCTACAAGCCCGGCCTTCCCCCCGCCACGCACGACAGCATCGACTGGCGGCCCGCCGAGCTGCTTGACGCGGCGACCGTGCGAGCCCTTATCCGCGAGGTGCAGCCTGACTGCATCTATCACCTCGCCGGCCAAGCGTCGGTCGCGCTCTCGTGGACCGACCCCGTGGGAACGTTCGAGGCGAATGTCGAGACGACCATCGTCCTGTTCGAAGCGGTGCTGGCAGCGGGCATCGATCCGGTGGTGCTGGTGGTCGGGTCGAACGAGATGTTCGGCGCAGCGCGCCCTGAGGAACAGCCGCTCGGAGAGAGCGCCCCGTTTCGCCCAGCCAATCCCTACGCGACGAGCAAGGTGGCGCAAGACTACCTTGCCTACCAGTACGCCGTCAGCCGGCGCTTGCGGACAATCCGCGTTCGGCCGTTCATGCATGTCGGCCCGGGGCAGCGGCCAGACTTTGCCATCGCGAGCTTCGCTCGCCAGATCGCCGCGATTGAGGCGGGGGAACAAGAGCCGATCCTGCGGGTCGGCAACCTCGACTCCGCCCGCGACATCACCGACGTCCGCGATATTGTTCGCGGCTATCGGCTGCTCGTCACTCGGGGAAGGCCGGGCGACGCCTACAACATCGGCCGCGGCCAAGCCTACCGCATCGGCGACCTGCTTGAGATGCTGCTCAGCATGGCCGCACGCCCCATTCAGGTCGAAGTCGACCCCGAGCGCCTTCGGCCGGCCGATACGCCGGTCGTCCTCTGCGACACGCGCAAGATCGAACGCGAGATCGGCTGGCGCCCTGAGATCGATCTCCGTACGACCCTTCGCGATACGCTCGCCTATTGGCGATCCCAGTTTGGCATGAAGGTACGGCCGTGAAAGGAGTGATCCTTGTCGGCGGCGAAGGCTCGCGCCTGCGGCCGCTGACTTCGCGTCTTCCCAAGCCGATGGTTCCGATCGTCAACCGTCCCTTCCTCGAGCGCATGATCGCGTGGATCCGCAGCCATGGGATCACCGACATCGTGCTCGCGATGGGCTACTTGCCAGACCGCATCCGGGAGCGGCTCGGCGACGGACAAGAGCTCGGCGTCACCCTCACCTACTCGGTTGAGGACTCGCCCCTTGGGACGGCAGGGGCTGTCAAGCTCGCCGCCGGCCACCTCGACGAGACCTGCTTCGTCTTCAACGGCGATATCCTCACCGACCTCGACCTCGGCGCGATGCTGGCCGCCCACCGGCAGGCAAAGGCGACCGTCTCGATCGCCTTAACTCCGGTCGACGACCCGACGCAGTTCGGCGTCGTCGAGTTCGACGCCAACCGCTGGATCACGAAGTTTTCCGAAAAGCCGCGCCGGGAGGAGGTGCGGAGCAATCTGATCAACGCCGGCACCTATCTCATCGAGCCGCATGTGCTTGAGCGGGTGCCGAGCGGACAGTACTGGATGTTTGAGCGCGGCCTCTTCCCCGACCTTCTCGCGGCCGGCGAGCGGCTGCTCGCCTATCCCTCAGACTGCTATTGGATCGATATCGGCACACCAGAGAAATACCGCCAAGTGCACCGCGACCTGCTGGCAGGACGGCTCCACCTCCATCTCGGGCGCCCGCGCGATCAGGGGCTCTGGGTCGGCCACGGCTGCGATATCGATGAATCGGCAACCTTCACCGGCCCGGTCGTCCTCGGCGACCGGGTCCAGATCGGGCCGGGCGCTGTCATCGCCGGCCCGACCGTCATCGGGGCGGGCAGTGTTGTCGGCGCGAACGCCAACGTGACCAGTTCCATCCTCTGGGAGAATGTGCGGATTGGCGACGGCGCCATCGTCAGCGACTGCATCATCGCGAACGACAGCCGGGTCGACTGCACCGCCTTCAACGCTCTCATCGGCGCAAATGTTGTCATCGAGCCGGGCAATCGGCTCGACTGCGGCATCCGCATCTGGCCCGACCGCGTGATTCAGCGCGATACCCTCACCTTCGGCTAGGATCGCCCTCTCTCGAGCGGCGGGAGGGAAGCCGCTCCCTGTGGAGTCGCGATGCTCGACCATCCGGAACGGCTGCGCGCCAACGACCCGAGCAACATGGAAGGACGGATCCGGGAATTCCCGGAGCAATGCCTCGTGGCGTGGGAAGCGGCGGGGCAAGCGCCGCTCCCCGCGATCCCCACGCTGACGAACGTGGTCATCTTCGGGATGGGCGGCTCGGCGATCGGCGGGGACCTCGTTCGGTCACTGACGGAGCGCGATGCGCGGGTGCCGATTTTGGTTATTCGCGATTACGCCCCCCCGCGCTGGGTCGGCCCGGGGACGCTTGCTATCGGCGCCAGCTATTCCGGCACAACCGAAGAGACGCTGAGCGCGATGGCCGCCGCGATCCGTGCCGGGGCGACGCCGCTCGCGCTGACTACTGGCGGTCCCCTTGCCGATCTCGTCACCGCGGCGGGCGGAACAGCCATCCCGGTCACCTATCCGGCAAAGCCGCGCGCAGCAATCGCGCATCTCTTTCTGCCGCTCCTCCGCGTGCTGGCCCGGCTCGGCATTGTCGACGATCGGTCCGCCGAACTGGTCGAGGCGGCGCGCGCAGTGCAGGCAGCGCGTGACCGCTGGGCGCTTGAGACGCCAGAGGCAGCCAACTCCGCCAAGCTGCTGGCGCGGGCACTGCACGAGCGGCTGCCGGTGTTCATCGCCGGCGGGCACCTCGCGCCGGTCGCTCTCCGCTGGAAGGGGCAGATCAACGAGAATGCCGAGGGGTGGGCCGTTGCCGAACTGCTGCCCGAGATGAACCACAACGTTATTGTGGGGATCGCGCAGCCCGCCCAAGTTGCCCGGCTTGTTGAGGTCGTCTTCCTCTCCTCGCCCCTCCTTTCCGAGCGGATCCGGATGCGCGAGCGGGCGACGGCGGCGCTCCTCGAGCAGGCCGGGGTCCGCCAGCGCGTCATCACTGCTGAAGGCCGCTCGCTCCTCGCCGACCAGCTGACCCTCATTCATCTTGGCGACTGGGTCAGCTACTATCTGGCCGGCTTGCGCGGCGTCGACCCGACACGCATCGACCCGATCGACCGCCTGAAGGCGCTGCTCGCCGCCTCGCCCAGCGGCTAGCCGACGACTGCCGCTCTGCACTCTGATCCTGAGCGAGGGAGCCTCCATGCGCGCAGAAATCATCTCGGTCGGCACCGAGCTGCTGCTCGGTCTGCTCGTCGATACGAACGCTGTCTATCTCGCCCAGCAGCTCGCCGCCCTCGGGATCGACCTGTTCTACATCTCTACCTACGGCGACAACCTCGACCGGCTCGCGGAAGGAGCGGCGCGCGCCTTCGCGCGGTCAGACGTGACAATCTTCACCGGGGGGCTTGGCCCAACCGAGGACGACGTGACCCGCGAGGCGATCGCGCAGGCGCTCGGCGAGGAGCTGTATCTCGACCCCGCGCTCGAAGCTGCCCAGCGCGCGTTCTGGGAGCGGCGCCAGCTGCCGATGCCGCCGCGGAACCTGCGCCAAGCCTCCCTGATCCGTTCGGCAACGCCGCTGCCCAACCCCCTTGGCACTGCACCAGGCTGGTGGGTCGACCTGCCGAACGGCGCAATCGCTGTCGCGATGCCGGGCGTGCCGCGCGAAATGACGCGCATGTGGGAGCACGAAGTTGTGCCGCGGCTGCGCGCGCGCGGCGCCGGGGGCATCATCCTCACCCGCACCGTCAAGATCTTGGGCAAGGGCGAGTCGGCGGTCGAAGAAGCGGTGCGCGATCTCCTCACGTCGGCCAACCCCACCATCGCTACCTACGCCAAGGCAGACGGGATTCACCTTCGGCTTTCAGCAAAAGCGGGCAGCGCCGCCGAAGCCGAGGCGCTGCTCGCCCCCCTCGAGCGGGAAGTGCGGGCGCGGCTTGAGCCGGATATTTACGGGGTCGACGATGAGACGATCGGCGGCGTGATCGCGCGCGCCCTCGGAGAGCGACGGTTCGCGATCGTCGATGCGCTGACCGCCGGCGAGCTGAGCGCCACCCTCGCCGAGACACCGGCGCTCGCCGAGGCGCTCGCCGGCGCGCTCGTCGCCGCCGCGCCGACCAGCACGGCTTGGGGCTCTCCGCTCGGCCAGCCCGGCAGCGAGGCAGAAGCGCGGGCGCTTGCCGCGCTTGCCCGCGAACGGTTCGGCGCCGAGGTCGGCATCGGCGTGAGCGGGGTTGCCGGGCCGACCCCGATCGGCACCGCCGAGCCCGGGACGATCGCCATCGCCATCGACCACGAGCGCCGCGAGAGCCAATCGATCGTCCGCGTCTCTTCTCCCGCCGAAGTGCGCCGCTGGGCGACCTACGCTGCGCTCAACCTGATCTGGCGCTCCCTCACTCATCGGCCGCTCTGACGCCAAAATCAGAAACTTTGCTCCTTGCTGCTCAGTACACTTAGTGGGAGCGTCGCCGCTGCCCTACTCCAGCGCCGGAGGGACTGCCAGATGATGCGAACCGTTCATCGAATCGCCACCCTCGCCGCTGCTCTGAGCTTCGCCCTTCCCGCGAATGCGGCCCCGCTCGCGCCTGCTCGGCCAGCGGCTGTTGCCGAAGAGGTCGCCGGCGCGCGCGTCGTCAGTTGGCATGTCTACACCTACGGCGATCAGGTCCTGTGGGTGGTCGGCGAGATCGCCAATACCAGCTCGAGCGTGCTGCTGCAGCCCTCGGTGGTTGCGCGCTTCGTCGACCCTGCGGGCGTGCTCGCGCTCACCGCAGAAGCGCCGCTCGATGCGTCCTATCTTCGGCCGGGAGAAGTCTCGACGTTCCGCGTCACTGTTGTCGATCCTCCTCCCTACATCCGGCTGGCAGCGCTTGAGCCCAAAGGAACGCCGAGCGTCTCCGACCAACCGATCGGCAGCGCCCGCATCGTCGACCGGCGCGGCGCTTTCGAGGAGATCGGGGAAGACCGCATCTTCGTGCGGGAGGACTGCGACCCCGAAACGGAGGATTGTTACTACGTCGAGCGGGTCAGGGTGCGCACCGACAACTACCTCGTCGAGGGCACGGTCGTGAATGCGAGCGCCGTGCCGATCCGCAACGTCCGGGTGTCGGTCGCGCTCTACAACCAGTCGGGCGCGTTGGTCAACACGGGGGTCAGCGGGGCCGCAGCGGTCCTCGCGCCCGGGCAATCGGCGAGCTTCTCCATCCTCGTCTACTGGGCGCCGGGCACAACCAGCTTCACCGTCCGCGCCTACAGCGACGACTGACGCTCCGCCGCTTCAGGAAAGGCGAGCGCATAGAGCAGGGTGAACGGATAAATCCCTGTATCGTGGCCATCTTTCCAGAGCGCGGCGATCGCGTAATTGCCGACCCCCCGGATCTGCTCGAGTGTCCTTTCGTCGTCGGTGAGAGTCGTGACCCTCGCCAGCCGGCCGGGGACCCCCATCTCTCCGGCGCAGATCGCGCAGGGGCAGGCCCAGCGCAGCCGCTCCCACTCAATTACGCCTTGGCGGCCGTCGGCCCATTCCGTGATAAGGCGCCGCCCTTCTTTATCGTTGCGGATAACGCGCGGTCGCGGCTGGTGCATACCAGCATTGTAGCGGCAGCCGGAGCAGAACGAGGCGCGTGCTACACTTGTTGCAGACGCAGTCGCGGAGCCCTCCCAGCGTGAACCTCGCCGGTTTGCTCGGCCTTCTCCGGCACCAGCCCGCCTTTACCGACCTCCTGACAGAAATGGCTGCGGGCCGGCCGGTCGTGCTGCGCGCCCTTCGGGCCGCAACGCCGGCCCTTGTTGCGGCGCTGTCCGAGTCCAGCGGGCGGCCGCTGCTGATCGTGACCGGACGCACCGAGCGCGCCAAGGCGCTGGCAGATCAGCTGACGCTCTGGATGCCCGACCAGAGGCGTATCTTCCTGTTCCCAGAACCAGAAGGGCTGCCCTACGAGCGCGCGCTGCCCGATCCGATCACTGCGCAGCGGCGGCTGCGCGCGTTGGATGCTCTCCTCCACAGCCCGCATCCTGTCGTGGTGGCGGGGGTGCAATCCATCCTTCCCTTTACCCTCCGCCGTCGCGACCTCGAAGGACGTCGGCGCGTTCTTCGCGTCGGCGACCGCGTGCGCCTTGAGGCCCTTCTCGCCTTTCTTGTCGACGCAGGATACGAAGCGGCCGCCGCCGTCACAGCTGCCGGCACGTTCGCCCGCCGAGGCGGCATTCTCGACATCTTTTCGCCAACCGAAGCGGCGCCGGTGCGGGTCGAGCTGTTCGGCGACGAAATTGAGAGCCTGCGCGCGTTCGACCCGGTCTCCCAGCGGTCGACAGCGCTCGTGACCGAGGTCACCATCGGGCCGGCGCGAGAACATCTGGCGACGGCGATCCCGGAACTCGACCTGAGCGGCCTGAGCGAGGAGGCGCGAGGGCGGCTGCGCGCCGACCTCGACCGGCTGCGCGCCGGCGAGACGTTCGACGGGATCGACTTCTACGCGGGACTGCTTCCCCACGCCAGCATCTTCGACTACCTGCCGCCGGGCGCGGTGCTGGTCGTCGATGACCCGCGCGACGTTCGCCTCGCGGCAGAAGGGCTGGTGGAGCAAGCCATGTCGCTGCGAGATGCGCTGATCGCCCGACGGGAGATCCCGCCTTCCTTCCCGCTGCCGCACCTCTCGGTCGATGAGCTCCTGACGGCAATTGAGCGGCACCGCTGCCGTCTCGAGCTGACAGCGTGGGGAGCGGAAGACCCGCGCGCGCGGTCGTTGCCTCTCGGTCCGGTGGAAGCATTTGCCGGTCGGCTGAACGAGTGGTTCCGCCGGCTTGCCGACGACCGACGGGCTGGCCGGCCGATCGTCGTCACCAGCTTTCAGGCCGGGCGGCTGCGCGAGTTGCTGGAGGAGCGCGGGCTCACCCCGCGGGTCGACGACTCTCCTTCGCCTCCTGCTCCCGGCGAGATCGTCCTGACCAGCGCGACGATCGAGGAAGGCTGGCAGCTCGAGGGCGGGCTGGTCCTCTACAGCGACCGAGAACTTTTTGGGCTGGCTAAGGTTCGCCGCCTCGCCCCCGAGCGCCCGCGCGCTGCGCCGCCGCCCGCCAACTTCCTCGCCGACCTGAAGCCGGGCGACTATGTGGTGCACGTTGAGCACGGGATAGGCCGCTTTGCCGGTCTGACCACCCGCAGCATCGAGGGAGGAGCGGCACGCGAATATCTCATCCTCGAGTACGCCGAGGGTGACCGGCTGCTGGTGCCGACAGACCATCTCGATCGCGTCAGCCGCTATATCGGCGGCGCCGAGCGAACGCCGTCGCTGACGCGGCTTTCGAGCGGCGAGTGGGCGCGCAGCAAGGCGCGGGTGAAGAAAGCTGTCGAGCAGGTTGCGCGCGACCTCCTGCGGCTCTACGCGCTCCGCGCCGTCAGCCCCGGGCGCGCCTTCGGCCCGGATACACCGTGGCAGCGCGAGCTGGAAGACTCCTTCCCCTATGTCGAAACGCCCGACCAGTTGATCGCGATCGAGGAGACAAAGCGCGATCTCGAGCGTCCCCGGCCGATGGACCGCTTGATCTGCGGCGATGTCGGCTACGGGAAGACGGAGGTCGCCATTCGCGCTGCGTTCAAAGTCGTGCAAGAAGGAGCGCAAGTTGCGGTTCTCGTGCCGACCACGGTGCTAGCGCAGCAGCATCTGCACACCTTTCAGGAGCGGCTGGCCGCGTTCCCTGTTACGATCGAGATGCTCAGCCGTCTCAAATCCGAGAAGGAGCAGCAGCGGATCCTCGCCGGTCTTGCTCAGGGGAGCATCGACATCGTGATCGGCACCCATCGGCTGATCCAGAAGGATGTGCAGTTCAAGAACCTCGGCCTCGTGGTCGTCGATGAAGAGCAGCGCTTTGGGGTCGTGCACAAAGAGCAGCTGAAACGGATGCGGGCGGAAGTGCACGTCCTCACGATGACTGCAACGCCGATCCCGCGCACCTTGCACCAAGCGCTTGTCGGCGTGCGCGACCTCAGCCGGATCGACACGCCGCCCGAAGCGCGGCTTGCGATCAAGACGACGGCGGCCGAGTATAACGAGACGCTTGTCCGCCAGGCGATCTTGCGCGAACTGGATCGCGGCGGCCAAGTCTTCTACGTCCACAACCGCGTCGCGACCATCGAGGCGGCTGCGGAGCGGCTGCGGCGGCTAGTGCCGGAGGCGCGGATTGCGGTCGGGCACGGCCAGATGCCGGAGGAGCAGCTCGAGCGCGTGATGATCGACTTTGCGGCCGGCGCCTACGATGTGCTGGTCTGCACGACGATTATCGAATCGGGGCTCGACCTCCCGAACGCGAACACGATCATCATCACCGACGCTCATCGCTTCGGCCTCGCTCAGCTGTATCAGCTGCGGGGCCGGGTAGGACGCGGCGCGAACCGGGCGTATGCGTATCTCCTCTTCCCGCGCGACCAGCGGCTGAGCGAAGTGGCCGAGCGGCGATTGCGCGCGATCCTTGAAGCGAGCGAACTGGGAGCAGGCTATCAGATTGCGCTGCGCGATCTCGAGATCCGGGGCGCCGGCAACCTGCTCGGCGTCGAGCAGAGTGGTCATATCGATGCGGTCGGCTTCGATCTCTACACCCGCCTGCTTGGAGAAGCGATTGCGGAGCTGAAAGCCTCGCTCGAGGGCAGGCCGGTCGAGTCACCGACGCCCCCGCCGGCGCCGGCTCCGCTGATCGACCTCGGGCTCCCAGCGTACCTGCCGCCCGACTTTGTGGAAGACCAGACCACCCGCTTGCTCCTCTATCAGCGATTGGTCGAAGCGCGGACACCGGGCGAGGTGGAGGACCTTGCCGACGAGATTCGCGACCGTTTCGGCGAGCTGCCCGAGCCGGCGCGCAATCTGCTCTTCATCGCCACCCTACGCACGCTGGCCGCCGGGCGAGGGGTTGAGACAATCGCGACGCGAGATGGTGCTATCGTGGTTCAGGTAGCGGGCCGGCTTGACCGGGCAAAGCTCGAGCGGCTTCTCGGCCGGTCTGTCCGGATTGGGGTCAGCCAAGTTCACATTCCGCGGGGCCGAAACGGGTGGGCCGAAACCTTGCGCAAGACCGTTGAGGCGGTGACAGCCTGATGCGCGGCGGCGTCTTCTGCTTGGGCTACGCGCTGGGGGCGATCACGACGCTCCTGATGGCGATCGGCGTGGGGGCGCTCATCGTCGCCATCAGCGCCGCGCCGCTCGTCAGCCCCGGCCCGACCCCCTCGCCAACCGCGCGCGCTGTCAGCGCCCCGCCGGCAACGCCGACCGCCGTCCCGCGCACGCCTGCGCCAACTGCCACCTCCAGCCCTCCCCTCACCGCCGCCCAAATCGCAGAGCGCGTCAAACCCGCGGTCGTCCAGATTTCTGCCAACAACGCTACCGGCAGCGGCATGATCCTCGACAACGTCGTCAACATCCTGACAAACGCGCATGTGGTCGGCCGCGCCGCCACCGTCACTGTCCGCCTGAGCAGCGGCCGCACCCTCCAAGGCCGGGTCGTCGCTCGCGATGAGGACCGCGACCTTGCCATCGTCCGCGTCGAAGCGCAGAACCTGCCCACCGTCCGCCTCGGCGACTCCACAACGCTGCGAACCGGGGACGACGTCATCGCGATCGGCTATGCCCTCAACCTGCCGGGCGAGCCAAGCGTCAGCCGCGGCCTTGTCTCAGGAATTCGCAATGCTCAGCGCACCGACCTGCAGTACATTCAGACCGATGCAGCGGTGAACCCAGGCAATAGCGGCGGGCCGCTCGTCAATTCGCGCGGCGAAGTCGTCGGCATCGTCACCTCCCGCATCACCTCCGACGCCGGACGCGCCGTTCAAGGGATCAACCTCGCAATTGCAGTTTCCTCCGCCAAGCCCACGATCGATCGGCTCATCGCTGCGCGCTAACGCAGCCGCTTCGCGGAGCTGGTCAGGCGCTGCCGAGAGCGCTGATCCGCAAGGCAGCAAGCCGCCGAGTGCGCAGTTCGCCGCAGCAGGATCGGCACGCTGCGCTCCCGGCGTTCGCGCAGCTGGGGTATGCCGCCGGCACGCCCGCGCCCGCCGTTCCTTCGCGAGGACAAGCGCGGGCGCGCCATCCTAGGCGCCGTCCCCAGCAGGGGAGCACAGCGGCGGAAAGCGCTTCCTCGCTCGCAAGCATGCCCCCGTCTGCCATCAGCGCGGCGTACTCGGCCCGACCCAGACCGTCTTGATGTTCGTGAACTCGCGGATGCCGAAGACGCCGAGCTCGCGGCCGTAGCCGCTACGCTTGATGCCGCCGAAGGGCAGGCGAGGGTCTGAGGCGACGAGACCGTTGATGAACACGAGCCCTGCCTCAATCCGGCGGGCGAGCGCCTTGGCGCGGTCAAGGTCGGCCGTCCAGAGCGCTGCTCCCAAGCCGTACTCGCTGGCGTTGGCGAGCGCGATCGCCTCCTCGCTCTCCCGCGCCCGGATAACCGCCGCGACGGGACCGAATGTCTCCTCACGAAACGCCGGCATGTCTGGCTGCACCCTATCGAGAATGGTGGGCTGATAGAAGAAGCCGCGCCGCGCAAGCGGCGCGCCGCCGAGAACGAGCCGCGCCCCGTGGGCGCGACTTGCTTCGACTTGGCGGGCGAGCGTGTCGCGCAGGTCAGCGCGGGCAAGCGGCCCGACATTGGTCGTGCGATCAGCGGGGTCGCCGACCCGGAGCGCTTGGACCGCGGCGGTGAACCGCTCTAGGAAGGCGTCGGCGACGGGCTCCTCGACGATGAAACGCTTGGCAGCGATACAGCTCTGCCCGGCATTCTGATTGCGCGCTCGGGCAGCGGTCTGCGCTGCCGCATCGAGGTCGGCATCAGCAAGGACAATGAACGGGTCGGAGCCGCCAAGTTCGAGCACCTGCTTCTTGAGACGCCGTCCGGCAGCGGCAGCCACCTTCTCTCCGGCAGCGCTCGAGCCGGTAAGGGTGACCGCCGCAATGCGCGGGTCGCCGATGATCGCGTCGACAGCCTCATTCCCAACGAGCAGCGCCCGCAGCGTCCCATCGGGCAGCCCCGCCCGACGCACGATCTCTTCGATGGCGAGCGCGCAGCGCGGGACATTGGCAGCATGCTTGAGGACAGCTGTATTGCCGGCAACCAGCGTCGGCGCCAAGAAGCGGAAGACCTGCCAGAAGGGAAAGTTCCACGGCATGATCGCCAAGACGACGCCGAGCGGGTCGAATGCGACATAACTCTCGCGCGCCTCGGTCGGCACCGGCTCGTCGGCCAAGAAGCGCGGGCCATTCGCTGCGAAGTACTCGCAATTCCAAGCGCACTTTTCGACTTCTGCCTCTGCCTCGACGATCGGTTTGCCCATCTCCTCGGTGATCAGCGCTGCCCAGCGGGCCTTGTCCGCCCGGAGAACGGCCGCGAGCGCGCCGACCCGCTCGGCGCGCGCCTCGATCGGCGTCCGCGACCACACCCGATAGGCTGCCTGCGCCGCCTCGAGGATGGAATCGATCTCGTCGGCTGTTGCCTCGGGAAATGTCTCGATAAGCTCTTCGGTCGCTGGATTGATTGAGTGGATCGGCATCCCCTCCTCCTGCGCTGACTATAGCAACGCGCTTCCCGCTGCGTCGTTGCAGCGCGCTCACCGGCCGGCGCGCTCCTAGGGAGATCGTGCGGGTCGCCGGCGCTGCCTCTTCGGTCTACAATGTTCAATCGACATCCTGAGCCGTCCGCCTCGGCGTCCCCGTCGGAGGCGAGAGAGGAGGAAGGGGATGGCCGTGCTCGACGCCGGCGAGGTGCTGCTCGACCAGCCTGACCGCGCCACCATGGAATTCATCAAGACCCTCAAGGCACACACGACCGCGACGCTGAGCGCAGCGCTTGCGGCGCGCGTCGACGCTGAGGCCGAGCGTCGGCGCGACGCCGGCGCGTCCCCGCTCACCGTCGAGGAGGTCGCCGCGCTCGTTTCGCCCGATTTCCGCTGGCAGGCCGACCGCTTCATCGCTCGCCAGACCCAAGAGATGATGTGGACCCGCTTGTTCGAGGCCACCAGCCGCCACGCTGCAGAGCTGCTCGCTTGGCTGGACGAGCCGGTCCCGCAGCCGCTCGGCTCGCTCACCCTCGACCCTGCTCTCGAGATCCCGGCCTACTTCGAAGTGGAGTACCACATCCAGCCGGGCGGGATGCACCGCCAGCCGCTGATCCCCTTCGTTCTCGCCACCGGCCAAGTGGTCTATCACGCCGGCCGCAACGACCGCTGGGCCCTGAAGCGGTCAGTCGCCGAGATGATCCCGGACGGCGCCTATGAGCGCATCCTCGACATGGCATGCGGCATCGGCCAGAGCATCATCCCTATCAAGGAGCGCTTTCCCGCTGCCGAGGTATACGGCATCGACCTCGCGGCGCCACTCTTGAAGTATGCCCACAAGCTGGCCGAGCACCTGGGGCTGGCACTCCATTTGAGCCAGCAGAACGCCGAACAGACGACTTTCCCCGACAACTGGTTCGATGTCGTCACCTCCTGCATTCTCTTCCACGAGATCCCCGACGAGGCGGCGTACAATGTGATCGCCGAGGGCTACCGCCTCACAAAGCCGGGCGGCTATTTCCAGATCGGCGACACCGTGCCGTATCGTCACCTCGACCCGTTCCGCCGTTTCTCGTCCGACTGGCAGACTGAGCACAACGGCGAGCCCTACTGGCGGCAAGCCGGTCTGCGCGACTACCCTGCCTTGCTCCGCGCCGCAGGCTTCTGCGACATCGAGGAGCGGCCGACGCGCGCCGGGCTATGGGTGACCAGCGGCCGCAAGCGCGGCTGAGGCCGCTTCTCACGCGGACGCGCCGCTCAGTCGTCGCGAGGCGGATGATCCATCCCGACCGGCATCGGTCCCTTATGCCGCTTGCCGAGCGCCTCTTCGAGATAGATGACACTGTTGATCAAGCCGATGTGGCTGAATGCCTGCGGGAAATTACCGAGCTGCTTTCCTGTCTCCGGGTCGACTTGTTCAGCGAGCAATCCGAGCGGGCTAACATAGCGGATTAGCCGATTGAACAGCGCCATTGCCTCCTCGACGCGGCCAGAGAGGGCAAGGGCGTTGACGAGCCAGAAAGAGCAGAGAACGAAGGCGCCCTCGCCCCCCGCTACCCCATCGTCCGCGTTGTAGCGGTAGACCAAGCCGTCTTTTGAGAGCAGAAACCGTTTGGTCGCCTCGATTGTGCCCTGCACCCGCGGGTCGTGATAAGGCAGGAAGCCGTGCTGGGGAATGAGCAGGTTTGCCGCGTCGAGCGCGTCCTCATCGCCGAATGCCTGCACGAAGCTGTTCCGACGCGGATTGAAGCCGTGCGTTTCAATCGCCTGCCGGATCGCCATGCGGCTGGCGCGCCAGCGGGCGAGCGGCGCTTCGAAGCCGCGCCGGCGGGCAATCCGAATTGCGCGGTCGAGCGCAACCCAGCACATCAGTTTGGAATAGACAAAGTGGCGCGGCTCAGTGCGCACCTCCCAGATCCCGGAGTCGGGCTGCTGCCACGCCGAGCAGACATAGTCGGCGATGGCGGCATAGTACGGCCAGTGTTCGGGGCGGACCTCTTCGCCGTAGCGGGTCGTTTCGTAGACCGCCTCGAGCGCCTCGCCGAAGATATCGAGCTGCAGTTGGTCGGCCGCGCCATTGCCAATCCGCACTGGGCGGGAGCCGCGATAGCCCTCGAGATGACCGAGTTCTTGCTCCTGTGGGATATCGCCGTCGTGGAGCGGATAGAGCACGCGCAGGGCGGGGAGGTTCGGCGCGCGGACAACGCGGTTTCTCAGCCAGCGGCGGAAGGCGATCGCCTCCTCTTCGTGGCCGGTTTGGTAGAGCGCCTGGATGGTGAACGCCGAGTCGCGGATCCACGCAAAACGGTAGTCCCAATTCCGCTCGCCGCCGATCTCCTCCGGCAACGAGGTGGTCGGCGCGGCGGCGATGGCACCCGTCTCTGGGCAGATCAACAGTTTGAGGACAAGGCACGAACGGCTGAGCACCTGCCTCCATATCGGATTGATCGTCTCGTTGCACACCTCGCAGCCCTGAGACCAGCGCGTCCAATAGCGGTGAACGGCGGCCAGCATTTCCTCGCACCACGCGTCCGTGCGGGGCCGACGCTGCTGATAGTGCAGGAGCACCCAGCGGCGTTCGCCCTCGTCGAGCTCAAACTCGGCGCGAAGCCCTTGCGCGGACCCTGCAAGGGAGAACGGCGATTGGAGAAAGAGCTGTTCACTGCCGGCCGTCGCTAGCGCGCCGCCCGGAACGAGTTCGAAGGCAGGCATTGCCCGCGCATAGTCGAAGCGCGGGTCGAACACGATCTCGGCACGAATGCGCCCGCGCGTGCATTCGACCCGCCGCAGCACCGTCCAAAGCGCGTCGCCCGCCGTCCCATCGTTGACTGGCATGAAGTCGGTGATGACGAGCGTGCCGAAGGAGGTGACGAAAGTGGTCTGGAGGATGTTCGTCTCGCCGAGGTAGCTCTGCACTGAGGCATACTTGTTGACCGGGCAGATCTGGAAGCGGCCGCCCTTTGCGTCATCGAGGAGGGCAGCGAACACGGAGGGCGACTCCAGATACGGCAGCGGCAGCCAGTCGATGCTGCCGTCCCGGCTCACCAGCGCGCAGGTCTCCAGATTGCCGATCAGCCCATAGTCTTCCAAGTCGCGGTACGGCATCGGTCCTCCCGAGCGGTTCCTGGTCGCCCGGCCACCGGCCAGTTCGGATGCGGTGCGCAGCCCGGTTCCTGCCGCGGGCGATGCCGGCGCGAGCGAGAACGAGAGAAGCGGGGCGACGCGCGCGGGTCACCCCGTTCCCAGCGTCTTCCCGCTCTTGCGCGGACGCATCAGGAGCCTCCCTGCCGAAAGATGCGAGCCCGCCGGATGAGCGCATTGGTCGAGCTGTCATGCCGGAGCGGCGGCTCAGAGGGAGCGCGGATCTCCGGGATGATGGCAAGCGCAAGCGCCTTGCCCAGCTCAACCCCCCACTGGTCGAACGAGTTAATCTGCCAGATCGCGCCCTGGGTAAACACCTTGTGTTCGTAGAGCGCAATCAATTTGCCCAAGTTCTCGGGGGTGAGCTGGTCGAGCAGAAGCGTGTTCGAAGGACGATTGCCCTCGAACACCCGGGCTGCCGCCTGATGCTCCGGCACGCCCTCGGCCCGCACGTCGTCGACCGGCTTGCCGAAAGCGAGCGCCTCCGTCTGGGCAATGAGGTTCGCGATCAGCAGGTCATGGTGGTCGCCCAGCGGGTTGAGCGGGCGGCAAAAACCGATGAAGTCGCAGGGGATCAGCTTCGTGCCTTGGTGGATCAGCTGGTAGAAGGCGTGCTGCCCGTTCGTGCCGGGCTGGCCCCAGATGATCGCCCCGGTTTGATAGTCGACGCGCGCTCCGTCGCGATCGACCGACTTCCCGTTGCTCTCCATCTCAAGCTGCTGCAAATAGCTGGGCAGCTTCTCGAGATAGTAGTCGTAGGGGAGGATCGCCACCGTCTCCGCGCCGAAGAAGTTGTTGTACCAGATGCCGATCAGTCCCAGCAGTACCGGCAGATTGCGCTCGAACGGCGCAGTCCGAAAATGCTCATCCATCGCCCGAAAGCCGCGCAGCAGCTCCTGAAAGCGCTCCGGGCCGATGGCGATCATCAGGGAGAGCCCGATCGCAGAGCCGAGGGAGAACCGTCCTCCCACCCAATCCCAGAACTCGAACATATTGGCGGGATGAATGCCGAAGTCGGCGACCGCCTTCGCATTCGTTGAGACTGCGACGAAGTGCTTGGCGATCGCCTGCTCGTCTCCAAGCTGGCGGAGCAGCCAGTCACGCGCCGTCCGCGCATTCGTCATCGTCTCGAGCGTTGTGAACGTCTTCGAGGAGATAATGAAAAGGGTCTCCTCCGCCGCAAGGTCACGGGTTGCTTCGACGAAGTCGCTCCCGTCAACGTTCGAGACAAAGCGAAAGACGCGCGAACGGTCGCTGTACCAGCGCAGCGCGTGGTAGGCCATCGCCGGCCCGAGGTCCGAGCCGCCAATGCCGATGTTGACAATGTTCTTGATCGGCTTGCCGGTGTGGCCGCGCCATTCGCCTTGACGGACACGGCTGGCGAAAGCGGCCATCTTGTCGAGAACGGCATGCACTTGCGGAACGACATTGACGCCGTCGACCACGATCTCGTCATCGCGTGGAGCACGCAGAGCGATGTGGAGAACGGCGCGTCGTTCCGTGACATTGATAGCGTCGCCTCGGAACATCGCGTCGATCCGCTCGCGAAGACCGCACGCCTTCGCGAGCTCGACCAGCAGCCGGATTGTCTCGTCGGTCAGCCGGTTCTTGGAATAGTCGAAATAGAGACCGACGGCCTCGACAGCGAGGCGCTCGCCGCGCTGGGGGTCGGCAGCGAAGAGATCGCGGAGGTGGACGTCCTTAATCCGCTCGTAGTGGGCGCGGAGTGCCTGCCACTCTGGGCGCTGCGTGAGGCGCGGAGTGGCGCGCGGCGGCATTGCATCGTCTTTCATGGGGTTCTGCCTCTCCGAGCCGAAGAGAGCGCAACGCCGGCAGCGAAGAAGGGTAGCCCGCTCTTCTGTCCCGCCGACCACCGCGGCGGCGCTAAGGAGCAGGCCACTCCGTCACATGCCTCACCGGTGCGCGGCGAACTCCGCCCGCTTGGCAGCGACGCGGCTGGTCACGTCGTTCCACGAGGCGACGAAGGCTGCCGTGCCGTCCTGCTGCAGCCGATCGGCCAGCACGGCGATATCGACCCCAGCGGCGGTGAACCGCGCGAGCAGATCGTCCGCGCCTTCGGGCGAGAGCAGCGCCCCTACTTCGCCATGGTCTGCGAATGCGAGCAGGGTCTCTTCCGGCATCGTGTTGATGGTATTCGGCGCGACAAGCGCGCTGACGTACCACGTGTCGGGGAGGGAGGGGTCTTTGGTGCTGGTGCTTGCCCAGAGCAGCCGCTGCGCGCGCGCGCCGCGTCGGGCGAGTGCCTTCCAGCGCTCGGAGTTCAGCAGGTCGCGGTAGGCGCGATACGTCTTCTTGGCGATGGCGATCCCGAGCTGGCCCGCAAGGTCAGCCGGCACGCTCCCCATCACGGCGCGATCCCAGCGCGAGACAAAGACCGACGCGACCGAACCGACAGCGAGGTTGAGCCCAGCCTCCTGCCGGCGCTCGAGACCGCGGAGGTAGGCGTCCGCTGCCGCTTGATACTGCTCGGGAGAGAAAAGGAGCGTCACATTGACAGGGATGCCGGCAAAGATCGCTTCCTCGATGGCCGGCAGCCCCGCCGCCGTGCCGGGGATCTTGATCAGCACATTCGGCCGTCCCACCCGGGCAAACAGCTGTTTCGCCGCGGCGAGCGTGCTCTCGGTGTCGTAGGCGAGCAGCGGCGACACTTCGAGCGACACCCAGCCGTCGACCCCCGCCGTCCGGTTGTGGATCAGCCGGAAGAGGTCGGCTGCAGCCGCCACATCCTCGATCGCCAGCTCCAGAAACAGCTCTTCGTCGCTCAGCCCGGCGTCAAGACGCTGACGGATCGCTTCATCGTAGTCCGGCGTCGCGCGCAGCGCGTTGTCAAAGATCGTCGGGTTCGATGTCAGCCCCGTGACGTGCAGTTCCTCGATGTAGCGCTTCAGGGTGCCGCTCCGCACCAGACGACGGGTAATAAAGTCCAGCCAGATGGTTTGGCCAGCGTAGCGCAGTTGCTGAGTTCGGTTCATCGAGCCTCCATTTGATCCCCGGGAAATGAGACGCCTCGGCGCGTCGGCTGCAGAAGCGCGGGGCGATCGTAGCCGAGAAGGTCGCGGTCCGCTCGAGGGGCAGGGCCGGCGCACCGATCGGCGGCCGCCGCTCCATCGCGCGAACCGCGGCGCAGGACGACCGCCGTCCCCCGACCGCCCCGGCGGCGTCCCCGGCACGCCGTCTTCGCGCCGCAGTGCCGGCCGCAGCGCGATGGCTGGCAGCGCGCCTCCAACGGCACGGCGGCGTCGGCGCGGCATCCTGCAGCGACGCGGCATCGCCCCCCCGAAAGGATGGCCACCGCCACCCGAGGACAGCGCAAGCGCCTCCCACAGAGCAGACGAGACCGCTCCGCGCCCGGATCATCCCTCTGCTCGCCGAGCGCAGCGCGTCGAACAGGGCGCTCCAGCCGAAAGCGATGGCCGCGCGCCGAGAGCGCCCTGACCGCAGGGGCGGGACGAACGCGGACCGCGTTGACCGCCCCGCAGTCGGGCCGGCCGACGAAGCGGCGCGACAGTGCCGCGGGTGCCATTGATGGAGCGGCGCCGTGCTTCACCATCGACTGGGACGGAGAGAAGACCGGCGTGCGACGAGCGCCCGCGCCGTGCCTCCGCGAGACGCGGTGTTATTCGCCCGCCTCATTCGCTGCTCGTCTTCTCGACATGGCCGCCGAAGCCGTAGCGCATCGCTGAGAGCAGCTTATTGGCAAACTCGTCCGCTCCGCGGGAGGTGAAGCGCGCGTAGAGCGCCGCGCTCAAGACCGGAACCGGCACCCCCTCGTCGATCGCCGCCATGACCGTCCACCGTCCCTCGCCGGAGTCGGCGACCTGGCCGACAAAGGCGGCCAACTCGGGGTCGTCATGGAGGGCGCGCGCAGTCAGGTCGAGCAGCCAGGACGCGATCACGCTGCCGCGCCGCCACAGCTCCGCGATCGCCGGAAGATCAAAGTCGTAGCGATACAGCTCCGGCTGACGGAGGGGGGACGTCTCAGCATCGCTCGCGCGGCGGGACGTCCCGATATTGGCATTCTTCAGAATGTTCATCCCTTCGGCGTAGGCGGCCATGATGCCGTACTCGATGCCGTTGTGGACCATCTTGACGAAGTGGCCTGCGCCATGCGGTCCGCAATGGAGGTAGCCCCATTCTGGAGGCGCCGGGTCACCCTGCCGGCCCGGCGTCCGCGGCGCGGCAGCAACGCCCGGCGCGAGCGCACGGAAGATCGGGTCCAGCCGCCGCACAATCTCCTGCTCGCCGCCGATCATCAGGCAATAGCCCCGCTCAAGCCCCCAGACGCCTCCGCTCGTCCCCACATCGACGTAGTGGAGACCCCGCTCCCGCAGCAGCCGAGCGCGGCGGATATCATCGTGATAGTGAGTGTTGCCCCCGTCGATGATGGTATCGCCGGCCGAAAGCAGCGGGAGGAGACGCTCGATCACCGGATCAACCGCCGCCGCCGGCACCATCAGCCAGATGTGCCGCGGCGGCTCAAGCAGCTGGACGAACGTTGCAAGGTCGGTGCTCCCTCTCGCCCCTTCGCGCACGAGCGCTTCGACCGGGGCGCGGCTGCGGTTGTAGACGACGCAGTCGTGTCCTGCCCGCAGCAACCGGCGCGTCATGTTCGCGCCCATGCGGCCTAACCCGATCATCCCGAGCTGCATTCACTCGCCCTCTCTCACCGTCTCAGAGGCGTTAGGCTTTTGCCTCGTTCCCCTCCGCGATCGTAGCGGGAAGAGGAAGAGACGAGAAGATCCCTGCACCGCGAGCGCGGTACACTGCAGGCGCTCGGCAGAAGTGACGTCCGGGCGCGATCGGGAACACCCGGAGGAAAGATGGCGACGCTCCTCGTTGGGGCTGATGGCGGCATAGGACGGGCAACGGCGGCGCTGCTCCGCGAACACGGTCATGTAGTCGTTGGGCTCGACCGCGCAAGCGGCGTGAACGCCGCCGACCCTGACCAAGTTGCGGCGTTTCTGCGCGACAAGCCCCCGATCACGACGCTTGTCCATGTCGCCGGCACGGTGCATAAAGGGAGCATCGAAGAGCACACCCTCGCGGATTGGTACCGCATTCTCGACGACAATCTGACGTCGGTGTTTGTCACCTGCCGCGCCGTCATCCCGAGCATGCGCGCTGCCGGCGGGGGCGCGATCGTGCTGACCAGCTCAACGGCGGGACGCAATGGCGGCAACCGACTGACAGGGATTGCCTACGCGGCAGCAAAAGGAGGCGTGATCAATGTGACGCGGCACTTGGCGACCGACCTGGCGGCAGACGGCATTCGCGTCAACTGCGTCGCGCCGGGGCTGGTCGACACGCCGATGCTCGCTCCGCTCACCGAAGAGGAGAAGCGGTTCTTCACCGAGCGCACCCCGATCCCGCGGCTCATTCCCCCGGAGGAGATCGCGGCGGCTATCCTCTTTCTGCTGTCGCCGGCTGCCGCCTCGATCACGGGAGCGATCCTCGATATCAACGGCGGCCGCTGGATGGGCTGAGCAGCTCAGGGCTCGATGGCAACGCGGAACGCCTCGCCGGGACGCGCAAGCAGCAGCTCGAACGCCTCCCGCAGGTGCGCGAGAGGAAAGCGGTGGGTGATCATCTCGCCGACCCGGATTTTCCCTTCGGCAATCAGGCGGATAGCCTCCGGGTAGGAGCCGTAGCCGGTGCGCGCGCCCGTCATCCACACCTCTTTCGAGACGAGAACGCGGAGCGACTGAGGAACCGCCGTCAGCGCGACAAAAATGATCCGGCCATACCAGCTGACCGCATCCATCGCCAGCTGGGCGCTTTGTTCCGTGCCGGCAGTTTCGATGATAAGGTTCGGCGTTTCCCCAGAGAGCGCGAGGATGCGCTTGGCGGCATCGCCATCGCGCGGATTAACGATCTCGTCCGCGCCGAGCTGGGCAGCGAGGGCGAGCCGCTCCGGGACGATCTCGACCGCGATAACGCGGTGGCCGCGCAGCTTTGCGACCTCGACCGTGGCAAGCCCGATCGGTCCGGCGCCAATTACGACGACCGTCTCGTCGCCCCGCCGGTCGGCAAGGCGAGCGTCGAAGACATGGAGCGCAACCGCTACGGGCTCGAGGGTCGCCGCTTCTTCGTCACTCAGCGACGGCGGGATATGGTGAACGTACCGCTCCGGAGCAACGACATACTCCTGCAGGCAGCCGTCGATGGTCATGCCCATGTGTGCCCAGTTGACGCAGAGGTTCGCTGCCCCCGCGCGGCAGGCCGGACACGCCCCGCACGACCGCGACGGCTCGAACGTGACCCGGTCTCCCGGGCGGACGCTCGTTACGTTCTCGCCGACCTCCGTGACGATGCCGACAAAATCATGGCCGAGGACACGCGCAGGAAAGGGGGTGCCTACTGGATGGTAGCGGCCCTCGTAGATGTGGACATCGGTGCCGCAGATCCCCGACAGGCGCACGGCCACTTTGACATCGGTCGGTCCGACCGGCGGCTCAGGGCGGTCCTCAATTCGGAGCTCGCGCGGATAGTAGAGCACGGCGGCGCGCATGCCGCTTCCTCCTCGCACCTTCTTCGGCAATTCTAGCGCTCCTGTCCGGAAACGAGGGGCAAACGGCGCGCGGAGAACCGGCCGCCGGCCGCCCGTTTGATACGACCAGAAATCCAGTGATATAACTCGGGCAGCCGCCATCCAAGGAAAGGAACCCGTCGATGCAGTTGCAAGACCGCCCCATCACCGACACCGGGCTCCAAGCGCTGGGGCTAACAAACCTCCGCAACATCTTCTGGAACCTGCCGCCTGCCGCCCTCTACGAGATCACAATTCGCAACGGCGAGGGGCAGCTCGCCAGCACTGGCGCCCTGGTGGTCGAGACGGGGGAGCACACGGGCCGCTCGCCGAACGACAAGTTCATCGTCCGCGAGCCCTCGACCGAAGCAGAGATCGACTGGAAGGCGAACAAACCGTTCGACCCAGCCAAGTTCGACGCCCTGCTCAGCCGGGTGCTTGCCTATCTGCAGAACCGGGACGTCTACGTCCTCGACTGCTACGCCGGCGCCGACCCGGCCTACCGGCTGCCGGTCCGCGTCATCAACGAAATCGCCTGGCACAACCTCTTCGCGCGCCAGCTGTTCATCCCTTCCTCCGCCATCGCGGAGCCGGAGGGTCGAGACCACCCGAACCGATTTACGGTCATCTCGGCGCCGAATTTCTTCGCTGACCCGGAGCGTGACGGTACGCGCACCGGCACCTTCATCATCCTGAACTTCGCCCGCCGCCTCATCCTGATCGGGGGAACAAGCTACGCGGGCGAAATCAAGAAGTCGATCTTCACCACTCTGAACTTCCTCCTGCCGGCGCAGAACATCTTTCCCATGCACTGCTCCGCGAATGTCGGCCGGAAAGGCGATGTCGCGATCCTCTTCGGGCTGTCTGGCACGGGGAAGACAACCCTCTCCGCTGACCCGAACCGTTCCCTCATCGGCGATGATGAGCACGGCTGGAGCGATGACGGGATTTTCAACTTCGAAGGCGGCTGCTACGCCAAAGTGATCAATCTGTCGCCTGAAGCCGAACCCCAGATCTACGCCGCAATCAACCGGTTCGGCGCGGTCCTCGAGAACGTCGTCCTCGACCCAGACACCCACGAGATGCTGCTCGACGATCAATCGAAGACCGAGAACACGCGCGCCGCTTATCCGCTCTCCTTCATTCCCGGCATCGAGCCGTCGGGCCGAGGAGGACACCCGCAGAACATCGTCTTCCTCACCGCCGACGCCTTCGGCGTACTGCCGCCGATCGCCAAGCTGACCCCGTCGCAGGCGATGTACCATTTCCTCTCGGGCTACACTGCGCGGGTTGCCGGGACCGAGAAGGGCGTTACCGACCCGGAGGCGACGTTCAGCACCTGCTTCGGCTCGCCATTCATGGTGCGCGAGCCGGGAGTGTATGCGCGGCTGCTCGGTGAGAAGATCGCCCGGCACGGCGCGAAGGTGTGGCTGCTCAACACCGGCTGGCAAGGCGGGCCGTACGGCGTCGGCCAGCGGATCTCCATCCGCCACACCCGCGCCTTGCTCAACGCGGCACTGAACGGCGACCTCGAGGACGTGCCGACCACGCCCCATCCCATCTTCGGGGTGCACGTTCCCCGCTCCTGCCCGGGCATCCCGTCCGACCTGCTCGACCCGCGCCAGAACTGGGCCGACAAAGACGCCTACGACGCGCAAGCCCGCAAGCTCGCCCGGATGTTTGTGGAAAACTTTCAAAAATATGCCGCCGGGACGACGGACGAGGTGCGCAACGCCGGCCCCCGCGTCTAAAACGCGCGCCCGTTCACCCCGTGCGGCGCCTCCGATGCCGCAGCCGTGAGGCGCGGAGGCTGGCGCCGAACGCCGCCAAAACGCGCGGCTGCGTCCGGCGCGCTCCTGCGGCGAGTTCAGGGCACAAAGCGGACCCGCAAGCAGCAACCCTGCTGCTTCCAGAACGCGGCTGCACTCAGCGGGCAGCGGCGCATGATCGCAGCGCCTTCCTACGGGCGCATAGCGCAGCCGGCCGTTCCTCCGTTCGCGCGCAGCGCTCCGCGCCGCGCCTGCTGATGCTGCCCAACCGCCCGCCGAAGCGGTAGCATACCGGGCGATGCGCTCGTTCAAACTGCTGCTCGACGTGCTGATGGGGGCAGTTCTTCCGATTGCCGTCCTGCAGTGGCTGTCCGGCCCGCTCACGCCGCCGGTTGCCTATGTCGTCTCGGCGCTGATCCCGGTCGGCTGGGTGATCGCCGACCTCATTTTTCTCACCAAACGGTTCAACTTCATCACGAGCTACACCGGCTTGTCGGCGGTCGTCCGTGGCGCCCTCGCCTTCTGGTTTGTCGATGGGCTCCTCTTCGCGATTAAGGACACGGTCGGCATCGCGCTGAGCGCGCTGCTGTTTGGCGGCTCAGCCGCAGTCGGCAGGCCGCTCTTGCAGTATTTCCTCATCCAAGGCTTGGCTCCTCCGACACGCGCCGACGAGCAGGAGCTGCGCGACTTGATCCGGCAGCCGCCGATTTTCCGCCGGTTTCTGACCGGAACAGTCGCGTTCGCCGGCGTGAACGCGGCGCTGGCGGCGCTCAACTTCTGGCTCAACCTGACGATCGTTGTCGCTCCGTTCGGAACCGAGGCGTTCAATCAGCAGGTCGCCCAGGTCAATGCGATCATGCGCGTCGTCGCCGTCCCCGAGATCGCGCTGCTCCTCGCCGTATTCGCCTACGCAGCGCTCGGGGTATACCGCGCGCTGCCCGTGGCCCCCGGACAGTCGCCCTGGGAAAGCGACTTTTGGGAACTGATGCGCCGGCGGGCTGGTCGCCTCGCTTCTGGCGGGGCAACCTCATCGACGCCGGACTAGGCGGAGATCCCGCGCTCGCGCAGCACCCGCGCCATCGTCTCTCCCAGCTTGACATGGGTATCGACAACGACGGCGCCGGCGGCCTCAAGCGCCGCCACTTTGCTCTCCGCGGTACCGGTGCCGCCGCTGATGATCGCGCCGGCGTGCCCCATCCGCCGGCCGGGAGGAGCGCTCCGGCCGGCAATGAAAGCGACCACGGGCTTGGTCACATGCTCCTTGATGAAGGCAGCGGCATCCTCTTCGGCGGTGCCGCCGATCTCCCCGACAAGGACGATCGCCTGCGTCTCCGGGTCGGCCTCGAACATCGCGAGCACTTCGATGAAATTCGTCCCGTTAACCGGGTCGCCCCCGATCCCGACCGCCGTGGATTGCCCAAGGCCGTTGTGAGTCAGAAGAGCGACTGCTTCGTAGGTGAGCGTCCCGCTGCGCGAGACGACACCGACCCCGCCGGGGCGAAACATATAGGTCGGCATGATCCCGACGCGCGCCTTCTCGCCGGGGCTGGTGACGCCGGGACAATTTGGACCAATCAGCCGCGCCCCTCGCTTGGCGAGGTACGGTTTCACCTTCACCATGTCGAGCGTTGGCACGCCATCAGCGATGCAGACAATAAGAGAGATGCCCGCATCGGCCGCTTCTACGATGGCGTCGGCAACCCCTGCTGCCGGCACGGAGACGAGGCTAGTGTTCGCGCCTGTCTCGCGCACTGCTTGTTCCACTGTGTTAAAAACCGGAACCCCCTCGACGTTGGCGCCGCCGCGGCCCGGGGTGACGCCGGCCACGACGTTGGTGCCGAACTCGCGGCTGATGCGGGCATGAAAGCTGCCCTCGCGCCCGGTAATCCCTTGGACCACGAGGCGACAGGTGCGGTCAAGCAAGATCGCCACAACCGTCTCCTTCAGCAGTAGATCTCATCGGCGGGCCGCCTCGACCGCTTTCCGAGCACCATCGAGCAGGTCGGTCGCGACAATGATCGGCAGCCCCGACTCGGCGAGCATGCGCTTTCCTTCTTCGGCGCGGGTGCCATCGAGCCGAACAACGAGGGGAAGGTTGAGGCCGACTTCGCGCACCGCCTCGATGATCCCGGTCGCGATAGTATCGCCGCGGGCGATGCCGCCAAAAATGTTGACCAGGATCGATTTCACGTCCGGGTCAGAGAGGATGACGCGAAAAGCGCTCGCCACCCGGTCAGCGCTCGCCGCCCCAACATCGAGAAAGTTGGCGGGCGCGCCGCCCACCAGCTTGATCACGTCCATCGTCGCCATCGCGAGGCCGGCCCCGTTGACCATGCAGCCGACAAAGCCGTCGAGTTTGACATAAGCAACGCCGGTCTCCGACGCCTTGACCTCGAGCGGGTCTTCCTCGTCGAGATCGCGCATCGCGCGGATCTCTGGATGGCGGAAGAGCGCATTGTCATCGAAGGTGATCTTGGCGTCGAGCGCCAGCACCCGCCCGTCGTGGGTGACAACGAGGGGATTGATCTCGGCGAGGGAACAGTCTTTCTCTTCGAACAGCCGAACCAAGCGGCCGATCAGATCCGCCACTTGGCGCACCTGCTCCCACGGCAACCCCATTCGAAAGCCGAGGTCGCGCCCTTGGAAGCTGAGGAAGCCGATCGTCGGGTCGACATGCGCGCGCAGGATCTTCTCAGGCGACGCAGCGGCAACCTCTTCGATCTCCATGCCGCCCGCCTCGCTCGCCATCACGACCACTTGGCCGACTTTCCGATCCAGCGTGATGCCGAGATAGAGTTCGCGCGCGGGGGACATCGCTTCTTCAATCAGGACGCGATGGACATGCTGGCCTTCTGGGCGGGTCTGGGGGGTTTTCAGCTTCATGCCGAGGATCGACCGCGCCGCCGCCTCAAGTTCATCGCGATTGGCGGCGAGTTTGATGCCTCCCCCTTTGCCCCGGCCGCCGGCGTGGATCTGGGCTTTGACAACGACCGGATAGCCGATGTCGTCGGCAATCTGGATGGCTTCGCGAACGGTATCTGCGACCGCGCCCTTTGGGACGGGAATACCGTAGTCGCGCAACAACGATTTCGCTTGGAATTCATGGATCTTCATTGTCGATCCCCGCTGGGTTCGTGGAAGGCGCGGCCTGGCGGGCGAGCGTCTCGGAGCGTGTCGTAGCTCGCCACGGCAGTGTAGCATAGCGCCGGCTCCGGGCGAGGGGGGTGGTACAATTGGGCAGCACTGTCCCCACCTAGGTCGCGCTCCGACGGCGATAAGGCGCGCTCGGCCGCGATCCCGAGGAGGAAAGGGATGGGCCGCACCCGTATCCGGGTCGGCGCAGCGACTGACGTCGGTCGCACTCGCAGCCACAACGAAGACAACTACGGCCTCCGAGTGCCAGATGCGGGCGAGGTTGCCGACCGCAAGGGGATCCTCCTCGTTATCTGCGACGGAATGGGAGGACATGCTGCCGGCGAGGTCGCTTCGCAGCTCGCGGTGGAGACGATCCTAACGAGGTACTACGACAGCCCGGCAGATGACCCGACCGAAGCGCTGATCCAAGCGGTGACGCTCGCCAACCAAAAAATCTTCCAGCAGGCAGCGGAGCGCCCGGAGCAGCGCGGCATGGGCACCACCTGTGTTGCTGTCGTCCTGCGGGGCGATGAGTTGACAGTTGCCCACGTCGGGGATAGCCGCGCCTACCTGCTGCGCAACGGGGTGCTCACCCGCCTCACCCGCGACCACAGCCTTGTCGAGGAATGGGTGGAGAAGGGGGTCCTCCCCGCCGCCGAGGCAGATCACCACCCGATGGCTAACGTGATCACCCGCGCTCTCGGCCACGGGCCCACGGTCCAAGTCGAGGTCCGACAGGAACGCGCCCTCCTTGGCGACATTCTCATGCTCTGCTCCGACGGACTGTCGGGCAAGGTAAGCGAGGAGGCGATGCGCGCGACACTTCTCCAGCAAGCGGACCCGAAAGCGGCGGTGGCGGACTTGATCGCCCTCGCCAACGATGCTGGCGGCTCCGACAACATCAGCGTCATCGTGGCGCGGATCGAGGAGATCGCTCCCGCTGGCGCATCGGCGAACGGGGACGCGCTTGAGCCGACGGGGCGGCAGACGCTCCGCCTTGCTGCGCGCGCGCGCGACGATCCCTCTCCCCGTCCGATGACGACGGCAGCCGAGCGCGCTGCCGCGCCGTCGGGGCGCACCCTTGTGATCCGCGGCTGCTCTTTCGTCGCTGCCGCCGCGCTGGCGGTGCTGCTCGTCATTGCGCTCGTGGTCGCCGGCGCGCTCCTTGGCTGGATCCCCGGCCTCCGGCTGGTCGACGCCGTGCCCTTCTGGCCGTCGGTGGCGACGTTCCGCTAAGAGCGGGGTCGTCTAGCGCAGTTGGGGCGCAGGAACGATCCGCGTGTAGGGCCGCCCCGTTCGCGGATCCTCCTCGCAGTAGAGCGCGAGATTTTTCTCCTGAAGCTTCTTCAGAAAGCGATCCCAGGTGAGCGGGACAAAGCGAGCGAACGTGTGGCCGGGGAACCAAATACGAAGAATGCCGACCTCATCGCCGACATAGGTGTTGGCAAGATGGCCCGGTTTGCCGCCATGCGCTTCCACCCATTCGCGGATGACGTCGGGATGTACGAGCACCATGCCGCTGCCACGGTCGTTTGAGCGGCGCCGGCTAGACCAGGGCATTGTCCCCAACTCCCGTTTTCTCCTTCGACAGGCGCGAGCGCGCAGTAGCCGCGTGAGGGAATCAGGTGTAGTGTACCACGAGTGTCCCGCTATTTATACCGAGTACTGAGCGCATTTCACATTCGGCTCATGAGGCTTGCCTGCGCCAGCGATTGACGGATCATGACAAACTCGCTGACGTTTTCCGGGGTGAGCATGCCGACGAGGTGGCCATCGTCGAAGACCAAGAGGGGAATGCGGCTCGAAGCAAAATGCTCGAGAGCGACGGCGAGGTCATCATTCGGCGTAACACGCACGAAATCGCGCACCATCGCCTCGGAGACATAAGTGTCGCGTCCTCCGCGCGCGAGAGCCGCCAGCAACCGGTCACGCGGCAGCACGCCGAGCACTTGATCCCCAAAGACGACCGGAAAGTCCTGCTGGGTGCCGGAGATCAACAGTTCGGCGGCATCGCCCAAGACTTGGCCGTGGCGGAGCGTGTCGAAGCGCGTGATCATCGCATCCCGCACCCGCGCGCCTGCGAGCACATCCTGAGTTTGGGCCATCACCGCTTCGCCTGATGCGCCAATGAAGAGGAAGAACGCGATGAGCACGAGGAACAGATTG
This sequence comes from Dehalococcoidia bacterium, assembly GCA_025054935.1. Classification (NCBI taxonomy): domain Bacteria; kingdom Bacillati; phylum Chloroflexota; class Dehalococcoidia; species Dehalococcoidia bacterium. The sequence goes on along the minus strand of JANWZD010000003.1, from coordinate 193,030 downwards.
AGCGAAAAGAGCCCGACGATGCCGAAGACGACCGCGAACATCTGGCCGACCGTCGCCGCGATCCGCGTTCCTCGGGCAATTCCCAGCCGTTGCGCAAGAAGCGCGCGAAGGATGCGCCCCCCATCCATCGGAAATGCCGGCAGCAGGTTGAAGGCGGCCAGCAAGACATTCGCGATGAAGACGCGCTGGACGAAATCTTCGGTGAAGAAGGGGCCGAGCGCTGGCGGACGCCCGACCACCACCACCATGCCTCCCCACAAGACCGCGGCGATCGCGACATTGACCATCGGTCCGGCAAGGGCGATCCAGAACTCCTGGTTCGGCTTCCCCATGCTGCTCAGCCGCGCAATGCCCCCGATCGGATAGAGCGTGATGTCAACCGTGCGGATGCCGTAGGCGCGCGCGGTCAAGGCGTGCCCCAGTTCGTGCAGCAGAACGCAGCCGAACAGTGAGACAATGAACGCCAGCTCGAGGAAGACATTGCCGCTTTGCTGCGCTTCCAGCCAGCCTAAAAATGCGAGGAGTAAGAAGAAGGTGAAATGGATCCGGATCGGAATGCCGAACACCCGGCCGATGGTGAACGACCCCATCGTCGGCGGCGGGTCGCGGCGGGGCGACGTGTTGTTGGTCGACGCAGTTCCGTTCATATCATAGCCATGCTCTTTGCTCGCCGCGCGAGCATTCATTTCTAATTCTACTGCGGGGAGCCACCGGCAAACCGGAAAGCGGGGTGAAGCATTGAAGCGGAGTGCCCGACTTGGTATACTATGCGTGTACCGCGGGGTAGAGCAGTGGCAGCTCGTCGGGCTCATAACCCGGAGGTCGTAGGTTCGAATCCTACCCCCGCCACCACGTGCGTCAGCAGTTTCCGTCCTCACCGATGACGGACCCGGTCACGGCGGCAGTCCAGCACGCCCTTGCGAGCGGGCTGCTTGCACGCGACCAGCGGGTCGTCGTCGGCGTCTCGGGCGGCCCAGACTCGGTCGCCCTGCTCCTCGCGCTCCACGCCGCCGCGCTGCCCGTCGTCGCCGCTCACCTCAACCACCGCCTGCGCGGCGAGGAGTCTGACGACGACGAAGCGGCGGTGCGCGCAATTGCGAGCGCTCGCGGCATTCCGCTCCATGTTGAGCGCGCCGACCCCACGCGCTTTGAGCGCGGCAACCTCGAGGAACGGGCTCGAGCGGAGCGCTACGCTTTTCTCGCCCGAACCGCCCGTGCCGTCGGCGCCGCCGCGATCGCAGTCGGTCACACTGCCGACGACCAGATCGAGACCCTCTTCCTTCGCCTCCTCCGCGGTGCCGGTCCTGCCGGCCTCGGGGGAATGGCGCCGCGCGCCTCCCTCACGCAGCTGACTGGCGACGACCTTCCGATCGTCCGCCCTCTGCTCGACGTCCCCCGCGATGCCACTCTCGCCTACTGCCGCGCGCAGGGGATCGAGCCCCGTCTCGACACCTCGAACGTCTCTGACCGCTTTCTCCGAAATCGCCTGCGGCGGCGCTTCCTGCCGGCACTCCTTCGCGAGAACCCGCGTCTGCGCGAGCGCCTCACCGCAACAATGGCGCTGCTGCGCGACCAGCATGCCTTCATCCGGAGCGAGGTCGAGCGCCGCTGGAGCGAGGTAGCCGGCCCGAGCGAGCACTCACTGCGCGTCGATCCGCTCACGCGCTGGCCGGCCGCGCTGGCGAGCGAGGCGATCCGGCGCGCCGCCGAGCAGCTGACCGGCCCGCCTTCGCCGCTCACGCTCGAGCACGTCGCGCGCGTGCTCGACGCCGCGCGCGCTGGCGCGCCGCGCCGCCTCCACCTCCCTCGCGACCTCGAGGCTGTTATTACCGGCCCCCTTCTCGAACTACGGCGGCGGCGCGCGCCGGCACCGCCGCCTGCCGTTCTCCTAACCGTTCCCGGGACGGCGCGTTTCGGCCCCTGGGAGCTGCGCGCCGACCGCCGCATCGCCACCGATGTCCGCCGCACAAGCGGTCCCCTCAGTGTCTGGGTGCGCAGCGCGGGGCCGTTCCTCATCCGCGCTCGCCGCCCCGGCGACCGCTTTCGTCCGCTTGGCGGCGCGGGAACGGTGAAGGTCCAGGACGAACTCGTGAATCGGAAGACGCCGCGCGACGAGCGCGATTTCCTGCCCGTGGTAACCGCGGAAGAGCGGATCGTGTGGCTTGTCGGCAGCCGGGTCAGCGCCGAGGAGGCGGTGATGGAGGGCGCGCCGGCGACGTGGATCGAGGCGCGGCGCGACGCTGGAGCCAGCTCTCTGCTACAGTCTAGCGCCGGGGAAGGCGATGGCCAGAGCAGAGCTGGGCGAGACGATCCTAACTGAGGAGGCTATCCAGCGCCGCGTCCGCGAACTGGGCGCAGCGATCACCCGTGACTATGCCGGGCGCGAGGTGGTTCTTGTTGGGGTCCTGAAAGGCGCGGCGATGTTCCTCGTTGACCTTGCCCGCGCGATCGAGCTGCCGGTGACCATGGACTTCATGGCGATCAGCAGCTACGGCCCGAGCACTGAGACGAGCGGGATCGTTCGCATTCTCAAAGATCTTGACGAGAGCATCGAAGGGAAAGACGTCCTCGTCGTTGAAGATATCGTCGATAGCGGGCTCACCCTGCGCTACATTCTTGACTATCTTCAAGCACGGAGCCCGGCGAGCCTGCGGGTGTGCGCGCTCCTCGACAAACAGGCGCCGCGCCGCGCGGACGTCGCGCTCGACTACACTGGTTTTCTCATCCCGAACCGGTTTGTGGTCGGCTACGGGCTCGACTACGCCGAGAACTACCGCAATCTCCCGTTCGTCGCCGAGTTGCGCCTTGTGAGCGACGATGGCGGAATGCCGGAACCCCTTTGATATACTCTCCTTGCTGGCCTGGTCGGCCGAGGCCGGCGTCGGGAAAGAGCAGCATGGATTCTCGGTGGCTCCGCAACAGCTTCATCTATCTCCTCATCTTGGTCGCGGTCATCGCGATCTTCTTCACCGTCTTTCCGCCCTCGCAGCCAAGCCAGAGCATCGACATGGCGACGGTGCTCGACATGGCGCGCAAGCAGCAGATCAGCAAGATTGAGGTTCAAGGCGACGCGCTGACGATCTACCAGCCGAACAACCGGGACCGGTTTACGTCGCGCAAGGAGCCGAACACGAGCCTCGTTCAGATTTTCGAGCGAGAGGGGATCCCGGTCGGACAGGACGGGATCCAGATCGTCGTCAAAGAGCCGAGCCAGTTCGGCAGCTGGATCACGCTTTTCGTCAACTTTCTGCCGCTCCTCTTCTTCGGGGCGATCCTGCTGTTCATGATGCGCCAAGCGCAAGGGACGAACAGCCAGGCCATGAACTTCGGCAAGAGCCGCGCCCGCATGTTCACCGCGAACCGGCCGACTGTCACCTTCGCGGATGTCGCCGGGGCGACCGAGGCGAAGCAAGAACTGCAGGAAGTGGTCGAGTTCCTCAAATATCCCGAGCGCTTCGCCGCCCTCGGCGCCCGCATCCCCCGCGGCGTCCTCCTCGTCGGCCCGCCCGGCACCGGCAAGACCCTCCTCAGCCGGGCCGTTGCCGGTGAAGCGGGGGTGCCCTTCTTCTCAATCAGCGGCTCGGAATTTGTCGAGATGTTCGTCGGCGTCGGCGCCAGCCGCGTGCGCGACCTGTTCGACCAAGCGAAGCGCAACGCTCCCTGCATCGTCTTCGTCGATGAGATCGACGCCGTCGGCCGCCAGCGCGGCGCCGGCCTCGGGGGCAGCCATGACGAGCGCGAGCAGACGCTCAACCAAATCCTCGTCGAGATGGACGGCTTCGACACCAACACCAACGTGATCGTGATTGCGGCAACGAACCGGCCGGACATTCTCGACCCGGCGCTGCTGCGTCCCGGCCGGTTTGACCGGCAAGTGGTGCTTGACCGGCCGGACATCAACGGGCGGAAGCAGATCCTCGAGGTGCATGCGCGGGGGAAGCCGTTTGACCGGACGGTCAATCTGGAGACGATTGCGAAGCAGACGCCGGGGTTCAGCGGGGCGGACCTCGCGAACCTGCTGAACGAGGCGGCGATCCTGGCGGCGCGGCGGAACAAGAAGCTGATTGGGATGGACGAACTCGAAGAGGCGATCGACCGCGTGATCGCCGGCCCGGAGCGCAGAAGCCGGGTGATCACGGAGCGCGAGCGGCTGGTCACGGCGTACCACGAGGCTGGGCACGCCGTGGTCGCGCACGCGATGCCGAACGTCGACCCCGTCCATAAGATTTCGGTCGTGTCCCGCGGGATGATGGGCGGCTACACCCGCATCTTGCCCACGGAAGACCGCTATCTCTACACGCGCAGCCAGTTCAAGGATATGCTCGCGTGGGCGCTCGGCGGTCATGCTGCGGAGAAGCTGCGCTTCGGTGAGGTGACCACGGGGGCAGAGAACGATCTGGAACGGGCCACAACGATCGCCCGGCGGATGGTGATGGAATACGGCATGAGCGACAAGCTCGGCCCCCGCGCCTACGGTCGGCGCGAGGAATTGGTGTTCTTGGGCCGCGAGATCACCGAGACCAAGAACTACAGCGAAAAAGTCGCCGAGCAGATCGACAATGAAATCCATGCCCTCATCGATGAGGCCTACCAGCGCGCAGAGCAGGTCCTCCGCGAGCGCCGCGCTATCCTCGACACGCTTGCCCAAACCCTGATGACCCGCGAGACCATCGAGGGCGAGGAGCTGCTCGCTATTCTCGAGGGAACCTCGACCACCAGCCCCTCTGAGCCGATGCCGGCATCCGCACCAAGCGCCTAACCGCCCGCGTGCGAGAAGCTTTCGGGGAGGCTGGATGACGTTCGACGTAGCGGCACCGTCAGCCCAGCCTACCCTCCAGGCCATTCTCGACTCCATCGACCATGCTGTTTTCGCGCTCGATGCTCAGCTGCGGATCGTCTATTCCAACGCAGCGGCCCAGCAGTTCGCGCCCGACCTCGCCAGCCAGCAGCGGCTGCTCGCCGGCGTTCCCATCGACGACGTTCTTCGGGGCGAGACTGCTCGCCTCGTGAACGGGCTCCGCCGCGTCGCGGAGGGAGCGCTTGCTCGCTTCTCGTTTCGCTCTACCCTCGCGCAGTCAGGACGGACGGTCGAATTTCTCTGCACCCGGATCCGCGACGGCGCGTCCGGCGTGGTCCTGCTCGTCGAAGATATTTCCGATCACGTCCGGGTCCAGCGGCAGCTCGAAGGGCTCCAGCGGCTCTCGCGGACGCTTGCCCGTATCGACCGGCTGCACGATGCGGTCGCCGCGCTCGTCCACCAGCTCCCTCCCCTCATCGAGGCGGAAGTCGGCGCCCTCTACACGATCGACGACGACGAGATGCTGCACGTCCTCGGCAGCTGGGGAGCCGACCCGGCAGCGCTTGTCGAGCGGGCAGGGGAGCATGAACCGCTCGTACTCCTCGCGCTCCGCGCCCGCGAAGCGATCGTGGTGCCCTGCGCGACCGACCTTCCTCGCCGCGACGGCGCGTCGTTTCCCTCCCTCCGCGCCGCAATCGCCGCGCCCCTCCTCGGCAGCGGCCGGCCGCGGGGGGTGCTCCTGCTAGGCTACACTCGTCCCGTCGGGCCGTTTTCTCCCGACTACCTCGCGATGGTGGAGGCGATCTGCGACGAGATCGCGACGACGTTCGAGCGCGCCGACTTGGTCGAACGGCTCGCTCGCGAGGCACTGACCGACCCCCTGACCGGCATCGCCAATCGGCGCGCCTTCGAAGATACGCTGCGACGGCAGCATGCGCGGGCCCAGCGCGCCGCTCAAGCGTACGGCGTCGTGATGGCCGACATCGACGGAATGAAAGCGATCAACGACCAGTTCGGCCACGCCGCCGGCGACGCCGCTCTCCGGATGGTTGGCCGCGCCCTCGTGGGGGCGACGCGGGCGAGCGACTTTGTGGCGCGGATCGGCGGCGACGAGTTCGCCGTTCTCCTCCCCGATGCCGACCGGCGCGGCGTTCGGCTAGTGATTCACCGCCTCCGCCAAACTCTCCCGCTCGCCCTCACCTGGAAGGGACACCGCATTGCCGTCTGGTTTTCCGTGGGCGGGGCAGCATTTCCTGCTGATGGCGCCTCCGCCGAAACGCTTCTCCACCGAGCCGACCGCGCACTCTACCGCGCGAAGCGTCGGCAGAAAAGACGATTGGACAATGAACCCGATTGAGGTCGTGATCGAAATTCCGGCGGGCAGCCGCAACAAATATGAGTATGACCATCGGCGCGGGGTCTTTCGGCTCGACCGCGTGCTGTACTCCTCGGTTCACTATCCAGCCGACTACGGCTACATCCCCGAAACGCTCGAGCCGGATGGCGACCCCCTCGATGCGCTCGTGATCGTTCACGAGCCGACCTTCCCGGGCTGCCATGTCGCCGCAATTCCGATCGGCTGCCTCGACATGATCGATGACAAAGGCCAAGACCGAAAGCTGATCGCGGTGCCGGTGGGCGACCCGCGGCTCTCGCATATCGACTCGCTCGAAGCGCTGGGCTTTCATTGGCAGCGCGAAATCGAAAACTTCTTCCAGACATACAAGAGCCTAGAAGGCAAAGGGAGCGAGATCGTCGGCTGGCGGGACGCGGCCTTCGCCCTCCGCGTGCTTGAAGAGGCACGCGCGCGCTATCTCGCCCGCCTCGCTTCCGGATGAACGCCCTCAGGTCTCTGCGCGAGAGGGAGCGCGTCGGGCTGCCGCGATTAGAGCGGCTCTACCGTGAAGCGATACTCCTCGATCACGGGGTTCGCGAGCAGCTGCTTGCACATTGCGTCGACCTGCTGGCGCGCGCTCTCTTCGTCGGCGGCCTCGAGCCGCACTTCGAAATATTTGCCGGAGCGGACCGAGCGAACGCCGGAGAATCCGAGCGTCTGCAGCGCGCCCTGGATGGTGATTCCAGGCGGGTCATTGACTACCGGCTTCAAGCTGACGATCACTTTAGCGAGCCACACGTTCAATCTCCTCACCAGTCAACCGCCGGTAGGCTTCGCGATAGCGCGCGGCCATTGCCGCAATCACCTCGTCGGGGAGCGGCGGCGGCGGCGGCTCGCGGTTCCAGCCGCTAGCGGCGAGCCAATCGCGCAGCGGCTGCTTGTCGAAGCTTGGCTGTGGGCGCCCGGGACGGTACTGGTCCGCCGGCCAGAAGCGGCTGCTGTCGGGGGTGAGCAGTTCGTCGATCACGATCAGCTGATCGCGGTAGCGCCCGAACTCGAATTTCGTGTCGGCGATGATAATTCCCCGCTGAAGCGCATAGTCGGCGGCAAAACGGTAGAGGGCGAGCGTGCGGTCGCGCAGTTGCTCGGCCAGCGCGCCGCCCACCTGCGCCACGAGCTCATCGAACGTCATCGGCAGGTCGTGCCCTGTCTCCGCCTTGGTGGTGGGGGTAAAGATCGGTTCGGGGAGCGCTTCGCTTTCGCGCAGTCCGGGCGGAAGCGGCACGCCGCAGACCGCTCCGGTCTCGCGATACTGCTCCCACCCGGAGCCGGCAAGATAGCCCCGTGCCACGCATTCAACGTTGATCCGCTCGGCTTTGAGCACGATCATGGCGCGGTCAACGAGTTCGTCGGGAATGGGCTCCGCCAGCTCGCGGAGCGCTTCCGCATAGGGCCAGCCGGTCTCCCGCACGACAGCGATGAAATGGTTTGGCTGGATCGCCGCGGTGCGCTCAAACCAGAAGGCCGAAAGCAACGTCAGCACTTTGCCTTTGTCCGGGATCCCCTCGCGCATCACGACATCAAAGGCCGAAACCCGGTCGGTCGCCACAATCAGGAGACGATCGCCGAGATCGTAGGTATCGCGGACTTTGCCGCGGTGAAGCCGGTTGGGCAGGAAGGTCTCGAGAAGAACGGTCACACGCGCTCCGCTGAGGCGCGAGCAGTCTATCAGAACTCAGCGGCGGCTGTCGCGACGGCGCGCAGCCGCTCCTGCCGGGCCGCCAAATCGGCTGCGCCCGCCGCGATCCGGTCGGGAGCAGCAAACAGGGCGGCAAGGCCAAGGGCAAGCGCCCGCGCCGCAGCAGCCGCAGCAGCAACCGCCTCTTTCGTCATCGTCGCCGCCGCAAATTCCGGCGTTTTCGGCGGCGCCTCGGACACAAAGAGCGGAACGAGGAGGGCGGGGATGACCTGGGAAACGTTGCCGAAGTCGGTGGGCGCAGAGAGCTCCCACGGACCGCTCGGATCGCCGTCATACACTCGCCGCCACGCGTCCGCCATCGGCTCGCCGAGCGGCGGGCAGTCGATGAAATTGAGAAAAAGCCGTGAGTACGCTTCTCGCTCAACAGTTGCCCCGGCAGCGGCCGCCGACGCCTCCGCAGCCCGGACCAGCCGCCGCGCCGCGCGGCGCAGGCTGAACGGCTCGGGAGCGCGGACCCAGAACCGTGCCGCTGCCTTCTCCGGCACAATGTTCGGCGCAGCGCCGCCATTCGGCACGACCCCGTCTATCCGCGCCCCGGGCGGAAGATGCTGGCGCGCGGCATTGATGAGCAGAAACGTGCCGAGCGCCGCCTCGAGCGCGTTGATCCCCCGTTCCGGCGCTGAGGCAGCATGAGACGCCTTCCCCGTGAATCGCAGTTCGATCAGCTGTCCAGCCGGCGCGCTCGTGAGACGCGGCCGCCGGCTGTTGGTCGCGACGAGCAGGAACGCCGCGTCGACCTCATCAAGCAGCCCGCGCTCAAGGAGGAGTGCCTTCCCGCCCGCGCCGCGCTGATCCGGCTCAGAGGCGGGCGCGCCGATCGCGAGGAGACGACCGGGTATGTCCCCGACTGCCGCGAGCGCGGCGAGGGCGCTGACGCTCGCGGCAGCCGCAAGATGCTTTCCTGCGAGATGGCCCGCTTCCGGATGCGCGTCGTACTCAAGAAAGATGGCAAGAGCTGGACGCCCCTGCCCGAGCGAGGCCCGAAAGGCGGTGTCGAGGCCCGCAATCGGCTGCTCGACCGTGAAGCCCGCCGCTGACAGCGCGCCGGTGAGGCGCGCAGCCGCGCCATACTCCGCAAACCCCGGCTCCGGGCAGTTCGCGAGGTCGCCGGCAAGAGCGGCGAGCCGATCGATGCCGGTGCGCGCTGCTTCGTCTACAGCCGCAAGGTGGCGTTTGCGCAGTGTCATCTGTTGATCATACTGAATCGAGCAGCGGACTATAATTCGAGCGATGAGACATCGTCACCTGGATCGTTCCAGATGACTGACGAGGAAAAGCGTGGTTTCTCAGAACGGTCGAGTTGTTCTCCTCATTGACTACGACAACTTCGAGATCTGTGTTCGACGCGACCTCCAGACGATTGCCGACCTGAGCCCCGTTGTCGCCTATGCGCAGACCCTCGGCACCGTGGTTGCCGCCCGCGCTTACGGTTCGTGGGATGACCCGAACGTGCGCATGATGGTGTATCGGACGGGAGTTGAGCCGGCCTTCGCGCCGGTGTTCCAGCCCGCTCTCGGCCAACAGGGAAGCGGAAAGAGCGTCGCCGATACCGCGCTCGTCGCTGATGGGGTTGATCTGCTGCATCTGCTCCGGCCTGATGTGCTTGTTGTCGTCTCCTCCGATAAGGACCTGATGCCCCTCGTGCGAATGGCGCGGCTGCGCGGTGCCCATGTCGTGGTCGTCGGGAGCGATTACACCGCCGCCCAGCTGGCCCAATCGGCCGACCGCTTGGTCACCTACCGCGAGCTTGTCGGCGGCCCACGCCGCCGGGGCGTTCCCATGCCTGCAGGCCAGACGCCGCTCTCCGGCGCGCTTCAGCCGGCGTATCGTCCGCAGCCGACTGCGCCCGGCGCCGCGAGCGACGCGATGGAAGACGCCGGCGTTCCCCCGGCGGTCGTGCCGCCCGTCGCCGCCGCCCCGGTGACCGAGCCTTCTTCTGCCGAGGCGCCGGCGCCGAGTTCGTCGAAACGGCGGCGGCGACGGCGACGCGGCAGCCGGAGCGAGACACCCCGCACCGAGGAGAGCGCCCCGGACGCCGTCGCACCACAGATGGACCTCGCCGAGGCGATCAACGAAGCGGGGATCGTTGATGAAGCGAGCGCCGGCACCCTCGCTCCTCTGCCCCTCCCCCAGCGGAGCGAGCCCGCCGCCGCGAGCGCGCCCCAACCCGGACGCCGTCTTCCCTTCCGTCGGCCGGAAGTGCTTGCTCAGCTCGAGTCGCGCCGTCAGCCCGAGGAAGCTGTTCAACCTCGACCGCGTCCTCTGCCTTCTTCCAGCACCCCGCGGCGACCGCCAGCGCCTGAAGCAGAGCCGCTCGTCGAGCCATCGCCGCCGATCCTCGAGGGGGTCCGACGAGAGGAACCGCCTATCGGTCCCATCCGTGCCGCGGCAACCAGCTCGCGCGCTACCGAGCCGGAAGAGACAGCCGGGGTCGTGAGCGAGCCGAGCGAGGAGGAGATTGAAGTGGTGCGTCCGCCGCTCGAGTCTCTCCTCGGCCGCGTGATCGTTCACGCGGAAGAAGAGCCCACTGCCGCTGAAGCAGCGCTTGCCCATCTCGCTGAGGAGAGCGGCGGGGTCGACCCTGGGGTTGCGATGATCGCCGCCGATCTCGAAGAGCAGTACGGGCGTGACCGCCGACGCCGCTCCGAAATGGGCGACGCCGAGACCGGCGCCCCGCTGCCGATCGAAGCGGCCGAGCCGCGTCCGGCACCGGACCCGCTCACGATTTTGTTCGAGGCAGAAGGCGCCCCGGAAGCGTTTCGCGAAGCCGCCGAACAGGCTGCCGCGGCAGCGAAACCGCGCTCGCGGCGTCGCCGCGCCGAACGCGTTCCCCCGGCGGAAACGCCGCCGGCAACCGACCCTGACACGGCAGACCTGACCCCGAACGCCCCGCCCGCGAGCGCCGAAGCCCCGCCCGGCAGCGACCCCGACACTAACGACCTCACCCCCGAGCCGCTTCCGGCCAGCCTCGAAGCGCCGCCGCGCACCGACCCCGACAGCGCGGAGATCACCGAGCTGATCGAGACTGCGCCTGCGGCCGCGCCGTCTCCCGCGCGCCGCTCCGGGAGGCGACGGCGGTAGCAGCGCCGCTTCCGCCGCATTCAGCGTGGGGGCGGTTCACTGCATGAACCGCCCGCCGTCAACGATGAGCGTCTGGCCGGTGATGAAGCGCGACTGATCGGAGGCGAAGAACAGCACCGCATTGGCGATATCCTCCGGCTGGCCGCCCATTTTGAGGGGCGCTTCTTGGATCTGCGCTTCTTGGGCCTCGCGCGGGCGGTCAGCATTCCAGCGCGTGAAGACGAGCCCGGGGGCAACCCCATTGACGCGGATGACCGGCCCCAGCGCTTTCGCGGCGACGCGGGTGAGATGGTTCAGCCCTGCTTTGGAGACAGAATAGGCCGCAGAACTGCCGACCGGCGCGATGCCGCCGACCGACGAGACATTGACGATGACCCCCTTGCCCTGTGCCCGCATGTAGGGGACAACCGCCTTGATGCAAAAGAACGGCCCATTCAAGTTGACCGCCAGCACCCGCGTCCACAGCGCCTCATCCACCTCGTCGAAACTGCAGTAGCGCGTTGTCGCTGCGTTGTTGACGAGGATGTCGATCCGGCCGAAACGCGCGACCACCGCATCGACCATCCGCCGGACCTGCGCCGAGTCGGCGACATCGGCGCGGATGGCGATGCCCCGCTCTCCCAGCATGGCAACCGTGTCGGCCGCCTCCTGCTCTGACCGCGAGTAGTTAACGGCGACCCCGGCCGCTCCTTCCGCAGCAAACCGGAGGGCCACCGCGCGGCCAATTCCGCTGACCCCGCCCGTCACAAGCGCGACCTTGCCTTCAAGCAGCATCCCTCTCCTCCTTCGAGCGGTGCTACTATACTGTTCCATGACGGAGCTGCTGCTGATCGCCTCCACGAACCCCGGCAAGCTGCGCGAGCTTCGCCAAGCGCTCGCGGACCTGCCCTACCGGCTTGTAACCCCGGCCGACCTCGGCATCCGCGCCTCGGTTGAGGAGATCGGCACCACCTTCGAAGAGAATGCCATCCTGAAAGCGACTGCATACGCCGCGATGGGCGAATGCCTCGCCCTCGCCGACGACTCGGGGCTTGAGGTCGACGCCTTGGGCGGCGCGCCGGGGGTAGAGTCCGCGCGGTTTGGCGGCCCGGGGCTCGATGACGCTGGCCGCGTTCGCCTCCTTCTCGAACAGCTGGCAGATCTCCCGCCAGAGCGCCGCTCGGCGCGATTTGTCGCCCTCATTGCCATTGCCGACCCCACTGGTTCCGTCGTCACCTTTCGCGGCGTCTGCGAGGGGATAATCACAACGATGCCGCGAGGAACGGGCGGGTTCGGCTACGACCCCATCTTCCAGCCGCGCGGCGAGACGCGGACGATGGCCGAACTCACCCTTGAGGAGAAGCAGCGCCTCTCCCACCGCGGCCAAGCGATCGCGGCGGCGCGCGCGTGGCTGAGCGAGCGGGCGAAAGTGGGCGTATGAGCGACCTGACGCATTTCGATGAACGCGGCCGCGCCCGCATGGTCGACGTGTCTGCCAAGGAAGAGACGCTGCGGGTCGCGATCGCGCGCGGCCGCGTGACGATGCGGCCAGAGACCGCCGCCCTCGTCCGCGAGGGACGGGCAAGCAAAGGCGATGTGCTCGCGGTCGCGCAGATTGCGGGGATCATGGGGGCAAAGCGGACCCCCGATCTCATTCCCCTCTGCCATCCGCTCCCGCTTTCCGCGGTTGACCTGTCGTTCGAGCTCGGCGAGGACGCTATCGAGATCGAGGCGACCGTCACGCTGCGCGGCCGCACCGGGGTGGAGATGGAAGCCCTGACCGCGGTGACGGTAGCGGCGCTCACGATCTACGACATGCTGAAGTCGGTTGACCGCAGCATGCGCATCGAGGCCGTCCGGCTCGTTCACAAAAGCGGCGGGCGGAGCGGCACGATCGACCTTGAAGCGCGTGGGCGTTCTCCTCACCCCTCCAGCGAGTGAACCTCCCCCCCAGCGGCACCAAGCGGAGCGCTCTCCCCCTTCTCCGCCTGCCGCTGCCCTCGGCAGCGTACCAGCGCGCGCACGGGGCGCCGCGGCCGCCCCTGCCTGCGGCAGCTTAGAGCGCAGTGTAGCCGCCGTCGACGAGGTGGTAGCTCCCGGTGATGAACGACGCCTCATCCGAAGCGAGGAAACAGACCAACGCCGCCACCTCCTTCGGCGCGCCCATCCGCTTCACCGGATGCAGCTGCGTGATCGCCTGCATCGCCTCTTCGTTCAGATGCCGGGTCAGCAGCGGCGTGACAATAAAGGCAGGACCGACGCTGACGGCCCGAATGCCCGCCGTGGCATACTCAACGGCCGCTGACTTGGTCAGGCCGATGACCGCATGCTTGGCAGCAACATAGGCCGGGGCGTTCGCAAAGGTGACTGTGCCGAGAATAGAGGCCATGTTGACGATCACGCCGCCGCCATTCGCCAGCATCGCCGGAATTTCGTAGCGCATGCCGTAGAAGACGCCGTTCAGGTTGACGTCGATGACCTGCTTCCACCCTTCGATCGAGTACGACCCGACGGGGTTCGCCTCGCCGCCGATGCCCGCATTGTTCACCGCCACGTCGAGCCGACCAAACGTCTCCACCGTAAAGCGCACCATTGCCTCAACCGAGGCCGGGTCGGCTACATCAACCTTGACGGGACGCGCCGTTCCCCCCGCATTCACCACCTCGCCAACAACCCGCTCAGCCCCCGCAAGATCGATGTCGGCAACCACGACGTTGCCGCCTTCTGCCGCGAACTGCTTGACGCACGCCTCGCCAATCCCGGAGCCGCCACCAGTCACCAGGATCACTTTGCCGTCGAACCGCTTTGTCATCTTGCCTCGTCTCTCCCGCTGCACATTCTCGCCGCCGGCTTGCAGCGCTCCCTGAGAAGGGATGCCGCCCGGCTGTCACTGCCTAGGATCGTCGAGAGCCGCCTCACTTGTCGAGTGAGCACTGGCCGGGGAAGCGAGACCTCATCCTTCGGACGCCCCGGGCGCAGTCCCCCCGCCCTCGAGCAGCGCTCGGCAATGCTCGCAGGCAATCATCGGCGCATCCGCCGGCGCAGGGAACCAGAGGCGCTCGACGATCGCCCCCGCAACGGCGCGGGCGACAGCGCGAAGCGGAAGCCGGCTTACGTCCCTTTCGTCGAGGCCGCTTTCGCCGAAGAATGCGCCCGCGAGGATGCCGTAACGCGCCCGCTCGGGGGGACCGACAAAGCGCAGTCCCTCTGCAAACGTCGCCGCTGCGCGGAGCGCCTCCGTCGCCACGCCAAGCGGCGGCAGCGCGTCGCGAGATGTGCCCGCGAGAATGCGCGCCATCACTGCTGCCGCCTGCCGCGCTGTCGCCTTCTTCGCCGTCCGTCCCACCCACTCGGCGGCCAACGCTTCATCTCCTCCCTGCCAGAGCGCGGCGAGAGCGCCGGCTACGGCAGCATCCCCCTCCTCGAAACCGTCCGGGTCGGCCTCATCTTCCTGAGCGAGGAGCATTTCGCAGCGTTCGAGGATCCCGCGAGCGGCTATCCCATCAGCGAGGGCGAGCCCCAGAAACGCGCCGCGATAGCGGTCGAGCGTGTCTCGGCGATGCTGATTGAGTGCGAGAGAGGTGTCAGCCATCGAGCAGCACTCCTTCGGAGGGAGCGTACCAGGCGCTGCTGCTCGAGGGAAAGCCGTCGCCTGTTTGCTAGAATCGCGCCTCGTGAGCGCCCTGAGGACGGTTCCGCGACCGGCAGTGGAGCTTTCCGCGGCCGGCCCGCGACCGCGACCGTGGCCGCGTCTTGCTGTTCCGCTCCTCATCCTGCTTGCTGCTTTTGGCCTGCGGCTCGTCCGCCTCGGCGAGCAGAACATCTGGTGGGACGAAGGGCTGGCATTCTGGGCGGTCCGCCAGAGCCTGCTCGACACCACCCTCTGGACAGCAGCCGATGTCCATCCCCCGGTCTTCTTCTGGCTCCTCTGGGCGCAGGTGCGGCTGGCGGGGGAGAGCGCCTTCGCGGGCCGGCTGGTGGATGTCTGGACCGGCACGCTGACGGTGGCGCTCGCCATTCCCGTCGGCCGGCTTCTCGGCGGCTGGCGCGTTGGGCTGATCGCGGCCCTGCTGCTGGCACTGGCGCGCTTCCCGGTCTGGTGGTCGCAAGAGCTGCGCATGTACGCCCCGGCAGCGGCCTTCACGCTTGCCGCCTCCTTCTTCGCGCTCCGCGCCGCCCGCGGCGAGCGATGGTGGGCCGGTTTCGTCGTCAGCGCCAGCCTCGCCCTTTGGACGCTCTACCTGAGCGCGGCGGTCTTGATCGCAATTAACCTGTTCGCTGGCGTCGTGGCGCTCCGCCGACTGCTCGACAAGCGCACGCGCCGCGCCGGCGCGCGCTTTGCCGTTGCGTGGGCGACCGCGCAGATCGTCGTTGCGGCACTGTTTGGTCTCTGGTTCCTCTTCGCCAGCGGGCGGATGCGCACCTGGTCAACCGCGGAGCCGATCGACCCGACCCTCTTCGCCAAACTGTACGCTGTTGTCCTGACGACGGGCGTCTCGGTGGACATCGACCGCTACTGGCCGGGCGTCGCGCTTGCGCTTGGCGCACTGGCCATTGGCGCCCTCCTTTCGCTGCTGCTCTGTCGCTCGCGCCTCGGCTGGGGGGTCGGCTGGCTGCTCCCGCTGTTTATCCTGCTCACTGTCCCGCTGGTCGTCTTCTCGGCAACGCAGCCGCGCGCGCTGTTCTACTCGCCGCGGCTCGAGGTGCGCTATTTCCTGCTCGCGGCGCCGGCGGCGGCGCTTGTGATCGCAGGCGCGCTGGCCGCGATCGGCCGACTGTGGCGCCCGGTGGGCGCCGCCGTCACCCTCGCCGCAGCGCTTGCCGCAGGCTGGTTTACCGTCGACTATCTCGACGGGCGGCGCTATCGCGACGAATTTGACTCGATGATCGCCGCGCTGCGCGCCTATGCGCGCCCCGAGGACGGCGTGGTGCTCGTCTCGGGCGACCGAGCGGTCTTGTTCACCTACTACTATCTCCCGGCTATGCCGGATGCGCCCCGCTGGTACGGTTTGCCGTATACGGTGCCGGCGACCGCGGCGAGCGCAGCAGGCGACATCGGCCCGATTGCGGAACAGCACCGTCGGATTTGGCTGGTGGCAGCGGAAGCGCACCTCCAAGACCCGGGCGGCGAAATCGCCCGCTGGCTGGAGGCGAATCGGCCGAAGGTGTATGAGCAGCCAAACGGCTACAATCGGCTTGCGCTGTTCGACCGCGCCGGCGAGCCGCCCGCGGTCGAGCGGCTCGCGCCTGCCGTGCCGCTCGACCGCGACCTCGGGGGCGGCCGTCGCCTCCTCGGCTATGACCTGCCGGCACGGCGGCTGCTGCCCGGCGATGTCGGGCATATCGCGCTCTACTGGCGCGCGGGAGACCGCTCGGCCGGCCCGCTTGCGGTTCGACTGATCGACACGGCTGGCATCCCGCTGGAAGAGTGGATTGTCGATGACGAGGGCGCCCCGAGCGGAAGCGTTCTCCGCCGCCAATTCGAGTTCGTCGCCCACCGCTATACGCCGTCAGGGACGTATCAGCTCGAGATCGAGACGCCAGCGGTGCGGCAGCGGCTTGCGACGCTCCGGATCGATCGTACCGAGCCAGCCCCTCAGCCGCCGGCAGCCGCCCGGCTCCAGACGGTCGGTGAATTTGGCGACTGGCTCCGCCTGGCCGGCGCCAGCGTCACTGCCGGCGGGCGACCGCTCGTCTCCGGCGATCAGGTGCGCCCCGGAGAGACGCTTGAGGTGACGCTCGACTGGCAGCCGCTGCGCCGCCTCGATCGTTCTTGGGTTGTCTTCACCCATCTCCGCGGAAGTGAGCTCAATCCGCTGAACGCCACGCCGCTCTGGGGCCAAGATGACGGCTACCCGCTGCGCGGAGACTTTCCGACGCATCAGTGGCGCCCGGGCACGATCGTTCGCGACACCCGCCGCTTCGTGGTGGACCCGACCGCGCCGCCCGGGCGCTACGCCATCGAGGTTGGAATGTACTGGCCAGCAACCGGCGAGCGGCTGCCAACGGCCGCGGGCGAGGGGCGGCTGGTCGTCCTCGAGGTGACGGTGCCGCAATGACAACGCCGCCCCTTGCTCCCCCGCCCGCTCTCGGTTCGGCACGCGGAGGACAGCGCAGCGCGAGGCAGGCCGCCGCAATCTTCGCCGGCGGGCTGCTGCTGGCATTGGCGCTGCGCCTCGTGCTCGCTGGCGCGGGCGGCAACGCGTGGGACCTTGACGTCTACAAATCGTGGGCGCGGATCATCGCCGAGCGCGGCGTTGTTCATGCCTACGACGGCCCGGTGATAGTGGACTATCCGCCCGTCTTTCTCTACTGGCTGGAAGCCGCTGTCCGCCTTTATCGAGCGTGGTTCTCACCCGAGTTCGACACTGGCCGAACCGCGTTCACCTATCTGATCCGGCTGCCCGGCATCGTGCTCGACCTCGCCTTGGCAGCGCTGATCTGGTGGTTTGTGCGGCGGCGCGGCGGCGAGGGATGGGGGCTGGCGGCCGCCTTCGCCTACGCCTTCAACCCGGCCGTTCTGTTCAACCTCGCTTACTGGGGAATGCCCGACTCCCCGCACGCGATCATCATCGTCGGCTCGCTCCTGCTCGCGCTTTCGCGCCGGCCCTTTCTTGCCTGGGCGCTCATCTCGGTTGGGGTGTTTACCAAGCCGCAAGCCGATATCTTCGCACCGCTGGTGGCACTGATCACGCTGCGCGAGCAGGGGCTGCGCGGATGCCTCCGCGGCGCAGCAGGGATCGTCGTCGGCGTGCTCCTCGCGACCGGACCGTTCCTCCTCGCCGGGACGGCCGACGGAATTATCAACCAGATGCTCGCGATGGCCGACTACGACCCCTTCATCTCGAACAACGCGCACAACTTCTGGTGGCTGGTCGGCTGGGGCTACGGCTGGCAGATCCGCGACACCGAGCCGTTTCTCGGCCCGCTCTCCTACCGGCTGACCGCGATCGGCCTGCTCGCTCTTTTCTTTCTCTACGCGCTCTGGCGCGCTTGGCGCACGCACGACGAGACGCGAACGCTCGAGATCGCCGCCTACCTTGGGCTGGCGCTCTTCATGGTGATGACGGTCGTCCACGAGACCCACGCCTACACCGTGCTGCCGCTGCTCTCGCTCATCTGGTGGCGGGAACGGGCGCTGCGCTGGCTCTATTTCACGCTCTCAGCCCTCTTCTTGATCAACCTAGTCCTTCATGACTCGGGGATCTACGACCAGCTCCAAGATCTCGGGCTGCACTACCGCCACCTCAGCCTGACGCTCGTCAACGCGGTCGCCTACAGTGCCCTTTTCGTCTGGTGGACGCTCCGCGTCGGCGGGGTCCGCCTCCAGACGCGGCAGCTTGCGGCAGGCGGGGCGGCCGCAGCGGTTGCCGGCATTGCCGTCTTCCTGACCAGTCCGCAGCTTGTCTCCGCCAGTTACGACCCGGCGCAGGTCGGTCGGCCAAGCGGAGCGGTCTTCGGCGATCAAATTCGCCTCGTCGGCTACCGCATGAAGCCGGAGCGCGTCCGTCCGGGCGAGGTCGTCCACTTTTCCTTTACGTGGCAGCCGCTGCGCGATCTCAACGAACATTACATGCTGTTCGTCCACCTGCTGAACCCGTCGCTCGAGAAAGGCGGTCAGCGCGACGGCCCGCCGACGCGCAATGTCTATCCGACGCGCTACTGGCGCGCCGGGGAGGCGATCCACGACGAGCGAAGCGTTCAGATCGTGCCGACCGCTCGGCCCGGGGTGTATTCTGTCGAGATCGGCTTCTACCCCGTGACCGACTTCAAGCGTCTGCCGGTCCGCACTCCGGACGGACAGACCGACACGCGCCTCATCCTCGGGCGGATCGTCGTCGTTGGTCCGTCTCCTGCCGCGCCGGCGCTCACTCTCGACCGTCCGCTGGGCGAGGCGATCCGGCTCGTTGGGGTGACGACCCGCCCCGCCCCGAGCGGCGGCGTAATCCGCCTCGCCCCTGGCGCAGCGCTCGCTCTCGACCTCGTGTGGGAAGCGAAAGCGGTCCCGCCGCTCGACTACACCGTGTTTGTGCAGCTGCTCGATGAGGGCGGCCGCGTCGCCGCGCAGCATGACGGGCAGCCCCAAGGCGGCCACTATCCGACCTCGGCTTGGGCCCCCGGCGACCGGATCGGAGAGACGGTGACGCTGAACGCGCCGCCTCCCGGCGAATATCGCCTAATTGTGGGAATGTATGACCTCGCGACCGGTGCCCGGCTCCCAGCGGGCGAGACGGACTTTGTCGAACTGCCGCCGGTGCAGGTGCGGCCGTGAAGCGCGTCGAATACCGGGTGATGTACGAGAGCGAAGATGGCTTCTGGTGGTATGTCGGCATGCGCCGGGCGACAGCGGCGCTGCTCGACCGCTATGTCGGCGCTGTCGGACGAGTGCTCGATGCCGGCTGCGGCACCGGCGCCAATCTCATCTTTCTCGCCCGCTACGGCCGGCCAGTCGGGGTCGACCTGTCGCGCGAGGCGCTGCGCTTTGCCGCCACGCGCCGGCCGGAGGCGATCGCCCGCGCCTCGGTGGGAGCGCTTCCCTTCGCCGACGAGAGCTTCGACCTCGTGACCTCGTTCGAGGTTCTCTATCATCTGGCTGTCGAGGATGACCGGCTGGCGCTGGCAGAGATGGCGCGGGTCACGCGCCGAGGCGGCTGGCTGCTGGTGCGCGTGCCCGCCTACGACTGGCTGCGCGGAGCGCACGACCGCGCTGTCCACACGCGCCACCGCTATACGGCCGGCGAGCTCCGCGCCAAGCTGCGGGAAACAGGGCTTGAGGTCGTGCGGATCAGCTATCTGAACACCACGCTCTTCCCGATGGCGGCAGCAAAGCGCGCCCTCGAATGGGCGACCGCTTCGTCGAGCGGCGAGTCCGATGTGAAACCCCTCTCGCCGATGCTCAACCAGTTGTTCGCCGCCATCTTGGCCGCCGAGGGGCAGGCGCTTCGGTGGGCAGACCTGCCGTTCGGCTTGAGCGTGCTGGCGCTCGCGCGGAAACCGTAATGCAGCGGTCGCTTGGCGAACTGGACCTTGTCGGCGAGCTGATCGTGCCCCTCGCTGCGGCGCTCGGTGGAGCGGCGATCGTCTGGCTGCTGGTGCGCCTCGCCGGCGCCCGGCTGCGCCTTGCGGTGGCTGGGCGAGCGCCCCTCCTCGCCCGCCTCGGCCTCACCTTCCTCATCGTCGCGTACATCGCTGCGATCGGCGGACTGGCGATCAGGCGCCATAACGCGCTGAAAAGCCACGCCTACGACCTCGGGATCTTCACCCAAGTGCTCTGGAACACCAGCCAAGGGCGGTTGTTCGAGAACACCGTGATGATCGAGTACTCGGGCAATCTGCTCGGCCAGCATTTTGCGCCGATCTTTCTCCTACTCGTGCCGCTCTATTGGGTGTGGCCGGATCCGCGGGCGCTTCTCCTGCTCCAGACCGTCGCGCTCGCGCTCGGCGCGGTCCCGGTCTACCTGTTTGCGCGGCGACGGACGGGGAGCCGGGGTGCCGCGCTCCTGCTCGCGGCGGCCTACCTGCTGCTGCCTGCGCTCCACTACGTCAATTTCTACGATTTCCATGAGATTGCGCTCACAACCCCGCTGCTGCTGGCAGCGATCTTCTTCTTCGACACGCGGCGGATGGTGCCGCTCGCGGGCTGCCTCGGGCTGGCGCTGCTCTGTCGCGAGGAGATCGCGATCCCGGTGATGGCGTTTGGCGTCGCGCTCCTTGCCGTCCGCCGCTGGCGGTGGGGGATTGGGCTGCTTGTCGTCGGAGCAGCCTGGCTGGCATTTACCGTCGGCTGGGCCGTGCCCTACTTCCAGAATAGCCCCGTCTACTACTTCGTCGTCCGCTACGGCAAGCTGGGCAATTCGATCCCGGAAATTCTGCTGACGATCGTCACTCGGCCGCTCTGGGTGCTCGACTATCTCTGGACCGTTCCGCGGCTGGAATATCTCGTCCGGCTGTTCGCGCCGGTCGGCTTGCTCGGACCGCTTGGGCTGCCGATCTTTGCGCTGTCGCTCCCGATTTTCGGCTACCTTCTCCTCTCCGACTATCGCGAACAGTACGACATCGTCAACCAGTACAGCGCGCCGCTGATCCCGTTCATCATGGGCGGGACGATCGTCGCACTCGGCTGGCTGATGCGGCGGCGACCGTTCGCGAGCCTCGCCGGCCGCTACGCCCTCGCCAGCTACGTGCTGATCGCGGCGGCGACGAGCAGCATCACCTTCGGCCCGACGCCGATCGGCCGCCGGCATGACCCAGAGCAGTTTGCCATCACCGAGCGGCTGCGCTACGCTGAAGAGGCGTTTCGGCGCATCCCGCCTGACGCCTCGGTCTCAGCGCAGTCTGACCTTGTTCCTCATCTTGCCCACCGCCGCCAGATCTACGTCTTCCCCAATATCCATGACGCCGAGTATGTCGTCCTCGACAACTTCGCCGACTACTGGCCGCTCAGCGCGGCAGACTTCGGCCGCGCGCTCGACGAGATGTGGAACAACCCGCTTTATGAGCTGCTCTGGCAGGACGGCGGCTACGGCATCTTCAAGCGCAAGCCAGTCCCGCCGATCCAACAGCCGCTGACGGTCGGCTTTGCGGCGGGCGGCCGCCCCCAGATTGAGCTCGTCGGCTACGACCTGCCGAAAACGATCCTCCAGCCGGGAGAGCGCGTGACAGTCGGCCTCTACTGGCGGATGGTGACACCGATCGAAGTGCGCCGCGTCCGCTTTCGGTCGACAACCTCGCTCCAGCTGTGGACCTCTGACGGCCGCGCCATCGCCCAAGTGGATAAAGAGCCGTGGGACGGCCTGCTGACGAACGACCGCATCGCCCAAGGGGTCATTCACTACGACCGCTATTTCCTCACCGTGCCCGCCGACGCGGCGCCGGGGCGCTACACCCTCGTCACAGCGGTCTACAGCTACTACAGCAAGCGCCCGTGGACCGTCTTCGACGAGGCGGGCAACTCGACCGGCCGGTTCTCAGCGCCGATCGCGACCGTCGAGGTAGCCGAGTGACAGCCATCGAGACTGCCTCCTCCGCAACGACAGCGGGTCCCCCGAGGGTATCGCCCGCCCAGCCCGCGTGGCGCCCCAGCCGCGCCTTCGTCGGGCTGCTCGCGCTCTTCGTCGCGTTCCGACTGGCAGCCCTCCTCTCGTGGCGGCCCGGCGGCTATGTCGTCGACTGGTCGGAGCGCTACTTTTTCGGCTTCTGGCTGCGCTACGTCGACGCCGGCTATCTGCCCTTCGTCGACTTTTGGATGGAGTACCCGCCCCTGCTCCCCTACTTCGGAATTGCGGCGCACTGGCTGGCAGGATGGCTCCCGCCGTGGCGCGACCCGCAGCTCTGGTTTTCGCTCACGACCGGACTGCCGCTGCTGGCGGTCGAAGCGCTGACCCTGCTCCTCCTCTTCCAGATCGGGCGCCGCCTCTGGGGGGACCTCGCCGCGCTGCTCGGAGCGGCAATCTGGGCGTCGCTGCTGGCACCGCTCTACTTCTTCCTCTCCGGGTTTGACGGGCCGGCCGTGCTGGCGATCCTCGCGACCCTCTGGCTCGCGCTGCCCGGCGCGCGCCGGCCGCTCCTGCGAGCCGCGCTCGCAGGCGTCATCCTCGGCCTTGGAGCGCAGTACAAAGTGCTGCCCCTCGCCGTCGCGCCGGCGGCGCTGGCCGCCTTCTGGTCAGCAGGGCGCGCGGCCGCCCTGCTCTTCGGCGCGACTCTCGGCCTTACCATGCTCGCCGTGGCGCTTCCGTTCTTCCTTGCCAATCCCGAGATGACGCTCGCCTCCTACGCCAGCATTGTCACCCGCTCTTCCTGGGAGACGATCTACGCGCTGATCGACGGCTATTACGGCGGCGGCCTCGTCGCCCCGGTCGAGCAGCGGTTTGACCCGACGGTCGCCTATCAGGCGCAGCATCCGGCACGCTTTCCGTGGACTGTCGTCACGCTCGCTGCCGGAGCGATCATCGGGCTCGCCGTCACCCGGCGCCACGATTGGCGCCAGCCCCTCACCGTGGTCGCGCTCGGGGCGTTTAGCCTCCTCGTCGTGCTGCTCGCCTCGAAGGGCTGGAGCGCGCAGTTCGTCGTCTACCCGCTGGCGCTGATTGCGTTGCTGTGGCCATCGCTGCGCGGGACAGTCTCCGCGCTGCTCCTCTCGGCGGTCAACCTCCTCGAATGGCCGTTCTGGCTGGCGATGCTCGGCGAGAATGCCGCGATCCTGACCTTCCTCGTCCTGTTCCGGACCGCGCTGCTGGCGGCGCTCGCCGCCGAATGCTGGGGGCTGCTTCGACCGCTCGTGATCCCGACAGGAATGCGCCGGGCGGCGGCGGTCGGGGCGACCGGCGTGCTGCTTGCCGGAACGGTGGGCATGGCGTGGGCGTATTACGACGACGCCTTTCACTCCCATCCCTACCGGCCGCTGATGGAGACGCTTCAGGCCGAGGGCGGAATGGTGCTGCTGACTGACCCCGTCCTTTACACCGCAATCCGTCCCTTCCTCGGGCTCCGCCAGGCGGTCCACCTGCTCGACGTCAGCAGCGCGGCCCCCGACTGGACGACCCGCTCCGCTCACCTCCTCGCTGAAGGCGGACGCAGCGGGCCGGTCGCCCTCGTCTTCTCCGGGACAGACGAAGACCGGGCGCGGAACGCGGCCGTCGAGCGCTGGCTAGCGGCGCGCCTCTTTCCCGCCGGCGAGACATGGCTGGAAAATGCGCGCATCGCCCGCTTTGTCGCTGCCGGGCCGCTCGACCCTGTGCCGGGAGCGGCATTCGGCGGCGGCGTGACGCTGGAGCGCGCCGAGGTGGGACGAGCCCCCCGCGCCGGCGAAGTCATCCCGGTCGCCCTCGTCTGGAGCGCGAGCGGTCCCTTGCCGCCGTATTCGGTCTTCCTTCATGCCTACGACGCCGCGGGGCAGCTGGTCGCCCAGCGCGACGGCCCGCCCGCCGGCGGAACGCGGCCGACGACGGAATGGCAGCCGGGCGAAACGGTCGTCGACCGGCGCGCGCTCGTTCTTCCTGCCGGGGAGTTCCGCCTGCGCGCCGGGCTGTACGACGCCAGCGGAGCACGCCTGCCGCTCGCCGGCGGCGGTGATGCCGCCGACCTCGGCGTCGTGCGGGTGCGGCCATGATCCTATCTCCGTCCCAGCGGCGCGCCGGCTGGGCGATCCTTGTGCTCGCCTTCGTCGGGCTGCGGATCGCTATCCCAGCGGTGCTGCGGCCGGTCGGCTACATCGCGGACTGGAACGACTACTACTTTTTCGAAGGCTGGGCCCGCTTCACCGATGTCGGCCGCTACCCCTACCTCGACTTCTGGATGGAACATCCGCCGCTCTTTCCGTGGCTCGTTGTCGTCGCCTATCGGCTGTCGGCGCTCATCCCCCTGTGGGACACCCCGCATTTCGGGTTCAGCGTCGTCTTCGGGACAATCTTGCTGCTGTTCGAGGTCGGCAACCTGCTGCTTCTCGGCTGGATCGCGAGCCGAGTTGGCTGGCCGGACCGCGGTCTGCTCGCCGCCTGGATCTGGGCGCTCCTTTTTCCGCCTGTCTTCTTCTGGGCGGCGGGCTTCGAAAGTTATCCCCTGTTCTTCCTGCTGCTCGCGCTGGCGCTGCTCCTGCGCGCCTTCGACGGCGCGGCGAGACGCTGGGCCGCACTTGCCGGCGCGGCAGCGGGGGTTGGGATCATGGTGAAGCTGATCCCGGGCCTTGCGGTTCCCGTCGGCGCGGTCGCCCTCTGGCGAAGCGGACGGCGCGGAGCGGCCAGCCTGCTCTGCGTGGCAGCAGCGGCGACGGCGGCGCTGATCGCGGCGCCGTTCGTCGTGGCCAACCCGGTAATGGCGCGCGCCTCGGCGGAGAGCCTGCTCGCGCGCGGCAGCTGGGAGACCGTCTGGGCGCTTGCCGACGGCTATTACAGCGGCGGCGCAGTCGCCCGGCCGGAGATGCGGCTCGACCCCGCGACCGCCACCCAGACTGAACGGCCGACACGCATCCCGATGCTGCCCGTGCTCGGCATCGCAGCGCTGGTCGGCGGCGGGATCGTGCTTCGGGTCCGCCGCTGGGAGGCGCAAACCGTTGTCGCGGCGACAGGCCTCGCCCTCGTGCTCTTCTTCCTCGCCTCGAAAGGTTACAGCCCGCAATTTCTCGTCTATCTCCTCGCCCCGCTCGTCCTCCTCTGGCCGGACGGACGCGGCCTCGGCTACGCCTTGGTTCTCTCCACGATCAACCTCGTCGAATATCCGCTGGCGCTGCTGCTCTTCGCCGACCAGCCGGCGGTGCTCGTCACGACGGTGCTGGCGCGCACGGGAGTGCTCCTTATCCTCGCGGTCGACCTCGCCGCGGCGCTCTGGCAGCGGCGTTCGCCGTTCACTCCCCGGCTCGCTGTTCCGGCGGGCCTCGCTCTCGGCGCGCTCCTTGCCGCCGTCACGCTTTCCGCGACCGCAACCTACGCCGCAACGCGCCTGCCAAGCGAGTCGGCGCGCGAGGCGGTGGAAGCGCTTCGAGCGGGCAGCGGGACGGCAATGTTCAGCGACCGCGGGCTGTACGACCGGCTGACGCCGCTGCTGCGGGGCCGCCTCGAGACGCGGCTTGTTGTCGCCGACCGACCGCCGCGGCTCCCCGCGGGCGAGGTCTGGGAGGTGTATATCGACAGCGAGGAAGGGCGGCGGGTCGGCCCATCGCTCACCGCCGCGCTCGCCCGCGACCGGTTTGCCGTCGAGACGCGGATCGAGTCGGGGCTGCGGCTCACCCGCTGGATGCCGCTGCCGCTGCCCCCGAGCCGGCGTCTCGACGCTGACCTCGGACAAGCACGGCTTGCTGCCGTGGCGCTGCCGGAGCGCGCGGCAGCGGGAACACTGCTGCCGGTCCGGCTCGACTGGGAGGCGACGGCGCCGTTCGCTGCAGACTACACTGTCTACCTCCACCTGCTCGACCGCGACGGCCGGCTGGTCGCCCAGCGCGACGCGCCGCCCGCCGCCGGCAGTCGGCCGACCTCGTCGTGGCGGGCCGGGGAGACCGTTGTCGACCGCCAAACCGTGCTGCTGCCTCCTGACCTTCCTGCCGGCGATTTCCGCCTGCGCGCCGGTCTCTATGACCCGCGGACAGGAGAGCGTCTGCGCGGCGCGGCAGGCGACGGCGTCGATCTCGGAACGGTTCGGGTGACGCGCTCATGACTGCTCCTCGTCCCGCGCGCTCCCTTCGCCCGCGGCTCTCGTGGCGCCGGCAACTGCCGCTGCTGCTGCTCGCGGTGATGGTCGTCGCTTTCGTGGTCTTTTTCGCCGCGCTCTCGGTCCACCGCCACCTCACCTTCGGCACCGCCGGCAACGACCTCGGCAACATGGACCAAGCGGTCTGGAACACCAGCCAAGGGCGGTGGTTCGAGTCGACGAACTGGCGCGGCGGAACGAACCGGCTCGGCGCGCACGTCGAGCCGATCCTGATCCCGATTGCTGCCCTCTACTGGATTGCGCCGACGCCGCTGACGCTGCTCGTCCTCCAAGCGGCAGTCGTCGGGCTGGGCGCGATCCCGCTCTTCTGGCTGGCAAGGCGGCGGCTCGGCTCGGGCTGGGCAGCACTTCCGTTCGCGGGGGCATACTTGATGTTCCCGGCGCTCCAAGCGGCGGTGCTGTATGAGTTCCACCCGCTCACCCTGACCGCGCCGTTCTTCGCCCTCGCTGTTGCCGGACTGCTGGAGCGCAAGACGGCGCTGTTCGTCGCCGGCACCGTGCTCGCAGTCGCCTGCAAGGAAGATATGCCGCTCGTGGCGATCGGCATGGGGCTGTATGCCATCGTCTTTCAGCGGCGCTGGTGGCTGGGCGGCGCGACCGTCGCGCTCGCCACCCTCTGGTTTCTCTTCGTCAACCTTTTGGTCATCCCGTCGTTCAACCCGAGCGGCGCGTCGCCCTATCTGCCGCGCTATCGCGACCTCGGAAGCTCGGTGCCGGAGATCATCTTCACGATGATCTTCCAGCCCTGGCGCGCCCTCCCCTTGGTCGCCGACGGTGACCCAGCCGGTTATCTGCTCGCCCTGCTGCTGCCGGTCGCCTTCCTCGCGCTGCTCGCGCCAGAGGTCGCGCTCCTAGGCTTGCCGCCGCTGGCAGAAAACCTCGTCTCAAACAGCCCGCTGCAGAAACTCCCCGAGATCAACCACTATCCTGCGCCCATCGTGCCCTTCATGGTTGCGGCCGCGATCGTCGGAGCAGCGCGGCTCGTTCGCTGGGGCGCTCGGTTCGGCTGGCGCAGCCCGGCGCTGGTTGGCGTGGCGGCGCTCACGCTCCTCTTCACGCTTGGCTACAGCCGGGTGCGCGGGTTTACGCCGCTCGCTTGGGATTTCGAGGTGAAGCCGGCGGTTCCGCACTACGAGGTCGCGCGGCGGATCCTCCGTCTCGTGCCGCCGGACGCCTCGGTGAGCGCAACGCCGCAGCTGAACCCCCACCTGACCCAGCGGCGGCAGGTCGTCGTCTACCCGCGCAATCTCGACTCTGATGTGGTTATCCTCGACACGTGGCCGGGCAATGTGCCGATGGTCGTGGAAGACCAGTATCAGACGGTGCGTCAGCTGCTGAGGAGCGGCTACGGGCTGGTGGCAGCGGAGGACGGCATCCTGCTGCTCCAGCGCGGAGCGCCGAACGCGGCGACGATCGAAGACAGCTACCGCAACCAGCTCCGGGAGGCCCCGCCCGCCGAGCGCGCTGTCGTCCGGTTCGGCGCGAGCCTGATCCTCGAGGGCTACACGCTTGTCCCCGAGCCGCCGTCGACGCCGTACCTCGTCTTGGCGCTGCGCGCCGGGCCGCAGCCCAACGACCGCGACCGCCTGTTCCTCGTCGTCACCGAAGGAGAGGGGCCGCCTTCAGCGCGCGACGAGACCTGGCAGCTGCCCGGACCGACCTTTCTGCCGCCGACGTTCTGGGGAACGAGCGCCTTCCAAGCGATGACGCCGACCTTCGGCCGCTGGCGGCGTCCCGGCCGGTTTACCGTCTCCCTTGTCGCGACAAATGGCGGCAGCCCCTGGGATATCGGCAGTCGGCTGCCCGCCCAGCTTGGGGAGAGTGACCGCGAACTGACCGTGCGCGACGGCATAGTGCGCCTCGCGGTGCTCCACGCAGACGGCCGAGCGGTGCACGACGTAACGCCGCGGCCGCTGCGCGAACTGCCGGCATCTGCCCGTCGTCTCGACACGCCCGTTGGGGGCGGGGTTCAGCTTGCGGGGATCTCGCCGCTTCCCGCAGAGCTGACCGCTGGCGGCGAATTGACGCTCGACCTTTACTGGCGTGCCGACCAGCGGCTAGAGCGCGACTACGTCGTCTTCCTGCATCTCGTTGGTCCGGAGGGGCAGCTCGTCTCACAGCGCGACGGGCCACCGGCCTCCGGCCTCCGGCCGACAACAAGCTGGCAGGCGCGGGAGATCATTGCCGACCGGCGCACACTCCCGCTGCCGCGCGACCTTCCTCCGGGCGATTATCAGCTTCTTGCCGGGCTGTACGACGCGCACAGCGGTGAACGGCTTGGCCCGCCCGGAGCGGATGCCGCTCTCGCCGGCGCTCTGCGCCTCAGACGCTGACCGACGCCGCAAGGAAATCGCTCCGCGAGCGGCGGGGCCGGCGGAGGAGAGCGCTAGGTGCGCCGTCGATGCGCCACGCGCGTGTCCGCCCGTCGCGGGCCGGGGGCGCCGGGGAGATAGACCCGCTTCGCCGGCGGCTGGACGACAGGCGCGTACAGCGGCCGGCCGCAATTCAGGCATTCCGGCCCGTCCTCGCTGCGGAGTATCGTGCCGCCGCAATGGGCGCAAACCACTCGGGCCATCTTTCACCTCAAGGACAGTAACGCTGCCCCGAAGCGTACCGAGCGGACGTAATGAGGGGATGATCGTCCCGTTCGCAGTCGGTTAACATGATGCAGGTCGCCGCGACAGCACAGCGCTGGCTCGCGGCAGCGGAGGAAACAATGGGCAACTGTCCGGTGCCATTTCTGCTCGCCTTTTTTGCGCCGTTTGTCCTCGGGCTGTTCCGCACTGCCGGCCGAAAGCCGAGCAGCGCCGGGATCACGCCGCTGAAGCGGACGCCCGGGCGCTATCTTCCCAAGCAGCGCGTCAGCGAGCAGGAGCCCCTCTCGGCGCAGTAGCGCTTCCGCGCGCTCGCGGCAGGACCATAGCAGCGCGTCAGCGGTCGCGCGCCGTCCCCCCGCCTCCGCGGCGCTCGCCGTGGCCATCAAACGAGAGTGACCCGAGCGCCGCCTCTTTTCGCTCGCCAGGAGCGTCACACCGAGCAGGGGCTTGCGCTGCGCCTCGCGGCTAGCCGAGGTCTTCCGCTTCTTCCCCCGCCTTGACGATGCTCCCCTCAGTGAAGAGGATCCGCTGCAGCATCGCCCGCCAAGCAGGCTTGCGGCGGAGCAGAAATTCCAGTTCCATGCCGAAGTGCTTGAATTCCTCATGCTGCGCGTCAGCCATGATCGCGCGCGCGACGGGATCCTGTTCGACAGCAATCCGCTGCTCGTACCAGCTGATCGCCTCAGCTTCTTCGATCAGCGACGCGATCATCCGCGTGAATGTCCGCGCCTCTGCCGGCAGCTCCTGCGGCGGCTCGTGATACCGGTCGAACCTCATGCATTCGCTCCCTCAGGGAAGTGAACCTCAGTCTAGCCCAAGCGCGAGGTCGGGCGCTCCGAGCGCCGCAGAGGCAGGAGAAAGCGCGGTCCCCGCCCGGCTTGCTGTCGGCGCGACCGTGAGGCAACTGCCCCGACGGGAGGCACGCAGCAGACGGCCGTGAGGGAGATCAGAGAAGAGACGGCCGTTATGAAGAAGCTGGGTGGCCAAGGAACGAGAAAGGCAAGTGTCAAGCCGGTCCAGACACTTCCCACGGCAAAGAGGAGCGAAAGCGCGATCGCGCGGCCGGGACAAGCAGTCAGCCGCTGCGCAGTCGCGGCTGGGGTGACGAGCAGCGCGAAGATGAGGAGGACGCCCACCACCTGCACGGCTGTCGAAACGGTGAGCGCAAGCAGAACGAAAAAGCCGACCCCCAAGAAGCGGACCGGCACGCCGCGCGTCTCTGCAACGTCAGGCGCGATGGAGGCGAACAACAGCGGACGATAGGCGATGCCGAGCGCGAGGAGGCACCCTGCCCCGAGCAGCGCGGTGATCCCCACCGCCTCGGGCGAGATCGCGAGCAGATCGCCGAACAGGATGCTTGTGGCGTGGCCGGCGAGTTTGGTCGTCTGGCTGAGGAAGAGATAGCCGAGACCGGTGGTGAAGGCGAGCACGGTGCCGATAGCGACATCGCGGCCGCGCAGCCGCTCGCCGAGGAAGCCGATCCCAACCGCGGCGGCCACCGTAAAAAGAACCATGCCCGCAACGAGGTTCGTCCCCAGCCAGACCGCGCCGGTCGCGCCGCTGAACCCGATGTGAGCGAGCGCATGCGCCGCAAACGAGAGTTGGCGCAGCACGACGAAATAGCCGACTTTCCAGCCGTCACCGCTGTGAAGAATGACGTGGGCGCTCTGGTAGGCGCGGGCAGCAGCGGCATCCGCCTAGTAGTCGTGAGGATCGATATCAGCGCCGCTGATGACGTTGAATACGCGGACGCAAGCGCCGCCAAGCTGCAAGGCGAGGCTGCCGTACTGGTTTGCCGTCGCCACGACATTCAGCGGCGCCGCCGGACAGTCAGGCCCGGCGCCCGGCATTCCGACCGCCGCCGCGCCGGGCTGGGTCGGCGCGGCGCAGCTGACCGCGCCTATCACCCCGACGAGGAGAAGACATCCAGAGAGCAGACGAGCGTTCATCAGCCACCACTCCATTTCTCGATAATGATATTCAGTATCATTCTCGCTGTCGAGATGGAGCGCCGGCAGGGCGGGCTGAGCGACGTGGCCACGCCGCCCTTGAGAACGATTGCCAAAGCGGTCGCCGTTCGTGTACAGTTATTGGCGAACGGCTGAGACGGAGAGGAGTAATCGAGCCGCCTCGGAAAGCGAGCCCGGTGTGGTGGAAGCGGGTGCGAGGCGCTCGGTGAACGTCGCTCCTGAGCTGCCGCCCGAACGGCATCTGCCCAGTAGACGCGGCCGGCTCGTCCCCCGTTAGCGGGACGCGAAGCGCGTGCGCTTCGGGAGAGTGGCCCACGCTGGTGGGCAAGTAGGGTGGTACCGCGGGACTGGAACGTCTCGTCCCTTGCCGGACGAGACGTTTTTGATTCTGAGCTCAATGGCGAGCTCTCCGACCGGCAATGACTGCCGAAGCTGAAGGGCGCAAGCGGCGCCCAAAAAAGGAGGCGAGCCATGCGATTGAGCGGTGCGCAAATCATTATGGAAGCCCTGGTGCGCGAGGGCGTGACGACGATCTTCGGGTATCCAGGCGGTGCGGTCCTGCCGATCTACCACGTCATGCCCGACTATCCTCAACTGCGCCATATTCTCGTCCGCCACGAGCAGTGCGCAGCTCACATGGCCGACGGCTACGCCCGCGTGAAGGGCGACGTCGGCGTCTGCATCGGCACCTCAGGCCCTGGAGCGACCAACCTCGTGACCGGGCTGTGCAATGCGCAGATGGACTCAGTGCCGATGATCGCGATCACGGGCCAAGTCGCTCGGCATTTCATCGGCCGCGACGCCTTCCAAGAGTGCGATATCACCGGCGTCACGCTGCCGATTGTCAAGCACAACTATCTGGTGCGCTCGGCAGCAGAGCTGGCGCCGATCTTCGCCGAAGCGTTCTACCTCGCTCGCAGCGGCCGGCCGGGCGTCGTTCATATCGATATCCCGAAAGATGTTCAGCTCGAACTGGCCGAGTTTCAGTATCCCACGAGCGTTTCGCTCCCTTGGTACGAGCCGCAGCTGGAAGGCGACCCTGAAGCGGTCAAGCGGGCCGCAAAACTGATCAACGAAGCGAAGCGTCCTGTCATCATCGCCGGCCATGGCGTCATCCTCTCACGCGCCTACGCCGAGCTGCGCGAGTTGGCAGAAAAGGCCCAAATTCCGGTGGTCAATACGCTGCTCGGCATTTCGAGCTTTCCCGGCACCCATCCCCTCTTCCTCGGCATGATGGGAATGCACGGCATGGCCTGGGTGAACTACGGGATGGGCGAGGCCGACGTCATTATCGGAATCGGCCAGCGATGGGACGACCGGGCGCTGGGCCGCTTCGTTGACTTCGCGCCGCAGGCGAAGCTGATCCATATCGACATCGACCCGAGCGAAGTCAATAAAAATGTCAAGATCACTGCTCCTATCACGGGCGACGCGAAGCGGGTCCTCCGCCAGCTCCTCCCTCTCATTCAGCCGGCGCAGCACCCCGAGTGGCTGGCGCGGCTCGATGAATTGAAGCGAGAGCATCCCTCGCTCGAGATCCCGAACACGGGTCGGCTGATGCCGCAGCACGTTGCGCGCGCGCTCTACGAGGTGACAAACGGCGAAGCCTATATCGCCACAGGGGTCGGCCAGCACCAGATGTGGCAGGCGCAGTTCTTCTGGTATGACCACCCGAACCGGCTGATCACCTCGGGCGGGCTGGGGACGATGGGCTTCGCTCTGCCCGCCGCGATGGGCGCTAAGCTGGCGGAGCCGGACGCGATGGTCTGGGCGGTCGAAGGGGATGGCGGTTTCCAGATGACGCTCCAAGAACTGGCGACCTGTGTCCAAGAGAACATCCCGGTCAAGATTGCGATCGTGGACAACGGCTATCTCGGCATGGTGCGCCAGTGGCAAGAGCTGTTCCACGACAATCGCTATTCGCAGGTGGCCATGATCGGCCCCGACTACGTCAAGCTCGCGGAGGCGTACGGCATCCCCGGCTTCCGCACCGACCGGGTCGATGAGGTCGAGGATGTGCTGCGCGCCGCGATGGCGCACGACGGCCCAGCGCTCGTGCACTTCCTCGTCGAAGCAGAAGAAAACTGCTACCCGATGGTGCCTCCTGGCGCGGCGCTCTCCGAAACGATCAAAGACCCGCGCCTTGAGCGCTCGCTCGCTCGCGTCTAACGACCCGTGCTCCGCCCTGTGCGGCCTGCTTCGGATTGTCGGAGCAGGCCGCTTTTTGTGCCACAGCGCGGCTGCGCTCGCGCGCGAGCAGAACCGCCCCAGCGGCTACTTCGGCAGCTCAGAGACAGGCGCGTCGGCCCTTCCTGCCGGCAGCACCTCGCGAAGATACGGCTGCCGCAGGTGGACCGGCTCCTCCACGCGCTTGCGTCCAGCGCGGAGATTGAGGATCTCGACGAACACCGAGAAGGCGATTGCGAAGTAGATATAGCCTTTCGGGATATGGAAGTGCAGCCCTTCGGCAACGAGGCTCATCCCTATCAGCAGGAGAAAGGCGAGCGCCAGCATCTTCACGGTAGGATGCCGATTGACAAAGCGGCTGACCGCATCAGCCGAAATGAGCATGATCGCCACCGCGATGACGACTGCGGCGACCATAACGGCGATCTCGTTCGCCATCCCGACCGCCGTGATTACGGAGTCGAGGGAGAAGACGATATCGAGCAGCATGATCTGGACGATCACGCCGGCGAATGAGGCGGCCATCGCAGCGCGCCCATGTTCACCAGGGCCTTCGAGCCGTTCATGAATTTCGAATGTCGCCTTCGCGAGCAGAAAGAGCCCCCCGCCGATCAGGATCAGGTCCCGGCCGGAGACTGGATGGCTCAGCACCGAGAACAGCGGCGCGGTCAGCCCTATGACCCACGAGAGCGAGAGCAACAGCGCGATACGCATGCCGAGGGCTGCCCCGAGGCCAAGCCGTCGGGCGGTCGCCTGCTGGTGAGGCGGCAGCTTGCTGACCAGAATAGAGATGAAGATGATGTTGTCGATGCCGAGAACGACTTCCAATGCCGTCAGCGTGACGAGGGCGATCCAGCTGTCCGGATTGACGATCCAGTCCACGTTTCAGCGTCTCCAGAGTAGGCGTCCGCGGGACGATACCGCGCCTCGGGCACCCGGCGCTATGCAAGAACCGACCGGATTCGCTCCACGATCGCCGCGGGCGTGGCGGCGGGCGGGAGGTCGGCGAGGAGCGCCTCTCCCCGGTGCGCTGCAAGCCAGCGGCGGACGATGATCCCTCCGCGATGCGCCGCTTCATCTGGTAGGACGTCGGCGAGCGCCTCCGCAGAGAGCGCGGCGAGCGGGCCGTGCCAGCGGAGCATGCCGTCAACGACAACGTAGGCGCGCTCCGGCGCGGCGGCGGGGAGGAGAACCGCCACATTCGCCGGAGGGGAAGAGCAGTCGCGGCGCTCGCCATTCGAGCGAGCCAGCAGCATCCGGAAGAGGCCGCGCAGCCAGTCGCTTTCGGCGCGGTCGCCGCGCGCCGCTGCGGCAGCAAGACGTGCCTGCAGTTCGCGAAGAGCCACGCCGACCTCTCCGGAAAGATACTGCGCCGCCGCCGTGACGAGGCGAGCGTAGGCATCCGCCGGAACCGTTCCGGTGCAGGGGCCGAGGCAGCGTCCCTGCTCCAGCAGCCGACAGGGCGGGCGCGGCTTCGTCCGGCGCGGGACGCCGATCTTGCGCGCACAGGTCCGTAAGCGAAAGATGCTCGCCGCCAGCCGCGCCGCGCGCTCGGCGTGCGCCGCGCTGGGGTAGGGGCCGAAGCGGGCGGGGCCCGGCTCGGCAACGCGCCGCAGCCGCGGGAACGGCTCGTGGAGCGCCGCCTCG
This sequence comes from Dehalococcoidia bacterium, assembly GCA_025054935.1. Classification (NCBI taxonomy): domain Bacteria; kingdom Bacillati; phylum Chloroflexota; class Dehalococcoidia; species Dehalococcoidia bacterium. Next base: position 158,478 of record JANWZD010000003.1, on the reverse strand, counting down.
ACCCACACCCGGCCCGGCACAACGCGGCGCTGGGTGTTGAAGCGCGGCCGAGCTGCCGCGATCAGCTCCATCTCACGCAGAGCGGCGGCGAGGTCGTCGGGCATCGCTTCCCACTCGATTGCGGCGGTCAGGAGGCGAAGCCCGCTGAGATCCCGCTCCCGGTCGACCGGCTGCGTCAGATACGAGAGCACGCGGCGGCGAAGCCGCTTCGCCTTCCCCACGTATAAGAGCTCGCCGCCGCCACCTCGGAAGCAGTAGACGCCAGGAGCGTCCGGCATCGCGCGGGCCATCTCCAGCAGCCGGTCAGGGCTGCGGCGCGGCGCGACTGCCGCGAGCCGCAAGGCAAGCTGGGCGACCAGCACAGCGTCGGCGGCCCCGCGATGCCGGCGTCCGAGAGGAATGCCAAGCCGTGCCGCGACGCGGGCGAGCGCCGGCTTCTCCTCGCCCGTCAGCGCAGCGGCAGCGAGGAGCAGGTCATGCGCGCGATTGGTGAAGAGCGGACGCCCTGCTGCTTGGCACTGCGCGTTCAGAAAGCGCAGGGTCCAGCCGGCATCCCAGGCGACAAGGGCGGCGCCGCCGACAAACTCGGCGAGACGTTCGAGCGCCACGCCGAGCGGCAGCGCGTCGTCGACAGCTGTCGGGTCAACGCCGAGCCGCCCGGCGAGCCAGTCCGGAAGCCGGCGCGGCGGCAGAACGAGCGCATGGAAGCAGGGTCCCGGCTGCCCATCGACGATCCGGCACGCCGCGATCTGCACGAGCGCCGCCCGTGCCGGATCCTGGCCGGTCGTCTCGATCGCGACCGCGACCGTGCCCTCGTCGGCCGCTCCTTCCCCGAGCCGCCAGCCGGCATCGGGAAGAGGCGTCCGAACAAATCGCGGCGCGTCGAGCACGCGCAGGAGCAGTTGCTGCCATGCCGGCCCGCTGCCGCCGAAGAGGGCGCGCGTTAAGGCATCGTCGGAGAGCCACCCCCCAGCGGAGCGCAGCAGCTGTTCAGCCCGGTCTCGGATCGCATCCATGACGGGAAGATTGTAGGATGCGTCCGATGACCGACGAGCACCCCTCGCCCAGCGCGGCGACTGCCGACGTCGCCTCCGGCCGCATCGCGACGCCAACGACGCCGCCGGAGCGGAGCGGCCGCGAGGTCGCGCGCGCCATCGCTTTGGCAGCGGGCGGCGCCGGCTGCTTCATGCTCGTCCACACCGCGACCTTCCCAACCCTGCCGATCTATCTCTCGCTGCGCGGGGCAAGCGACGCCGACATCGCCCTCATCATTGGCATGATCGGCATCGTCTCGATCGCGTTCCGTCCTCTCACTGGCTGGCTGATCGATGCGTGGGGGCGCCGCCAGATGATGGCGACCGCCCTGCTCTCTGTCGCCGGCGTCGCCGCAGGCTACGGCTTTGCTGCCCAGCTGTTCCAGCTCGGGCTCTTCCGCGCCGTGCAAGGAATGAACGTCGGCGTGATGAACGCTGCCGTCACCACCTACGTCTCGGACATCGCGCCGGGGCGCCGTCGCGCTGAGTTTCTTGGCTACTTGAACGCGGTCCAGACGACCGCCACCTCGATCGGCCCGACGCTCGGCTTCGCGATCCTGCTCTGGTCGGCGCCCAATCCTATGTCGTCGCTCGCCTTCTGGTGGCCCGACCTCGCAGCGTTCGGCGGCTACAACTTCGCGGCGCTCTTTCTGTTCCTGCTGCTGACCGCCGCCGTCGGAGCGCTCCTGACTCTCCTCGCGCCAGCGCCGCCGCGACACGGCGGGTGGCAGCCGCTTCGCTGGCACCGCCTAGTCTACCGCAAGGCGCTGGCGCCGATGCTGCTGATGGTTGGGCTGACCGTGCCGTTCGCCAGCGTCCTCACGTACCTGCCGTTCTCCGCTCCAAGCAAAGGGCTGAGCAACGTCGGGCTCTATTTCACGTGCCAAGCGCTCGGGGCGCTCGCTGCCGGCCTGACCCTCGGGCGCCTCGCCGACCGGCTTGGCCGACGGCCGGTCGTTACGGCGGGAATGATCGGCGCGAGCGCAGGGATGGGACTGCTCGCGGTTGCGCCGAATGCCGCCGTCCTCCTCCTCGCCGGCGTGCTCTCCGGCTTCTCTCAAGCAGGGGCACGGAACGGCATCGCTGCTTGGACGGCCGACCAGGCGCCCGCCCACGAGCGCGGCGCCGCGCTGAGCACCTCGTCGATGGGGTTCGACATCGGCGTCTCGGCGGGCTCGTTCGTTCTCGCCGCCATCGTTCCGGCCTTCGGCATCACCGCCGGCTGGTATGCTGCGGCCAGCGTTCCCCTGGTCGGCGCGCTCGTCGCCGGCGCCGTCCTGGAAGACCGGCGGCCGCGCTAACGCGCCGCTTCGGCGTCGATCGCCCGCAGCACGTTGACCATCTCGATCGCGGCAAGCGCAGCCTCATAGCCTTTGTTGCCGACATGACCGCCGGCGCGGGCGAGCGCTTGGTCGAGCGTGTCGACCGTCAGCACGCCGAAGATAATCGGCCGGCCGCTGTCGAGCGCCACCCGACCGATGCCCGTGGCGGCGCCGCCCGCCACGTAGTCGAAATGGGCGGTTTCGCCGCGGATGACGGCGCCGAGACAGATCACCGCGTCGTAGCGCTCAGTACGCGCGAGCCGGTCGGCAGCGAGGGGGAGCTCAAATGAGCCGGGCACCCACGCAATGTCGATGTCGTCGGGGTTGACGCCGTGACGTTCCAAGCCCTCGCGCGCCCCGGCGAGCAGCGCTTTCGTCACCAACTCGTTGTAGCGCGCGACCGCGATCGCGATCCGCAGGCCAGCGCCATCGGGACCGCCAGAGAAGACTGCGCCCACGCTGGCCTCCTACATAATGTGCTGCAGTTTTTCCTTCTTCGTCTTGAGATACCGCTCGTTGTACGGATTCGCCGCGACGAGAAGCGGCGTTCGGTCGACAATGCGCAGGTTGAACCCTTCGATGCCAGCGACCTTCCGCGGGTTGTTCGTCAAGAGGTTGATATCGCGCACGCCGAGGTCGGCGAGGATCGAGGCGCCGATCCCGTAATCGCGTAGGTCCGGGGCAAACCCCAGCTGCAGATTTGCCTCCACGGTGTCAAGCCCGCGGTCCTGCAGGGCATACGCCTGCATCTTGTTATGGAGACCGATCCCGCGTCCTTCTTGGCCGCGGAGGTAGATTGCGACGCCCCGACCGGCTGCCTCGATCAGGCGGAGCGCCAGCTGCCACTGCTCGCCGCAGTCGCAGCGGAGCGACCCGAAGACATCCCCCGTCAAGCATTCAGAGTGAACGCGAACCAGCACCGGCTCCGGTGTCGTGATATCGCCTTTCACGAGGGCGACATGATGCTCGCCGTCAAGAATGCTCTCGTACGTGATCGCCCGGAAGGTGCCGTATTGGGTCGGCATTTGGACTTCGTCGGCGACGCGGCGAACGAGCTTCTCATACTGGCGGCGGTAGCGGATCAGCTGGGCGACGGAGATGATCTTCAACCCATGGCGTTCGGCGAACAGTTCGAGATCGGGCATGCGCGCCATCTCGCCGTCGTCGCGCATGATCTCGCAGATGACCGCCGCCGGATACAGCCCAGCGAGGATGGCGAGGTCGATCGACGCCTCAGTCTGTCCGGCGCGCCGGAGCACCCCGCCCTCGGCGTAGCGCAGCGGCTGGACATGGCCGGGCCGAGCGAGGTCTTCCGGCCGGGTCATCGGGTCGATCAGGGTGCGGATCGTCGTCGCGCGGTCGGCGGCCGAAATGCCCGTGGTCACGCCGCGCTTCGCCTCGACGGTCACGGTGAAGGCGGTCCCAAAGCGAGACGAGTTGTCGGTGACCATCAGCGGGATCTTCAGTTCGTCGAGCCGTTCCCCCTTCATCGGCACGCAGATCAGTCCGCGGCCGTAGGTAGCCATGAAGTTGATCGCGTTTTTGTCGCAAAACTGGGCCGCGATGCAGAGATCGCCCTCGTTCTCGCGGTCCTCATCATCGACGATGATGACAAACTTGCCGCGACGGTATTCTTCGATCGCCTCTTGAATCGTTGCGAGCGGCACGCTGCGCTCCCCTCCGACTCTAGACACCGGCCGCAGACGGCAAGCTGCCGATGCGCTCTGCAACGAACCGCTCGACGTACTTGCCGACGATATCAACCTCGACATTCACCCGGTCGCCGGGCCGACGAACGCCGAGCGTCGTGACTGCCCGCGTGTGCGGGATGAGCGCGATTGTAAACCAGTCGGCGCCTGTTTCAACGACCGTAAGCGACACGCCATCTAAGGCGATAAACCCTTTATTGACAATATAGCGCGAAATGGCGGGCGCCACACCGAAACGCGCTACTACCTCGTTCCCGCGGGGGGTCAGCGCTTCAAGCGCGGCAGTGCCATCGACATGGCCTTGGACGAAGTGTCCGCCGATCCGGCCATCGGCGCGCAGCGACCGCTCAAGGTTGACCGGGTCGCCAACCGAGCAGTCGCCGAGGTTGGTTCGTCCCCAGGTTTCCGGCACGACCTCGACACGAAACCAGTCCGCGCCGAAGGCGACGACAGTGAGACAAGCGCCGTTGACGGCAATACTGTCGCCGACCCGCATGTCCTCGAGGACTGTGCTGGCACGGATGACGAGGGAATCCTCCGTCCGCGCCCTGACGGTACCAAGCTCTTCGACGATCCCGCTAAACATCGGCAGTCTCCCGCCCGGCGATCCAGCCTGACACTAGGATATCACTCCCAAGCCGCTCGACTGTCGGGTTGACGAGCCGCCACCCCGCTCCGACGCTTTCCACGCCGCGTCCGCCAACCGCCGGTACAGCATCAACCCCGCCGAGAATGACGGGCGCGAGATAGGCATACTGGAAATCGACGAGACCGAGTTCGTAGGCCGAACCAAGCAGGGCGCCGCCCCCTTCGAGAAGCACTTCCAGCATCCCCCGCCGTCCCAGTTCGTCGATGAGGGCGCGGAGATCGACTTTGCCCTGCCAGTCGGGAAGCGCCAGCAGTTCGGCGCCCGCTGCACGCAAGGCCGCGGCCCGCTCCGGGGGAGCATCGGCACGGTGGGCAACGACCGTCGCGCCGGGCTGCCGCAGCAGGGCAGCCGTGGGAGGAAGGCGCAGGTGACTGTCGACAACGACGCGCAGCGGCTGATGCCCATCGTCGGGAAAGCGACCGCCGGGCCGCGCGGTCAGCTGCGGGTCGTCGGCAAGGGCGGTGCCGATGCCGATGACGATCGCATCGAGCATGGCGCGCACGTTGTGCGCATGGGCGCGGGACGCTTCGCTGCTAATCCACTCGTGTCGACCGGGACGAGCAGCGATCTTGCCGTCGAGGCTGGCCGCGAACTTCGCCGCGACGAAAGGACGGCCTGTGCGGATCCAGACGCGAAACCCGCGGATCTCCTCGCGCGCCTCGGCGGCGCGCCGACCGAGCCGCACCTCGACCCCGGCCGCGCGCAGGGTCGCCACTCCCTGGCCGGAAACCCGCGGGTTCGGATCGAGGATGCTCGCTTCGACCGCGGCGATCCCCGCCGCCACGATCGCGTCGGTGCAGGGAGGCGTGCGCCCGTGATGACAGCACGGTTCGAGCGTGACAAAGAGGGTGGCCCCCCGAGCGCGTTCCCCCGCCTCGCGAAGAGCAATAACCTCAGCGTGAGCTGAGCCGGCAGGCTGGGTCCAGCCGCGCCCTACGATCGTCCCGTCGCGGACAACGACGGCGCCGACTGGCGGGTTGGGACTGCTGCGACCGCGAGCGCGCCGAGCGAGCCGGAGCGCCTCTCCCATCAGCTCGTCTGCTCGCTCAGTCATCACTCGCTCACCCGTCTGGCAGCCGCCCTCGTGAGGGCAGCAATGGCATGTGGATGTGAGCGCTCAGGCGCGCGAGAGCACACGTATCCCTGCGGCGAATAGGACCACTGGTCGATCGCGGAGGAGGAAGGTCGCCACATCTGTTGCGGCGCGCCTAGCGGTCGCGCCCGCCGCCGCCTCGATAGGGCGGCCGAGGATTCGAAGGGCGCCCGCCTCCGCCCGGCCGTCCTCCGCGCGGCGGCCCGCCGCGGAACGGCGGCTCGTCGTCAAAATCGCTTGGTCGGCGCGGTGCCCCGCCAGCGGGATAGGGTCGGCTGCCTTGGCCTCCGCCGAACGGCCGGCCGCCGCTGTGCCGATCGAAGCCGGGACGCCACCCGCCATCGCGCTGGGGCGGGCCGTCGCGGAACGGGGTATTGCGGCCGAGGTTCGGCCGCTGGCCGCGATCGTGCCGCGCGCCGCGCTCCTGCTGACCGCGCCGCTCGCTCACTTGGCGTGACGCCTCGAACAAGAGGACCCCTGCCGCAACGGCAGCATTGAGCGAGTCGGCTGCGCCGACAATCGGGATCGACACTTTTCCGTTGCCGGGTCCGCCGGCGAGCCGCAACGCGCCAAGGCTCGGCCCCGCGGCTTCGTTGGAGATGATCAGCGCTGTTGGGCGCGTCCAATCAACTTGATAGTAGACCCGTCCGCCGACCGGCGCACCGACGAGCCGTTGCCGGCCGGCCGTCATCCGATCGATCTGCGGCCAATCGAGCCCGGTGAAGAGATCGAGATGGAAGTGGGCGCCCATCGCTGCGCGCACGACCTTGGGGCTGTAGACATCGGCGCAGTCGGGGCCGATAATCACCGCATTGACCCCGCTGGCAACGGCGGCGCGCAAGATCGTTCCGACATTGCCGGGGTCTTGGACGGCGTCGAGGACAAGCACGAGGCGGCCAGTTGGCGCAGCTTCGGCCGGCTCCGGCACGCGGACCATGCCCACGATGCCTTGCGGGGTTTGGGTGTCGGCGACACTGCGCAAGACCCGGTCGGTGACCGGGATCGCCACGTCGCCGAGGGCGTCGATCAACTGGCGAGCGCGGCTGTTCCGGGAAACTGCCTCCGGGTCGTAGAGCACGAGCGGGATGTCGGCGCCGGCGCTGAGCGCCTCTTCAACGAGCCGCACTCCCTCGATGAGGAACGCGCCGAGCTCATCGCGGTGGCGCTTCTCGTGAAGACTGCGCACCATCCGGACGCGCTCGTTCTCGAGGCTTGCGATCGGCTCCTTCTCAGACGGGCGGGCAACAGGGCGCGCGCTTCGCTCTGCAGCGGCGGCTCCTAGGTCGGGCGCCGGCGGCGCGGTGTCGATGCGCTCGGGTGCCGCCGCGAGGTCGCCCACGGCACTGAGCGGCGGCACGTCTGTCGGCGCGGCACTCTCCTCACGAGGCGGAGGCGCAGCGGTCTCCGCAGCCTCAGCGCGGCGTTTCCGCGAGCGCGATTTTGGCGCGACCTCCGAGACGGGCGCTTCAGCGGCAGGAGCGGCTTCGGGGGCCGCCGGCATCTCTGGAGCGGCGCGTCGTGATCGCGAGCGCTTCTGGGGAGCGGGTGCTGGCGCCGCCGCGCCGACTTCCTCGGCCGCGAAGACGGCCGGGGCGTCCTCCTCGGCAGGCAGCGGCGGCGCGCCCTCGGGTGGCTCCGTCACCACAGCAGACGCGGCGCCGTTAAGAGCCGAAGGCGCCTCCACTGGGAGGCTCACTGGTTCGTCAGCGGCGGTCCGTTTGGCGCGCGGCATGAGGATCTCCTGAGCGCTACGCTGACGCGAGCGCAGTCTTGACGATAGCGCTGAACGCCGAGGGGTCAGAGACGGCGAGGTCCGCCAGCATCTTGCGATCGATCGCGATCTGGGCCCGTTTCAGGGCGGCGATGAATTGGCTGTAGCTGAGGCCATGAAGCCGCGCGGCCGCGTTGATCCGCAGGATCCACAAGCGGCGAAAATCGCGCTTCCGCGCTCGGCGGTCGCGGTAGGCATAGGCGAGAGCATGGATGAGCGACTCATTTGCTTGGCGGAAGAGCTTATGGCGGCCGCCTCGATGGCCGGCGGTCTGGGAGATGACCTTCTTGTGGCGCCGCCGAGCGGTGACGCCACGTTTCACTCGGGTCATGACGGCACTCCTCTCATGCGTACGGCAGGAGCTTTCGGATTCGCTTTGCGTCCGCTGGCGACGTCGGGATCATTTTGTCGAACAGTGCCTTGACCCGGGCGGCCTTTTTTCGACGCAGGTGGCTCTTGCCGCCATGGACGCGCAGGATCTTGCCCGAGCCCGTGATCTTGAAGCGACGGGCGGCACCCTTATGGGTCTTCATCTTTGGCATGACGTTCTCCCTAGCGCACGGCGCCGGTTTCACGTTCGTGGTGCCCGAGAGGGGCGAGTTAACTCTTGGCCGGTTCGCGGGGGTCGCGGGCAGGAACGCGCGGCGCGACCGCTTGTGCCGCTTGAGAAGTTGGCGCCAAGGTCATTGACATCGAGCGCCCTTCAAAGACGGGAGGCTTTTCGACGGCCGCATACGGCTTCACTTTTGCCAGCACACTGTCGAGAAGCTGCTTCGCGATCTGCGGATGCGCCGCTTCACGCCCGCGGAACAGCACATTCACTTTGACCTTGTCCCCTTCGCTGAGGAACCGCAGGATCTGCTTCACCTTGAAATCGACATCATGCTCGCTGATTTTCGGCCGGAAACGAATCTCTTTGACGAGGACCTGCTTCTGATGTTTCCGGGCCTCCCGCTCTTTCTTCGACTGCTCGAACTTCCACTTCGTGTATTCCATCAACCGACAGACGGGGGGAACCGCTGTCGGAGCGACCTCGACGAGGTCGAGGCCGCGATCTCGAGCATACTGGAGGGCCTGCAGCAGCGGGTAGATCCCGAGCTGTTCGCCGTTTTCGCCAATGAGCCGGACCTCGCGAGCACGTATCCGCTCATTGATTCGCAGTTCTCGATTAATGTCGAACCACCTCTCTGATGATCCCCTCTCTTCCTCGCGGAGCTCCCGGCTACCGAGGAAAACACAGGATAGCGGAAATCGGATCCGCCGCTGGTACGATACCACAGCTCTGTCTAGGCGTCAACGCTTGGCCGCTCACGAGGGAAGCCGGCGCTATCTCTGCCCCAGAGCGGCGTCTGATTGCGCGCCCCAGTCCGTCGCCGCGCTGACGTCATGCTCACGGCACGGCCGCGAGGGCGGCAACGGGAACGAAGCGCAGTTCGACGCCGCCGACCACCTGAACGGTGCGGCTGATGATCGTCCAACTGTCGAAGCTCGTCTTGCCGTCTCCATTAGCGAGGAGAAGCGCTGCGGTCAGCTGCGCTGGGCCGTTCGTCGGCGGCGCGGTCCAGTGCACCGTCCAGCTTGTCGCGGTCCGAGTGAGGTGGGTTAGTTCCATGCTGTCAGCAACGTAGCGCGCGGTCGGCCCGGGCGCAAGGAGCCCGCGGCTGGCGGAGAGATTGAACCCCCCGCCAAGCCCAAGCGGCCCCTGCTGGTCGGAGGTGCCCGTTAGCGAGAGCGTGACCGAGACTGTCGTTCCCGCCGTCACGGTCGGGGGCGCCTCGATCGCCGAGGAGAGGATCACGGTCCCGGGGTATGGCTCTCCATGGCAGAAGCATCCCTCCCCTTGCCAGAGCCCTGGAACCGTCACCCCCGCAGGCCGCGCCTCGACAGCAGCGGCACCGACAGCCATCCCCGCGGTGATGAGGACCGTAACCGCCCCGGCGAGGAGCCACCCTGCGCTCCCGGACTGGAAGATCACGCGCACGGCACCCCCGCCTCCCCGCGTGACGAGCGCCGGTCAGGCGTCCGGCGCGCTGCAGGAGCGAAGCGCGCGCCGCCTCGTCGCCGCGAGCGGAGAAGCGCAAGGGGATAGGCGCTTCTGGCCGTGCGCCGATGCAATCGGCATCGGGCCCGGGCGACTCTCGCGCGCTCTCTCCTCATCCTCCCTCATCCTCGCAGTTTCTGCGCCAGTTGTTCGGCAAGCACTTCAAGGCGGTATCCTTGGAGTGTGCACCGCTTTGGGGTCTGAGAGCAACGGAAGGAGCATCCATGCGGCTGGTTATTGTCTCAAACCGGCTTCCGTTCAGCGTTAAACAAGAGCGAGGACAGTTTTCGATCCAGCCGAGCGACGGCGGCTTGGCTTCGGGAATGCGAACGTATCTCGAAGTGCTCGGCTCGTCGCCGAGCGAGTTCAGCGACCATATCTGGATTGGCTGGCCGGGAGCGGCGATTGAAGGAGCGGCGGAGCGGGAACGGCTCCGCCGGCAAGCGCGCGATGATTTTAACGCCTATCCTGTTTTTCTTAGTCGAGAGCAAATCGACTCCTTCTACTTTGGTTTCTGCAATTCGACAATTTGGCCGCTCTTCCACTACTTCGCCTCCCAAGCAACCTTCGATGACCAGCAATGGGAGGAGTACAAAGCGATCAACGAGCTGTTCCGAACCGCGGTCCTCGAGGTAATCCGGCCGGACGATATCGTGTGGGTCCACGATTACCAGCTGATGCTGCTGCCGGCGATGCTCCGGGAGCGCTTTCCGCGGCTGGCAATCGGCTTTTTCCTGCATATTCCTTTCCCCTCGGTCGACGTTTTCCGCCTCCTGCCCAATGAGTGGCGACGCGCCATCCTCGAGGGGATGCTCGGCGCCGATCTCGTCGGGTTTCATAACGAGAGCTATACCGACCATTTCCTCGAGTCGGTCGAACGGATCCTCGGCATTGAGGCGGTCGATAACCGGCTCCATGTCGAGAACCGCATTGTCACTGTCGGCGCGTTCCCGATGGGGATCAACTTTCGCAAGTTCGAAGATGCGACCCGAGATGCGGCCGTCGAGCGTGAGCGGCAGGCGCTGCTCGGCTTACTTGGCGATCGGAAGATTATTCTTTCCCTCGACCGGCTGGACTATACGAAGGGCATTCTCAATCGGCTGTATGCCTATCGCGCTTTTCTCCAGAACCATCCCGAGTGGCGCGGCAAGATTGTGCTCGTTTTAGTTGTCGTCCCCTCGCGGGATGTCGTGACGAAATATGCCGAGCTGAAAACTCAGATCGAGCAACTTGTCAGCCAGATCAACGGGGAGTTTGGAACCCTCGCGTGGACGCCGATCCTCTACCAGTATCGCGGCGTGCCGTTCGAGGCGCTGGTGGCGCTCTACAGCGTCGCCGACGTGGCGCTCATCACCCCGCTCCGCGACGGCATGAACCTCGTTTCGAAGGAGTACATCGCGAGCCGCCCGGACAACAGCGGCGTTCTTATCCTGAGCGAGATGGCCGGGGCAGCAGACGAGTTGACCGGCGCGATTATCGTCAACCCGAATGACGAGCAGGAAGTGGCGCAGGCGATCAAGCGGGCACTCGAGATGCCGCTCGAGGAGCAGGCGATCCGCAACGCCAACATGCGTCGCCACATTCAGGAGAATGACGTTGTCCGCTGGGGCAGTGCCTTTGTCAATGCGCTGATCGCGGCGCGCAAGGAAGCCGAGAAGGTGCAGGCAGCCGACTTTAATTTCCAGCCGAGCCAGGACCTAATCGAGGCCTACAAGGCGGCGAAAAAGCGGCTGCTTTTCCTCGACTACGACGGAACGCTCGTGCCGTTCGCCGACACGCCAGGCCGGGCGTGGCCGGACAGCGACCTGCTGCGCATCCTCGCTAACTTGTGCGCCGATCCTCGGAACGAAGTCGTGATCGTGAGCGGACGCAGCCGCCATGATCTCGAATACTGGTTCGGCGAACTGGACCTCGCCCTCGCCGCTGAGCACGGCCTCTGGATCCGCGAGCGCGGCCGCGACTGGGTGGCGATGGCGCCGCTCGCCGATCAATGGCGCGAGGTCGTCCGCCCGATCCTGACCAAGGCGGTTGAGCGCCTACCCGGCTCTTTCATCGAGGAGAAAGAAGGAGCGCTCGTCTGGCATTACCGCCTTGCCGACCCTGACCGCGCCGAGACCGTCGTCAACGACCTCGCCGCCGAGCTGCGCGCCATCTCAAGCGAGCATCAGTTCCAAGTCACGCTCGCCAACAAGGTCGTCGAGGTGACGACCGCCGGCATCCACAAGGGACGAGCGGGGCTGCACTTCCTTGCCCGAGGCGAGTGGGAGTTTATTATCGCCCTCGGGGATGATTGGCCCGACGAAGAGCTGTTCGGGATCCTCCCGCCTTCTGCCTTCATCGTTCGGGTGGGCAACGCCCTCAAAGGCGAGACCTACCGGCTGCGCGACTTCACCGAAGCGCGCGCGCTCCTTGAGACGATGATCGAAGCCTCGCGCTCCGATCCGGAAGCGCGGCTGAACGGCGAGACGCCGCGCGAACGGTCGGCGCCGACGGCGCGGATCCTTGTCGTCGATGATGACCCGGCTGTGCTAAGCGGCCTGCGCCGGGCGCTCGCGCTCGAAGGCTATGAAGTGACAACCGCGCTCGATGGGGAAACCGCGCTCGAGGCGGTCAGCAAGGGCTCACCGGATCTCATTGTCCTCGATGTCATGCTGCCCGGCATCAACGGGCTTGACGTCTGCCAGCGGCTGCGGGAGAAGGGGATCATGACCCCGATCCTCATCTTGTCGGCGCGCGACACTCTGCCCGACCGGATCGCGGGTCTTGATCGCGGCGCCGATGACTACCTCGTCAAGCCGTTTGCCCTCGATGAACTGCTGGCTCGCGTGCGGGCCCTCCTGCGGCGCTCGCAAATCGTCTCGGAGACGACGCTCGAGTTTCTCGGCATCGTCCTCGACACGAGAACCCATGAGGCGCGGCGAGACGGGGAACTGTTGAAGTTGACCCCGCGGGAGTTTGAGCTGTTGCGGCTTTTCCTCCGCAACCCTCGTCGTGTGCTCACCCGCGAGCAGATCTCGCAGCACCTCTGGGGCGAGGATTTCTCCGGCGAGCCCAGTTTTGTCGATAACGCAATCAAAGACCTCCGGAAGAAGCTCGAAGCCGACCAGCACCCGCGGGTGATCCAGACGGTCCGCGGCTACGGCTACGCCCTGCGCGAGGAGTGACCCGTGTCCCTGCGCCTGCGCCTCGCGCTCACCTACAGCATTCTGATGGTGATCACCATCGCCGTGCTGGGAGTGACGATCCTCGCGACGGCAGCCCAGAGCCTCGGCGCCGAGATGGACCGCCGTCTCGAAGTGCGCGCCGAGCAGGTGCGGCTGACGATCCTCCCGCGGGGGATTGTCCTCACCTCCTCTGACCTCGCCTACCTTGACCTCCGTCCGCTCTCCTCCATCGACGCGCCGGGGATCTTCGTCCAAGTGATGGACCCGACCGGAGCTGTCGTAGCCGCCTCAGAGACGCTGAACGAGAAGCATCTTTCGGTCGACAACGCCGCTTTCCAAGCCGCCTTGATGGGCCGCACAGCGCTCGCCGAGAACTACGTCGGCGGACGGCCGATCCGGATCCTGACCGCGCCGATCCGCTCCAGCGGCGCGACCGGCCCGGTCATCGGGGTGATGGTTGTCGGCCAATCGCGCGAGCCGCTTTTCGAGCTGATCGAGAACCTGCGGACGCTGCTGATCACCCTCGGCGCCGGCGCCGTTCTGGTCTCGGGTGCGGTCGGCTGGTTTGTCGCTCTGCAAGGGCTGTCGCCGCTGAAGGCGTTCGCCCACCAAGCGGCGATGATCGCGGCCGGGCGCGATTTCAGTCAGCGGCTGAAGCCGTCCACCCAATCCGATGAAGTCGGCGAACTGGCGCGCACGATCAATCATCTGCTGCTCACTGTCGAGGACACGCTGCGGATGCACCGCGAGTTCGTCGCCGATACCTCGCACGAATTGCGCAATCCGCTGCTCGCCTTGCGGACGAACCTTGAGCTCCTTGACCGCGTCTCCGACCCGGCAGACCGCGCCGAGTGCATCCGGGAAGCGCGCCACCAAGTCGAGCGGTTGAGCCGCCTCGTAACAGACTTGCTGGTCCTCGCGCGCGTCGAAGCGGGGCTGGTCGTCGAGCGCAACCGCGTCAAGCTGGATGAGCTGCTGACGCGTGTCGTGCGCGAGGCGGAGCGGCATGCGCAAGGCCAACTGCTCTCCCTCGAGGTGAGCGAGCCGATCGAGGTGCTCGGCGATGAAGGCCGGCTCGCGCAAGTCGTCGCTAACCTGCTCGACAACGCGATCAAGTTCACGCCGGCAGGGGGACGGATCGACGTTCGGCTCGACCGCCTCGGCGACCGCGCTCGGATTACCGTCGCTGACACGGGGGAAGGCATTCCCGCGGAGCATTTGCCGAACATCTGGAAACGGTTCTACCGTGTCCACAAGGCCGGGCCGCGCGCCACCGCCGGGGCCGGGCTCGGGCTGTCGATCGTGAAATATCTCGTCGAGGCGCATGGCGGCGAGGTCAGCTGTCAAAGCGAACTCGGCCGCGGCACGACGTTTTCCATCCTCTTGCCCATCGACGGCGCCCCCGCCAAGCCGCCGCTCCTCCTCCCGGCCATGGCGGAGACGCCCGCCGTCCTCCAGAGCGCCCGCGGCTAGCCCCTCTTCCGTCGGCCGCCGCCGCGCGGCGAGCGCTACTCAGCCGGTCAGGACATCCAAGATCGATCGCGCCGGCACGCTGACCCGGTCAGGATGGTTGCGCAAGGTGTTCCGCAGGTCGGTCATCGACCGTTCGAGGAGGAACGTGTCGATCAAGATCTGGAGGCGCGTCGGGTCACTCGGCACGAGCCCGTGACGGGTCGCCGTCGGCACATATTCCTGCAGAAATGCGAGTTGCAGCCAATGATGCGTGAAGCGCGCGAGCGGCTCGCGGAGGGCGGCGGCTTCGCCAAACGGCTCGTCCGCCTCCGGGTCGGCGAGGGCGGCATAGGAAAGGTTGTGAAGCGAAGCGAGCATACTCGCAACATCCCGGATTGGGCTGCGCTTGATGCGCCGCTCTGACAACGGCCGTTGGAACTCGCCCTCGAAGTCGCCCAGCACTAGGTCGTCTCCAACCTTGAGGAAAGAGCCCAAGCGGAGGTCGCCATGACAGCGGATGCGGAGCGCGTCGATCCGGTGATCCTTGATAGGGCGGAAGAAGCGATGAAGCTCGCGATGATGGGCAAGGAGGTCGAGAAGGGCCGCCGAGGTGGCAGAGCCCGCCTCGGCGACAAGCTGGCGAATCCGCCAGAAAGTGCGCTCGGCAGCGCTCAGCATCCCGTAGAACAGCGCCTCCTGATAATGCTCCGTGAACGGCTCCGGCGCAACCGCCGGGTCGTCGCCAAGACGGGCCAGGGCCACGTGTAGCTCGACCGTCCGCCGGCCGGCAAGGCGAACGAGTTCGACAATCGGCGCGAAGGCGGTCGGGACACTCGGGGGGAGCGACCTGCCAAGGTCGTCAAGGCGCAGCCGCGCCGGGGTGGTGCGCCCGAGCGTTTCGATCGCCGCGGCATCGGGGCTGCGGTAGAGCGCCGCGACCTGACGACGGAGGATCTCCCAAAGGTCGGACGCCCCCGGGAGATAGTCGCGGAGCACTGCGATCGTCATCGGCTCGCTGTCGGACTGGCAGTAGTCGATCCAGCCGAGGACGGGCACCAAGCCGCGAAAGCCGCTCTCCTGCAGGCGCGGGGCAATCTCCACCTCGGGATGGAGGCCGACATCAGGCCGTCCAATCAGTTTGAGCGCCAGCCGGTCGTCATAAATCACTTCGCGGTGGCGCGCATCGACGAAGACCAGGCGCGACTCCTCGACTGCGGTTCGGCTGACCCGCCGTCGACCAAGCCGTGTCAGCGTTCCGTCGAGCTCCCCATGCATCCCGCGCAGCCGACGCTCGCGCAGCACCGTTTCGAGCAGCGCCTTGCGGATCGCCGGGTCGGCGAGCCCGTCATAGATCAGGCCGCGGTCGCCCGTCTCATTCGCAACGACGCGCGCGATCTCGGCTGCCGGCTGCCGCTCTTGCCAGTCGGCAGCGGCCTCTCCCTGCGCAATGCCGAGCGGGACGGCGCACGTCTCGGCATCCCCCTCGCGCGGGTTGAGGCGCGCAATGGCGAGATAGGCGTCATTCCCTTGCTCCTTGGGCAGACGAACCGCATCCTGAAACTGGACCGACTGCAGGGCAAGGGGACGCCGCCCAAACCAATGGTGGGTCAAGAGGTAGGGCATGATCGCGTCGGCGGCGCCGACTTGGGGGCTCGACCGTTCGAGGAGCTCTGCCATCCGGCTCCGGACCTGCAGGGTCGGGATGCGGTCGCGGCGGCTGCGCTCGACCAGCGTAACCGGCCGAGGAGCCGCTACTTGAAACCAGTAGAAGCCGTGAGGACCGAGCGTAATAAAATACGGCTCTTCCCCAATGGGCGGAAGCGTGCTTCCGCCAAACATCTCGACCAGCTCGCAGCCGCGGAACGAGGCGAGGTCTAGTTTCACCGACTGCACAAACCGTGAGAGGTTCGCGACGACGAGGATGGTCTCGTCCTGCCAGCGGCGGAGAAAGGCGAGCACCCGGTGATTGTTCGGCTGCAGGACCTCCAGGGAGCCTCGGCTGAACGCCTTTGACTGCTTCCGCAACGCAATCAGCTGCTTCATCCAGTTGAGCAGCGACTGCGGGTTCTTCTGCTGAACCGCTACATTCACGGCCTGGTAATGATATTCTGGGTCGACGATCACGGGCAGAAACAGCCGCTGCTCATTCCCCTCGGAAAATCCTGCGTTACGATCGCTGCTCCACTGCATCGGCGTTCGAACACCATCTCGGTCGCCGAGATAGATGTTGTCGCCCATGCCAATCTCATCACCGTAGTAGATCACCGGAGCGCCGATGATCGAGAAGAGCAGCGCGTTCATCAGTTCGATCCTTCGCCGGTTATTGCGCATCAGCGGAGCAAGGCGACGGCGAATTCCAAGATTGATCCGCATCTGCGGATCTTCCGCATATACGCGATACATATAGTCGCGTTCTTCGTCCGTCAGCATCTCGAGGGTCAATTCGTCATGATTGCGAAGGAAGACGCACCATTGGGCATTGTCCGGGATGGACGGCGTGCGTTCGAGAATATCTGTGATCGGAAATCGATCTTCCTGATGAATCGCCATAAAGAGCCGCGGCATCAATGGAAAGTGAAAGGCCATATGACATTCATCGCCCTCTCCAAAGTAGGCGACTGCATCCTCTGGCCATTGATTTGCCTCGGCGAGCAGCATCCGGTTGCCGTATTTCTCATCGATATGACGGCGCAGCTTCTTGAGAAATTCGTGGGTCTCGGGGACGTTTTCGCAATTTGTCCCTTCACGCTCATAGAGGTAGGGAACAGCGTCAAGCCGCAAGCCATCGACACCCATGTCCAGCCAATAGTCAACCACCTTGATCATCTCCTGCTGGACACGGGGATTGTCATAATTCAGGTCAGGCTGATGGGAATAGAAGCGATGCCAGTAGTAGGCGCGCGCAACAGGGTCCCACGCCCAGTTGGAGGTTTCGAAATCTTTGAAGATGATGCGCGCCTCGCGATACTTGTCAGGGGTATCGCTCCAAACATAGAAGTCTCGCCAGACTGAACCCGGCTTGGCGCGGCGCGCACGCTGAAACCACGGATGCTGGTCTGAGGTGTGATTTGCAACCAGTTCAAAGATCACGCGGATGCCGCGGCGGTGCGCCTCGTCGATGAACTGCTTCACATCGCGCAGCGTGCCGTATTCCGGCTTGACCCCGCGGTAATCGGCAATATCATAGCCGCCATCACGAAGCGGCGAGGGGTAGAACGGCAGCACCCAGAGTGCGGTCACGCCGAGATCTTGGATGTAATCGAGCTTTTCGATCAGCCCACGGAAATCTCCGGTCCCATCGCCGTTCGAATCGCGGAACGACCGGACATACACCTCGTAAATGACAGCATCTTTGTACCAAAGAGGATCTTCGGCAATGTTCTGAGCAAAGACGCGTTTTGGCATCGACCCGAGTTCCTTCAGGGCGCGGATGTTCAGCGGACGGTGACCCACTGACGGCAGTTCGAGATGCAGCCGCCGCGCAACGGCAGCGGCGCTCCATTAATAGAGTAGCGAATCGCCGGCCGTGTGGTGACGCGATCGCGGGAAAGCGCATAAGGTATAACTTGGAACACGAGCCCGGCAGTATGCTGCCGGGAAAGGAGCGACCAATGGACGAAATCCGCAGCAACGCCGACGAGCGCGAATACGTTGTGCGCATTCGGGTTCCTCGCGCGCCGCAGCTGCCGCGCATTCGGGTTGAAACGGTTGACCCGCTTTTCTGGCTGCCCGAGGAGACGCGCCGTCACCTAAATCAGATGCAGCGGGAGGGGCTGCTCGCTATCCGGAGCGTTCTCGACGCGATGATCGACCGCCTCGAAACGCAGCCGACCTCCACCGGCGCCCGTGCTCCGCGCATCGAGATCGACTAGGGCACTCCGGCGCCGCGGCGAGCAATGCCCGCGCTCGCCGCGCTACGGCAGCCACGTCGTGCGGTGACGGGGAGTGTTCTGCGTTCGAACGACGACCGCCGTCGACGGAGAAGGCGGCGCGCTTCCTGCCGGCGGTTGCGCACTGACAACGGTCGGCCGGGGGCGCGGCGCAGCCGAGGTCTGGAGACTCGCAAGGCAGGCGTCGGCCGCGCCCCCGAGACGCTGCGCCTCCCCGCAGAGAAGAGCCGCCTGCTGACGCTCGCCGCGCCGCAGCGCGCTCCAGCCCCAGTTGATCAGGCTCGCCGTCAGCAGCCGGCGCGCCTCGCCGAACGTCGGGTCGATGGCGGTCGCGTGGCCGAAGGCGCGGACCGCCGTCGGCCAGTCCGCCGCGTCGTACGCTGCTTGGCCGGCAAGGACGTGCGCAGCAAGCTCGCTCCCCCGCAGCGCCGCAGGGTCATCCGGACGGAGCGCGAGCGCCGCGCGAAAGGCATCTGCCGCGGCGCTGATCTCGCCGACTTCTGCCAGCGCCTGCCCATAGCTGACATACGCGCTCGCGAGCTGCGCCGCGATCGCGCGGTCGTCCGGCTGCAGCGCAGCCAGTTCCTGCAGCGCGTCGATAGCGCACGGCCAATCCCGGCCCCAGCAGGTGTGCGCGCGGCCGAGCGCGGTCTCAGCGGGTGCGGCGGCAGCCAGCGGAGCGTGCGCGAACGTTCCTGTTCCGTGCTGGGAGGAGGCGGCAATCGCGCTCCTCGACCCCGGCTGCCCTGCCGGGTCGTCGAGCGCGCGCGCTGCCGGCAAGCTCCCCGCGAGCAGGAACGCCGCCGCACCGGCCACGGCTGCCACCGCGCCGCCGAACCAGAGCCAGCGGCGCGCCCATCCCCGCCGGACGGCTGACGACGGAGCCCCCCGCAGCGCATCGAGCCCCTTGATCAACGCTCCAAACGCTCGGCGGCGCTCGGCAGGGGAGAGGGCGAGGCTGCGCGCGAGAGTGGCGATGAACGCTTCTGGAACCCTGGCCGCCGCGAGCGCGCCAGAGAGCCGCGCCTGACGCTCGGCGAGGGAGTCGTTGGGGTTCGTGACGGGCGGCGCGCCGGAAACGAGCCAGACGAAGAGCGCCGCCGCCGCGTATTGCTGCGCCGCGCGGTCGGCGCTCTGCCCGGCAACCAGTTCCGGAGCGCGGACTGCGGCCGCGACCGCGCACGCCCTCCCGCCAATCCCGGGCAGAACCGCTGCCGGCGGAAGCAGCGGCAGCCCGCGCTCCGCCACCTGCACCTGCCCGTCAGGCGCGACAAAGATGTTCGCGGGGGAGAGGCCGGGGTGAGCGACAGCCGCGCTGCGCGCCGCTTCGACCGCGCGCAGCGCATCTCGCACCACTCCAGCCGACCACGCGAGCGGTGACGGCCCGCGGGCGAGCACTGCCGTAAGCGGGAGGCCAAGCGGCCGCTCGCAGACGATGACAATGCGGTCGTCATCGCAGCCAACCTCCCGGATCGGCACAATGTCCGGCCGCCGAACGCCGACCGCGGCTGCCAGCCGCGCGAGGAGATCGGCGCGCACCGCGGCGTTCGCCGTCGCGCCGGGCCGGATCACCTGAATGAGTGCGTCCTCTCCGGTCTGACGGTCGACCG
Source organism: Dehalococcoidia bacterium (assembly GCA_025054935.1). NCBI lineage: Bacteria > Bacillati > Chloroflexota > Dehalococcoidia > Dehalococcoidia bacterium. Next base: position 138,743 of record JANWZD010000003.1, on the reverse strand, counting down.
CCCAGTAGGCATCCGCACTCTCGGTGCTTCCGACAACGCCTACAAGCCGAAACTGGTCACGCAAGAGCGACGCGGCCGCCGGGGTCGTGACTGTCATGAGCGCCCTCCTCGGCCACGATGCTAGCGGAGCAGGTGAGCAAGCGGAAGCAGTTGGCGGCGCAGTTCGCGCCAATCCGGCCGCCGCTCGACCGCAAGGGAGCGGGCCAGTACAATCCCCCGGCTCCGGCGAGGAGGGCAAAGCGTGGACGTCGTGCAAGCGGTTATCCTCGGCGCCATCCAAGGGCTGACCGAATTTCTGCCGATCAGCAGTTCGGGACACTTAGTCATCGCCCACTCGCTGTTCGGCTGGCAGACCGAGAACGACCTCGCTTTCGACGTCGCGCTCCATCTCGGAACGCTTCTCGCTGTGCTCTCCTACTTCGCGCGCGACCTGTTCGGGATCGTCGGCGCCGTGCTTGCCGCCCTCCGCCGCCGGTCGTTCGCCGACCCGCAGGCGCGGCTGGGGCTGCTGATCATCGTCGGCACGATCCCTGCCGTCGTCATCGGCGTGCTGGTACAGGACCTCGCTGCCGAGGCGTTCCGTGATCCCCGGCTGACCGCCGCAATGCTGGTGATCTTTTCCGGCGTGATGTGGCTTGCTGAGCGCGTTGCGCTGCAGAAGCGCGACCTCTTCGGCGTGCGCCTGCCGGATGCGCTCATCATCGGCACAGCGCAGGCGATCGCACTCGTGCCGGGCGTCAGCCGCAGCGGGATTACGATTTCCGCTGGTCTCTTCCGCGGCATGCGCCGCGCTGACGCCGCGCGGTTCAGTTTCTTGCTTGCCGCGCCTGTCACGTTTGGCGCGGTCGTCTTGGAGTCGGTCAAGCTTGCCCGAACGGGCATGCCAGACGGTCTCGCCTTCGCCTTCGCCGCTGGCATCCTCTCTTCGGCGGTCGTCGGCTTTCTCTGCATCGCCTTTCTGATCCGCTTCCTCGCCCGTTTCTCGCTCAATGTCTTTATCGTCTACCGTCTCGCCCTCGCGCTTCTCGTCCTCGCGCTCACCGTTCCGCAGCGGTGACGACCAGACGCCCCGTCCCTACCGAAGAACGCTCGCCGCGCTGCAGCGGGGCGACGCCGACCTCGCCCTGATCACCCGGCCAGCGCCCGCGACCCCCACGCTCCGCGCCGTGGGGCTCGGCCGCGCCGCCCACCCCACAAGCTCGATCACCAGCGTCAGCAGCGGCTCGCTGCGCCAGCTCTCCCGCAGCTGGCGGCGCGATGGGGCTGACTGGGCGGCCCTCCCGGCGCGAGTGTGGTGCTGATGCCTGAGGAGGGGGCGGCTCGCGGCTGGCAGCGGAGCAGCAGTGGTCGGCGGTCGCTCCGTCACTGCGACTGCGCTGCGCTCCCGAGAAGCGGTGATGCTCGAGCGGATAGCGGCTCCCCCCACGGCAGGCGACCCCGTCGGGCTTGGCGCAGTGACGTCGGCGGTGAAGGCGGTGCGGATCCACAATGTTTCGCCCGCTGTTGCGGGACGGTACCCGCTCGTCCGTCCGATCGTCATCCGCACGGGCGCGTCTGCTGCAGCCGCCGGATTGTTTGACGTCGCGGCGCGCCCCGCCGGCCCGCGCCCTTCAGGGCAGCCGCGCTAGCGCCGAGCAGAAGCGGCCGCCGCAGCGCGAGCGCGGGCCGCCGCCCCGTTCGACCGCAGCGGTGCGCCGACACGGCCGACCTGCCGGTCGTAAAAGTCGTGCCAATGGTCGGCCACCCACGTTTCGTACTGCTCCGCGAGCGCGCTCAGCCCGCGACGCGCAAGCTCTCGTCCCACGACATTGCCTGCATGCGGATGGGGATATCGTTGGGGCAACGGCGACCCAAACCCATGGGCGTAATGACAGAGTTCGTGCGCCGTTGTCAGCACGACCACGAATTCCGGCACCTCAGGATGACGCAAGAGCCCATTAATACCTATATAGGTGTGGGCTCCGCTCTCAGACATGCGGATCAGGCCAAGACGGCTCTTCCAGTGGCGCGAAAACTCAATCGTGACCTCGTTGGCGCGTTCAACGTCGCTGAAATGCTTCATCCAGATCGTGTCGAGGAGATCGGCCAACCATTCGTCGGTTCGAAGCAGCGCTACTCCGCGTCGGTGAGAAGACAACGGAATGCTCCTCCTGAGGTCAATCCTTCCGTCCGTGAAGGACAGCCATCCCGTGCTGGCCGGGCATCATATCGAACGGCCAGCGAGAAATCAACGCGTCTACGCGCTGACAAGAACGCGATTTTGCGGAAAATCTTGCCCTTGGCCGGCTGCTAGCGAGCGAGGGGAGGGGCTATCTTGCTCTCGGCTGTCTGGCTGCGCACGAGGCTCAAAAATTCTGTCGATTTCATCTCCCGCTCGAGGATGGCAGTGATCGCGCGGCGCAGCTGCCCCTCGACTTCCCCGAGAACCCGCGGACTGGGCGCAAACCGGAGCGCGGCATTGAGCGGGTTCGCCTGAAGGAAGCGCAGCACCTTGAGCGCGTCAACGCTGATCGGCCAACTTGTCATGTCGGCCGGGCAGTCGGGACAGGTCACGCCTTGGGGACCGAAGCGGTTCACTTGGGGCTCAATCTCGCGACGGCAGACGAGACACCGCCGCAGTTCCGGCCGAAAGCCTGACCGGTCGAGCGCGTGCAGGTCGAAATAGCGCAGCAGCACCTCGGGCCGGCGCGCACGCTCAAGCGCGGCAAGGCACTCAACGAGGAGGTCATAGAGGGGACGGTTTTCCAGCCGTTCTTCGCTCAAGCGATCGGTCAGTTCAAGGAGATAGAAGGCGCAGCTCGTGCGCCAGAGGTCTTGGCGCACCTGCAGGTAGCTGCTGATCGTTGAGGCGCCGGCGATGACGTCGAGCGTCTGCCCCTTCGCGATCAGCAGCTGGCTGCGACAGAACAGGTCGAGGTGGCCAGAGAGCTTCGACCCCGGCCGACGAACTCCCTTGGCGAGCACGCGCAGTTTGCCGTGATCGGGCGTGATGAGCGAGAGGATCCGGTCTGCTTCGCCAAAGTTGTAGTAGCGGAGCACCACCCCTTCGGTGCGGTACGTGCGCGGCGCCCTCATTGCGTCAGCTTAATTCCTGCCGATTCGCCACGGCGCGCGAAAGTGTCACCTCGTCTGCGTACTCGAGGTTGCCTCCCATCGGCAACCCGTGCGCGAGACGAGTCAGCCGAACGCCGAGCGGCTTAAGCTTGCCTTGGATGTAGTAGGCAGTCGCCTCCCCGAGCTGGTTCGGGTTGGTCGCCAGGATCACTTCTTCGATCCCGCCAGCGCGCACCCGCGCAACGAGCTCCTCGATCTTCAAGTCGTCCGGACCGACCCCCTCAAGGGGCGAGATCGCGCCGTGGAGAACGTGGTAGCGGCCGCGAAACTGGCGCGTCTTCTCGATCGCGAGCACGTCGAGCGGCTCTTCGACAACGCAGATCTGGCCCGGATTGCGGTCAGCGGACGCGCAAATGCCGCAGGGGTCGATGTCGGTGATGTTAAAGCAGACAGAACAGAGCCCAATCTTCTCCTTCACCTCGATGATCGCGTTGGCGAGCGCGCGCGCCTGCGCCTCCGGCATGCGCAAAAGGTAGTAGGCGAGCCGCTGGGCGGTTTTTGGGCCGATGCCGGGGAGCTTATGAAACTCGTCGATCAGCCGCGCGACGGGCTCGGCGGTGACCACAAACGTTGGAGGCTGCACCGTGCCCTCGCCTCACAGCCCCGGGATCCCGAGTCCGCCCGTCAAGGGGCCCATCCGCTTCTGAATGAGCGCGGCCACTTTCTCCTGCGCATCGTTGAACGCCGTCACCAGCATGTCTTGGAGCAGTTCGATATCTTCCGCCGCCTCAGGGTCGATAGTGATCGCTTGGACCTTCTGATGACCGGTCATCACAATCCGCACGGCGCCGCCACCGGCGGACCCTTCCACCGTCTCACTGGCAAGCTCTTCCTGAGTGCGCAGGATCTTCGCTTGGAGCTGCTGCATCTGCTTCAACATGTTTCGGTTCACGATCCCTCCGACGCGCGTTCCAGCGCCCTCCCATAGTGTACGCTGAGCGGCGCGTCAGTTCCGCGCTAGGCGTCGTGCTCGACGCCGGCGATTGTCGCGCCGTAGGTCTTCATCGCATGCTGAACCGTCGGGCTGCGCACGAGCTGCTCGAGGTCGGTGGGGGGGGTCGGCTCGCCCTCGGGCGACGCAGCCGCCGCGTTCTCGCGGCTCGTCTGAACAATCAGCTGGACCGGATGCCCGTAGAGCGCCGCGAGCGCCGTTTCGAGCGATTTGCGCCGCCGCTCAACATGCGACTTCATGCCGTCGCGGACTGTCACGACCACGCGCTCCTCGCTCACCTCGACCGGGCGCGCCGTCACCAGCACCGGCGCAGCGATCGGCTCTCGCGCCTTCAATCGAGCGTACAATTCGCGCCAGCGGTCGAGCAGCGGGCCCGAAGGGTGGTACGGCAGATCGTTGGCGGGCAGGTCGTGCGGCCGGCGAGCGGCTGACGGCGGCGCGCTCTTGGCAGCGGGAGGCGCTGCCGTTGCCGCAGCCGCCGCGCTGGGCTGAGGCGGCCACCCTCCCTGCACGCGCTCGCTTGGCGCAACCAACTGCACCGCGCCAACGCAAGCATCGTACAGGGCGAGCTCGAGCGCCAAGGTCGGGACGCTCTCACTGCGCAGATCGAGCTCGCTGAAGCGCTTCGTGATGCTCACCACCCGGTCCGGCTCTGCCCGCTCCGCGAGCGCGCGCAGCGCCTCACGCTCCGGGTCCGTCGCATCGATCAGGTCGCCGGCGCCAACCTGCAGCAGCACAACTCGCCGCAGCACTTCGATGACCTGGCGCGCAAATTGGCGCAGGTCGACCCCCTCGGTCGCCGCCTCGTGGAGAACGCGCAGGCCGCCGACAAGGTCGCGATCGAGCGCTGCCCGGACTACCGCCTGCGCGCGCTCATCGCTTCCTACTCCAAGCAGGGCGGCAAGGTCCTCAACCGTCACCCGGCTGCCGTAGTAGCTCACCGCTTGGTCGAGCAAGTTCTCCGCGTCGCGCAGGCTGCCGCTGCTGGCGCGGACGATCAGGGCGAGCGCAGCGTCATCGATCGCAATGCCTTCCGCTGCCGCAATCGTCCGCAGCTTCGCGAGCGCTGCCTCGGCGGGGATCCGGCGAAAATCGAAGCGCTGGCAGCGAGAGACGATGGTGAGCGGCACCTTGTGCACTTCTGTCGTCGCCAAGATGAACACGACATGCTCGGGCGGCTCTTCAAGCGTCTTCAGCAAGGCGTTGAAGGCCTGCTCCGTCAGCATGTGCACTTCGTCGATGATATACACCTTCCGGCGCGCCTCGGTTGGCGCGAAGCGCACTTTCTCGCGCAGGTCGCGGATTTCGTCGATGCCCCGGTTGCTCGCCGCATCAATCTCGATCAGGTCGATGAGCCGCCCCTCGTTCACCGCCTGACACATTCGGCACGCATTGCACGGCTCGCCCTCGCGCGGATCAAGACAGTTGAGCGCCTTTGCGAGGATGCGCCCGGTGCTCGTCTTGCCCGTGCCGCGCGGACCGCAGAACAGGTAGGCATGCGTTGTCCGATTGCTGGCAATCGCGTTCTTGAGGGTGCGCGTTATCGCCTCTTGCCCCGCCAGCTCACTGAACGATTGCGCGCGCCACTTGCGATAGAGGGCTTGAGCCACCTGCCTCCTCCGGAGAACGACCGCAGCGCCGAGGCTCTGCCGTCGGATTGTACGGGAGTGACTCGCCCGTCCGAAGGGGATACCGCACCGGGCGGTATAGAACAAATGTACCACACGGAGAGACGCCCGATCACGCCCCGCCGCGCCGCAGAGCGCAACGGCACCCTTCAGCGCCGCGCGACCCTACGCCCAGGCAGCGACCAGCCGCGCCACTTCATCGGCAATCGGCAGCGCACAGGTCAGCCCCGGCGACTCAATACCGAGCAGGTTGACCCAGCCGGGAAACCCTCGCGCGCTCTCCTCAGCAATCACGAAATCGGCGAAGCCGTGACGCGCCGCGCGCAGTTTTGGCCGCAGCCCCGCGCTTTCCGGCGTCACGTCATCCGGCTCGAGAAACGGCAAGAAGCGGCGGGCTGATTCGTAGAACGTCTCAGCAATTTCAGGCCGAACGCGGTAGTCTTCGCGGCGCTCAGCGAGGTATTCGACGTCCGGACCGAGCCGGAGCCGGCCATCTACGCTCACCGTCGCGTGGATGCCGAGGCCGGAAAACGCCGCTTGGCCAGCCGCCGGGTCCACCCCCTGATACACCGGCGCGGGATAGATCGGCCGACTGATCAGGCGCTGCTTGCCGTTGCCAACTTGGGCATAGCTGCCTTTGACCCACTCCTGCCGGTAGCCAGCCGCTTCGACGTCAAGCCCCGGCAGCGCCGCGACGCGGTCTGCCTCCAGCCCGGCAGCATTAACCACGACCCGTGTCGTGAGGCTTTCATGGCGCCCATCGCCGTACGCGACGCCCAGCCGATAGCCTCCGGCGAGCGGCTCGGCGCTCTCCAGCCGGCAGCCGTAGACGATCATCGCTCCGCCGGCAATCGCCCGCTGGGCGAGGTAGCGCAGCCACCCGTGCGAGTCGATGACCCCCGTCGACGGCACGACGATCGCGGCGGCGGCTCGGACATGCGGCTCAAGACGCGCGATCTCGGCAGGGGCGATCAGCCTCAGCCCTTCGACGCCGTTCTCGCGCCCGGTCGCGATCAGGCGCTCGAGGAGCGGGATCTCCGCCGGCTCGACCGCCACGATCAGCTTGCCGGTGGGACGGAAGGCGAACCAGCCCGCCTCGGCGAGGGCCCGGATGCGGCGATTGCCTTCGACACACAGCCGCGCTTTCCACGAGCCGGGGAGATAGTAAATGCCCGAGTGGACAACCTCGCTATTGCGGCTGCTCGTTCCCGTCCCATAGGTCGGCGCACGCTCGATCACAACCACCGTTCGGTCGGCGCGCGCCACAGCGCCGGCGACGGCGAGGCCGATGACGCCCGCCCCAACGACCACAACGTCGGCGTCCACTCGTTCCTTCCTTCCCGGGATGACGCGGGTGCTGCCGGCATTTCAGCGCAGCGACCGCTCTAGCTGCTTGTAGCAAGCAGCCGTCCTAATCATACTGGCCCCGTTCGGAGGTCTTCCGCTATGCGTGCCCTCGGCTCGGGCTGCCGATCGCTCGCTTCGCTGCCGCTTCACCGTGGCCTGCTGCTGGCCGCGCTGCTGATCCTCCTCGCCGCTCTGACCCTGCCGACCGGAACGCCGGCCGCTGCCGCCGACCCGCGGTATTTTCCCGCGACAGGATTTCGGATCAGCTCGGACGCGTTCTGGAACTACTTCCAGCGGCGCGGCGGCTTGCGGACCTTCGGCTATCCGGTGTCGCGGGAGTTCACGCTGCTCGGCTCCACCGTGCAGATCTTCCAGCGGCAGGTGATGCAGCGCCGGCCCGATGGTTCAGTCGGCCTGCTCAATCTGCTCGACCCCGGGCTCATGCCCTACACGCGCATCAACAACGCGAGCTTGCCCGCCTTCGACCCCACCGTCACTGCCGGCGCCCCGACCCCCGGCTCCCCGGATTACGACCAGGCGGTCATTCCCTTTATCCGCGAGCGGGCGCCCGACCGCTGGCTCGGACATCCCGTCAACTTCTACGCGACGTTTCTTGCCACCGTCGCGCTCGACGAGGCGTATCCTCATGGGGAGGGCAGCGCCGCCCTCCTCCCCTATCTCGCGCTCGAGATCTGGGGGCTGCCGACTAGTCATCCGACTGTCGACCCCGCGAACTCCTCCTTTATCTATCTCCGGTTCCAGCGCGGCGTCATGCATTACGACGCGACAACAGGCGTGACCCAAGGCATCCTGCTTGCCGACTACCTCAAGGCGATCCTCACCGGCGAGGGGCTGCCCGCCGACTTGGAGCGCGAGGCGCGCGCCAGCCCGCTCTACAAGCAGTATGCAAGGACGGCTCCCCGCTGGATGAGCCGGCCGGACGCCTTGCCCGGCACCGACTTAACCAGAGCGTTTGAACCCGAGGCGCCTCCGTCGCCGGCTGCCAGCGCGACGGCGACGCCGCGCGCGGGCGCACCCCGCCCGCAGGAGACCTCCTCCATCGCCAATGAGCGGCTTCACCTCTCGCTCGGCATTGGCGGCCCCGAGCACGGCCAGCTCACTATCCGTTCGCGCTCCGGCGACCTCCGCGCGTGGACAGTTCCCACCCTCGGGCTGAAGAACGGCGCCCGCCTCAGCCTCAAGGACGACACCGTCGCCGATGGGGCGCGCTCGCGCAGCTTGCCCTTCAGCGACCCCTTCCTCGGTGAAGGGCACCAGCTGGAAGCGGAGCTCCCGCTCAAAAGCGGCGGGAGCGTCACGCTGCTCGCGACACTGTACGCCGGAAAAAGCGCTCTGACCGTACAGCTTGCAGTCCGCGGACTGGCGGGAGGCCATGCCGTCACGTCGTTCCGCCTGTTCGACGGAGAGCACCTCGGCTGGATCGATCTTGGCCCAGCGACGACCTACTTGACCGACGACGGCAACCTGCGGCGAGGAGCGGTGGCGGACGGTCACGTCACCGGCGAAGCGCATGCCGGCAAACCGCTGCTTCTGAACGACCCGGTGCGAAAGCGGGCAGCGGTCCTCGCCACGCTCGACGCTGTCGACCATGCTGTCACCTTCCAACTCCGGCCGACCAATGAGCCGGCCGGCATCCGGCTAGGCTATGAGATCACCCTGCCGCCGCAGGGGCCGACCGCGGAGGCGCTCTCGCCCCGCCTCTTCATTGACTTCACTCCCTCCGACGACCCGAACATCATGCTGAGCGGCTATCGGCGCACCATTGCTGCGCTCTACCCGAACCCGCCGCTTCCCTCCTGGGTGCGCTACCAATGGCTGGCTGCCCGCGCGCTCGGCAACGACCTGAACGAAGCGGCTCTCCGCCAGCATATCGACTTCATCGCCGCCGCCCTCGCCGACCTCGGCCCCTGGCAGATCGTGATCGAACATGGCTGGCTGCGGGTCGACGACAGCGGACGGACCGTCGACCGAACGCGCTTTCCAAGCGGGATGCGCGCCCTCGTCGACTATGCCCATCTGCGCGGCATCCGCGTTGTCCTCGGCGTCCCCGGTCCGCTTCTCGACAGCGGTGCAGCTGCTCATGCTGCCCTGCGTCCGCTGGTCGATCAGCAGCCCGCCTGGTTCATTCCGCTCGCGACCGCGAGCGAGAAGCGGCTGTTCGACTTCAGCAATCCCGCCGTTCGCGCTTGGTGGGCAGAGCTGGTGCGCGACATTGTCGTCACCTATGACGCCGACGGGATCTGGATCGACGGCTACGGCGAGACGCTCGCCGCCGTCGCGAAAGAGCGGCCGCGCCCGTCGCTCCAAGCGGCCGAGTTGTACCGTCTCACAGCCGAACACGCCTGGGCGGCCAAGCCGAATGCGTACATCGAGGCCGGGTGGTATGTCCCTCCGTTCGCCAATCCCTATGTCCATGCAGTTCGGTTCGCGGACCAAGCGCCCGCCTTTGACCGCGCTGCTCCGCGCGCTGGGCTGCGCCAGCATTTCGACTACGCGCTCTTCCAGCGCATCGCCCTCAACCAGCGCCCCCATCTCGGCGCGGCGGCGGAGGGCGACGGCGACGCTGCCTCCCTCCGCTTCCGCTGGATCGAGACGGCCCTCGCTGTCGGCGGGATGACCGGCCTCGGGTTCCCGCTGACACGGCTTGAGGAGCCGGCAGTGGCGCAGCTGCGGCGGTGGCTTGTCCACCTGCGGCCGTTCGCCGGACAAACCGCCTTCTCCTTCGGCACGAACGCCGAAGTGGTCGCAACCCGCGTCGAGGGGCTGACGTACCTCGCTTTCATCAACCGCTCAGCGAGCCGGCGAACGATCACCGCGAAGCTGACCGATTTTGGGCTGCAGCACCGCCCCGCCGTCGTGCGCGACACCGGCACGGGGACAACGTTTCTCGCCGACACCGCGATCGCTGCGGACCTGCCGCCGGCGAGCCTCAAGCTGTTTATCGTGCGCCAAGAGGCAGGCTGGCTGTGGACAGCAAGCGCGGTCACTGGGGAGGCAGCGCCCGGCGTGCTCCGCTATCAGCTCCGGGGGCCGGCGTCGGTGCCCGGCAGCATCGAGATCGCCGCCCCGCCCCCGACGCGCGTCCTTCTCGCCGGGGAGCCGTTGCCCGCTTCCGCCTTCACGTACGACGCGCGCGTCGGCATCTTGCGCTTGACCTACACGCACGAGCACGCGCGCGAGCTGCGCGTCGAGTATGCCGCGGGCGCGCTGCTGCCTCAACGACAGCGCTGACAAGAACGTCGTAGGATCACGGAAAAATCGTGCCGAGGCAGGAATGACGGACGACGAGCGCAAAGCGGTGGTCCAGCGCTTCTACGATGAGGTCGTCAATCGTGGGAATTTCGACCGTGTTGACGAGCTCTTTTCGGACGACTTCGTCAACCACGACCAAAATCCTGCCTTCTCGCCCGGCCGCGCCGGGATTAAGGAGCTCTTCCGCCATCTCCGGACAGGATTTCCCGACCTGCATTACCGAGTTGATGAACTGCTCGTGTCTGGCGAGAAGGTGATCGACCGGGGAACGGCGACCGGAACGCACAGCGGCCCTTACGGTCCCTATCCGCCCAGCGGCCGGCGCTTCGAGATGAAGGAGATGCACATCTACACGGTGCGCGATGGCCGCATCACCGAGCGGTGGGCGGTCGCCGACGCCTTGAAAATGCGCCAAGACCTCGGGCTTGGGCTCAGCCCGCCGAGCCCAGCTGGCGCCGAAGCCCCTCAGGCTTGAGAATGACGATGCGCTGATGAGCAACGGCGATGAAGCCGCGAGCGACGTAGGAGCGCAAAGCGCGGTTGACGCTCTCGCGGCTCGCGCCGATAAGCTGCGCGAGGTCCTGCTGGGTTAGGGAGATGTCGATCTGGGTCCCCACGGGCGAGCGCACCCCGTGGGTTGCGGCAAGCTCGAGCAGCCGCTTCGCGACCCGGCCGGGCACATCATAAAAAACGAGGTCGTACAGCTGCTCGTTGGTCTGGCGGAGCTTTTGACTGATCAGGAGGATCATCCGCTTCGCCAGCACCGCGCTTTGGTCGAGGGCGCGCAAGAAATCGTCGCGCAGCAGCATCACCGTCTCGGTCCGGTCGACCGCGACCGCATCAGCCGAGCGCGGCTCGCCGTCGAGAACCGCCAATTCGCCAAAGCACGCGCCGGGCCCGAGGAGCGCCAATACTGTTTCGCGCCCATCGTCCGCCGTCAGCCGGATCTTCACCCGACCGCTGCGGATGACATAGAGCGCGGTGCCGACGTCATCGCGCCGGAAGATGATCTCCCCTTCGCGGAAGACGCGCGCTCGCACCCGCTCTTCGAGCAGCGCTAGGGAGGAGGGGTCCAGTCCGTCGAAAAGGGCGAGGGAGCGCAGCAGGCCGGGCGAGGAGCTCATCATCGCTTGCCTCCTCTTCGGAACCACGCCTCAAGCGCAAGGCAGCCGATACCGCTCAGCGCAAGCAAGGCGAACCAGAGCGCCGCCGCGCGCTGGTAGAACCGCTCGGGGTAGAGGGCGGCGAGCAAGACATCCTCAGGGAGCTGCCAGTCATCGCTGGCATAGGCAAGCCGGTGATAGAGCGCCCAGATCGCCGGGAAGAGCGCGAGGACGGAGAGCAGCCCGATGCCGCCCAGCAGCAGCGACACGCGACCGGCGCCCCGGACCGCCGCGCGCGGGCGCGCCCCGCCGAGAACGATGCTTGCCAGCCCCGCGAGCCAGCCCACGCGCCAGATCCGGCGCAGAAGCTGCCGGACTTCGGGCAGATGGCGGCTCGTCTCTTCCGGCAGCTCTTCGAGCGGCGCCCCCTTCGCCTTCCACACCTCCCGCGGGTCTCCCCCGCGCACGAGGATCTCCACGACCGCCTCCGGCACCGTCGGACCGCGCCGCAGCGCCCACGCCGGCGCGAGGTCGCGCTGAAGCCAGCGGTGCAGCCAGACCGCGCCTACCACCCCTCGCAAGATCGCGATCGCCGTCGCGATGCTCGCAAGAAGGGCGGCCAGCCACGTCACGCCGATCCTCGCAGTGCCGCCAGCGCCGCCGGCCGATTGGTGAAAATCCCCCTCGCCCCCTCGCCAAGAAGCCGGCCCGCCGCGCTCACGTCATCAACCGTCCAAACGAATGTCGGCTCGAATGGCGGCGCGCCTGTCCAGCGTCTCACCGCAAGATGCAAGGCCGCAGCGCCCACTGCTCGCGCTTGCACGGCCGCGTCCTCTGCCGGCAGGTCAGCGACCAGCGCCCGCGGCACTTCCGGCAAGGAAGCAGCGAGCGCCTCCAAGAGCCGGGGCGAGAACGACGAGAGCGCGGCAACCGTGCCCCCCACCGCCGCGGCGACCGCTGCGACCTGCCTCGCCATCAGCACGGGGTCGGCACCGGACTTCACTTCGATGATGAGGGGGAGCCCAGTCCGCGACCAGACCAGGGTTTCCGCAAGCGTCGGGATCCGGTGGCCGCCTTCTAGGCGCACTGCCGCAACCTCCGCGGCGGTCAAGGAGTCGACCCGCTCGGGCCTCCCCGCAAGACGAACGAGGTCAGCATCGTGAAAGACCACGGGGACGCCGTCTCGCGTCAGGCGAACGTCGCATTCGACGGCGTCAGCGCCGTGGCGAGCAGCGAGGTCGAAGGCGGCAAGGGTGTTTTCGGTAACCTCGGCAGATGCGCCGCGATGGGCGATCAGCCGCCAGCGGCTCACCGCGCGCGAACCCGCGTTGACCGAGCGCGGATCACGATCGCCTCGTCGATCTCAATGAGCGGCACGTCGTCGCGCGGCGTGCGCCCACGCGAGAGGAGGAAGCCGGGCCAGCGCCGCAGGCCGGCGACCGCGAGGCTCGCAGTCACTGCAACGGCAGCGACCCCGCCTGCAATCGGCAAAAGAGGCCGCAGCAGCGTTGGCCAGGCCGAACGCTCGACCCGCGCCGGGAGAGCAGGAGAGGAGACTACCGCCGGGAGCGTGGGCGAAGAGGACGCCCTGCAGGAAAGACACGCTTCGGCTTCTTCGAGCAGCTCTGCGCCGCAGGATGGGCACATCATCGGTCCCGCTCCCTTCCTCGCAATGATACCAGACGATCGGCAGCGGACTGCTCAGCGCTGCGCGACATCGACCCGCAGCTCGGTTCCGATTACCAGCCGAACTGCGCCATGCCGGGCGAGCCCATAGCGCTCCCCAGCGACCTCGACCGTTGGCCGGCGGGCAGAGTCATAGGCTGCGCCAAGAGCGGCGCCGCGGCGGCGCCCCGCCTCATTCAGTGCGACCGTCGCTGCCGGCAGAGCGAGGCGGACAGCAAGGGGCGTCGCTGGTTCGACCCAGAGGCGGGAGCCATCGCCAAGGGCGATATCGACAGGACGGTCGATTTCGATGAAGGACAAGCGGCGTTCGCCGAGCACGGCCGACCACCGGCGATCATCGTCGGGCAGCGGCGGGCCGAGAACGCGGTCGACGGGCACGCGGCGCGCAACGTCGTTGAGCGCTGCGGCGTGCTCCGTCCGCCAGCTGCTCGCAACGTAAAGGTCAACTCGCCGATCCCAGAGAGGCAGCAGCCGGTCCAGCTCAGCCAGCAGCCGAGCGGCCTGCGACCCGCCATCCACGACGATGATGCGCCCGCCGGGCGTCCGCGCTACTGCGCCTCCTTCGATGAAGACAACGGTCCCCTGGCGCGTTTCGGGCGTCGCGACAACCGCCGTCCAGCTTGCGGCAGCGGCGAGCCCTGCGAGCGCAAGGAGCGCTCTCCCCCGCGCGCCGGCAGCGACGCTGCCCACCGCGCGTCGGACCGGCGGGAACAGCGCCGCGCCAAGCCCTAGATAGACCGCCAGCGTCGCCCAGCCGGGCGGCGGCGCGACCGCGACGGCGGCACCCGGAATAGCGGCAGCCGCTTCGACAGCCGCCAGAATGGCACTGGTGAACAGCCATGCCGGCAGCGCGGTGAGGTGACCGAGCAGCGGGTGGAGAAGCCCCGCCAGCCCGCAGAGCGCGGCCGTTGCCATCGCCGGAGCGATGAGCGGCGCAACAATGACATTGACCGGCACCGCGACGAGCGACACTGTCGCAAACGTCAGCGCGACGATCGGGAGGGTCGCCAGCACCGCCGCGAGGGTCGACGCAGCCGCCTCGCGCAGCGGCGCGAGCACCTCGGCGCGGAGCAGCGCAGCGCGCCGCAGCACCGCCTCGATCGGACCGGCAGCGATAAGCAGCCCCGCGGTCGCTGCCACGCTCAACTGAAATCCGACATCGTCGACCACCCGCGGATCGACGAGCGCAAGGGCTGCAGAAGCGAGCGCGAGAAGAAGGAGCCCGTTTCGCTGCCGACCGAACAGCAGCCCGACCAACCCCAGCGACGCCATCACTGCAGCGCGCAGCACCGCGGGGGTTCCCGTCGTCACCCCAGCGAAGAGCCAGATGGCAACCAGCGCGCCGAGTGCGGCACGCCGCCGCCCGACAAGCGGGAGAAGCACGCCGAGCGCGCCGGCGCCAACCAGCATCATATTGAAGCCGGAGACAGCGAGCAGATGGCTCGTGCCAGTGCGCGCGAAGGCATCGCGAACAGCCGCCGGCAACTCCTCTCGGCCGCCGATCACGAGCCCCGCCGCGATCGCCGCTTGGGGCTGAGGAAGCGAACGGCTCAGACTGGCACGCAGATGCTCGCGAACTGCCGCCAGCACGCCGACGATCGGCGCTCCCGCGCGCTCCCCCGTCTGGTGCAGCGAAGGAAAGCGCATCGTCGAGCGGATGCCTTGGCGCTCGAGCACCGCGCGATAGTCAAATCCGGCGAAGGCGGGCGGCGCCGCAACCACCCCGTGGAGAAGGACGACCTCGCCCGGCAGCACCTGCTCGTCCGGGCCGAGGTCCACCTGCATGCGGCCGGAGGCGGGCGCGAGCGGCGACCCTGCCTCGAACACGTCGACAACCACCCGCCGAAACCGCTCCCGCCGGTCGCCCAGCTCGGCAACAACGCCTTTCACGAGGGTCTGCTGGCCGTTGAACCGACTGATATCGTCGTGCCCGACTGCTCGGGCCGACTGCGCGCGCAGATGGCCAGCAGCGAGAAAGAGGAGCGCAATCGCTACCAACGCGACCACCTGGCGGCGCAGCGGGAGGGCGAGGCTGCCTATCCCCACTGCCGCAAGGAGGCCGGCGACAAGCGCAACAGCTGCCCAGCTTGCGAGCGCCGCCCCGACGACCGCAGCAACGGCCCCGACCGCCGCAGCCGGAGGCAGCGCGCCGCCATCAAGACCGTGGACACCCGCCCGTCCCATCGGCAAGCCAGCCGCTCCCGCCATTCCGGACGCCCGCCTCGTGCTGCTGAGGATGGGCGCATCGTACCAGATTGGTGCCGCGCTGCTGGCGGCAGCACCCCTCAGCGCCGGCCGAGCAGGCTGTCGACAGCGCGGAGAAACGCGCGCGGGGTGACCGGCTTGTGCATG
Organism: Dehalococcoidia bacterium; assembly: GCA_025054935.1. NCBI lineage: Bacteria > Bacillati > Chloroflexota > Dehalococcoidia > Dehalococcoidia bacterium. Next base: position 123,288 of record JANWZD010000003.1, on the reverse strand, counting down.
GCGATCGGCGCGACCTGCTTGAAGCGCCGCAAGTGGTTCAACTCACTGCTCAGGACGACCAGAAGGACCCCTTGCGCCGCGAGGTCGGACGCCGCCTCAGCGCCGAGGGGATGGTCGAGGTCGACCGCAGCGGCAGCGGGCCGGCCGAGCTGAAGCAGCCGGTCAAACCGGGCGCGCTCGCTGGCGACCCGCACGGTGACGCTTTCGGCGGTGAGCGCGCGCTCAAGGGGAGCAATGCTCGCCGGATCGCCGACAAGAAGGACCCATTCCGGCGGAACGAACAACAGCTCGCTCATCGCCGCTCACCCGACCGGCCGATACTCGACGAGCACGGTCACGGTCGCCGTCGACTCAACGAAACTGGACGCGGTCGTCGTCGCGACAATGCCGATCGCCGGCGCATGCCAAGCATGGACGACGGAGAAGGCCGGACTATCGGGAGAGCGATACGTTGAGCGCACGAGCAAGGCGTTAGAGAACTGGCCGGCAGGAACGCGCACATCGCCGCAGCCGACCACTTCGTGCTCTGCCGTCATCTCGATGGCAAAGCGCGAGTCGCGATAGCGCTGCTCCCATCGCTGCCCTACGCGGAGAACTCGCGGCAAGACCCGTTGGGGCGGCAGGATCAGCACTGGGAGCGTTCGGTCGCCGTCGCCGAGCCAGTACCACCCGTCGTCGCGTTCCTCGTAAAACCGGAACATCGGTGCGCTTGCCGCTCCCTCGATTTCGGTTTGGACCGCGAAGGACGCTGTCGGAAAGGCGGCCGCGTGCGGCGTATCCGCAACCGCGACGACAGTGCGAACTTGGCGCGCAGCCGGCACGCCGAATGAACGGAGGTCCCACGGCCCCGTCGGTGCCGGCCGCGCCATGCCCTCAACCGCGGCGTACACCGCTTCCACCCACTGCGTTCCCACTGCCGCCGCCAAGCGGCTTGCGAGAAGACACTCCGCCGCTGCTCCCCCGCGGCCCTCGTCTTCCATCCAAATGCAGCCCGCGCAGAGAAGCATGCTCCCAAGACCGACCCCTAGCCGGATCAGGCGCGCTGCCGTGCCCGCTGCTGTTGTTGCCATCGTGCCCAACCGTTACGCTTTCGCCTGTCATTTTGTGCGCCTGGAGAACTGCCGCGTCAACCGTAGCGTCTTCTCCGCGAGCCACGCCAGTCGCAGTTCCAGCATGTTGCCAGAGGAACGATGCTCATGCGGCGATCCCTGCTTCTCGCGCTTTCGCTGCTCCTGCTTTTTGGGCTGCTTCCAACCCGAGCGCAGAGCCGCGATGACTTCCCCATCCCTGGCGGATGGTTTTACAGCCAAGCCAACGGGAAGGGCGGCGGCGGCGACCTCGGCTTTCGCGTCACCAATGAGGGAGGCATTCCGTTCTGGGAGTGGTTCAACCGCTACGGCGGGGTTCCCAATGTCGGCTATCCGATCTCGGAGCGCTTTCTCTGGAACGGGTTCACCGTGCAGGCGTTTCAGAAGGTCGTGCTTCAATGGCGTCCGGAAAGCAGGACCATGGCGATCGTCAACGTTTTCGACGAGCTGAGTGCCGCCGGAAAGGATGACTGGCTGCTGACCGTGCGTCAGGTGCCACGGTCGCAGGACTGGTCGAGCGACCGCGGCAAAGGGTGGGAGCAGATCGTTGCCGCGCATCTAGCCCTTCTCGATCCCTACCCCGCCCTCCGAGCGGCCTACTTCGCCGCGCCCGACCCGATCGCGCTGAACGGTCTGCCGATGGGCGTCCACGAGCTGCCGAACGTGATCGTTGTGCGCGCTCAGCGCAAAGTTTTCCAACAATGGAAAGTGGATGTTCCGTGGGCGCGCGCCGGCCAAGTCGTCGTCGCGAACGGCGGCGATGTCGGCAAAGAGGCCGGACTGTATCCGGCGCAGGCGCTTGTTCCGCGGACCCCCGCAGGCGATCTCCCGCGCAGTCCCCACTTGCCGCCGGCTTCCTCGCCTGCTGTCTCAAGTCTCGCCGGGCCGCTGCCGCCTGGACCGCCCACTCAGAAGTCGCTGATCGCGGGGCTTTGGCATAAACCGCTCGTCAACGACCTCTTTATGACGCGGATCGGGGAGAGCGGAGCGGGGTGGGTCCGGACTTTTCTGACTTGGGAGGAGATCGAGCCGGTCCAAACCTCTCCCCCCACCTACAACTGGGCGAGCGCTGACCAGGCGATCCGGCTGCTGCGGGAACAGGGGGTCAATCCGCTCGTCAACATTGTCGACCCGCCGACATGGGCCGCCTTCCCGACGTGCGGTCCCTTCCGCACCGCGGCGATGCAGAACCGCTGGCTTCAGTTCGTTCGCGCCGCAGTCGAACGGTACAAGCAGCCGCCGTACAATGTCCGCTACTGGGTGTTGTACAACGAGCCCGACTTCCGCATTCAGAACCCGAACGACAAGTTCGGAGGCGGCTGGGGCGGCGGCTGCTGGGGCAATCACGCTGCCGAATACGGCGCTCTGCTGCGCGCGACCTATCCCGTGATCAAGGCCGCCGACCCCCAAGCGATCGTTGTCATGGGACCCCTTGCCGCTGACGGCTGCGAGCCGAGCTTCAATTGCGCTTTCTTGCGCGAAGTGCTCGACCCGGCGAAAGGCAACGCTGCCGGCAGCTTCGACATGGTCTCGTTCAACTACTTTCCGTTTTACCGCCGCAATTGGGAGCAGTTCGGGACATCGCTGCTCGGCAAAGCGGAAGGGTTCCGCCGCACGATGGCCGAATTCGGCACGGTCAAGCCGATCATCGTTGCCGAAACCGGCATTGTTCTTGACGGAACTCCCGCGACCGAGCAAGCGCAGGCGAACTACGTCGCCCAAGCGCTCACCCTCGCCCTCGCCGATAACGGACGGGGCGACGGCAATGGCGTTCAGATCGCAGTCTGGTTCACCCTGCGCGACAGCGACGACCCGAATGACCGCTGGGGACTGCTCACTCCGCGCGGCGAGATCAAGCCGTCATTCCGTGTCTTCCAGACGTGGGTCAAAGAATTGGCCGGAGCGCGGCTGCTGCGGAACGAGAGCGAGCCGACCTACGGCAACAGCCCGGCGCGGCGCTGCGATACCGGTCCCTTCTTCTGCGACGCGCTGCAAAAATACGTCTTCGCTGTCGGCGACGAGGAGAAATGGGTGCTCTGGATCGACAGCGGCCCCCAGCGTCACGGCGACCGCTACCGCACCGACGCGACGCGCACGGTGGAGCTGCCCGCTGACCGGCTCGTCGTCGTCCGCGATATGATGGGGGGGCTCCTGCCAGTGACGCGCCGCGGCGCTACCGCCATCTTGACAGTAACCGAAAGCCCGGTCTATGTCACGCTTCGGCGGTGAGCGGCACGCCCCCAGCGTCTCTGTCGTCATTCCGGCCTACAACGCCGCGGAGACGCTGCCCGCTTGCCTTGCCGCCCTGCGCCGCCAAACCGTGCCGCTCGCCCCGCACGAGATCGTTGTGGTTGACGACGGCTCTGAGGACGGCACCGCGGCTATCCCGGAGGCGTTCGGGGTCCGTCTTATCCGGCAGCGTCACGAGAACCAAGCCGCAGCGCGCAACCGTGGCGCGCAGGCGACGAGCGGGGCGATCCTCCTCTTCACCGACGCCGACTGTGAGCCAGCGCCCGACTGGGTGGAGCGGATGCTCGCCCCGTTCGCCGACCCGGCGATCGCCGGCGTCAAGGGACGATACCGCACGAAGCAGACCGGCCTCGTCCCTCGCTTCATCCAGCACGAGTTCGAGCAGAAATATGCGCAGCTCTCCCGCGCCACGCAGCTCGACTTCATCGACGGTTATGCCGCTGCCTATCGGCGCGAGGCGTTTCTCGCGCTCGGCGGCTTCGACCCCCGCTACGCCCCGGTTGAAGATATTGAACTGTCGTTTCGCGCAGCGCGACACGGCTACCGTCTCGCTTTTGCCGACGACGCGATTGTCTATCATCGGCACCGCGAAACCGTGCTGGAGTTTGCGCGGACAAAAGCGCGCGCGGCGCGGCTGTGGGTCGACGTGTATCGCGCGCATCCGCAGAAACTGGGCCACGACAGCCGGCGGCCGTGGCTTGTCCTCATCCAAATCGGGCTTGCGGGTATTGTCTTGGGGTTCGGGGCCGCTGGCGTGATCGCGCGTCCAGCCCGGCTTGTCTCTGCTGCAGCCGGCGGCGCGCTGCTGGCGTCGAGCTTTCCGCTGGTCCGACGGGCAGCGAGCACCGACCCGGGCGTCGCCGCTGTCGCCCCGCTGCTCACCGCGGTGCGGGCGTTCAGCCAGGCGGTTGGGATTGCGGTGGGGGTTGCCCACCGCCTTGCGCGCCTCCGCCGCTAATTCCCTCAGCGGAGCGCCTGCTCTCGTGACTTCTCGCCGCTTCCGAGGATGTCTCTCCAAAATCGGCGAGGCGGCGCGTCTCACGCTGCCGTGGCCCTGGCTCGGCCTCGCTGGCAGCGGCGCCCTGGGGCTCGGCCTCACCCACGCTCCCGAGGCGCAGAGCGCGGCGGCAAGCGCCGTGGGCGGAGCGTGCCTCCTCCTCACCCTGCGGGCCGCTGCGGGAGCAGGGCCGGCGTGCTGGCTTGCTGGGCTCAGCGTGACGGCGCTCGCCGTCGGCATCCGCGCTGAGGCAGGCACGATCGCTCTTCTCGCCGGACCGGCGGTCGCCAGCGCAATGCTCGCCGCCGGCCGCTGGACAACGACCTCTGCGCTGGCGCTCGGCATCGCGCTCGGCAGCACAGTCGCCAGCACACTCGCAGCGCTGCTGCTTCTTCCCGCCGCAATCGTCCTCGCGCGGGGCGCCGGCTTGGCAGCGCAGCGCGACCGCCGTCGCGCGCTCGACGATGCCGTGCTTGGGATCGTTGTCTCAAGCGGCGCCGCCATCCTCAGCTTCATCGCGGTCGCAACCGTGCTGGTCGGAAGTCGGGAAGCGCTTGCTCGTCGGGTCGCCCTCGAGCTGCTGCAGCTCCAAGGCGTTGCGCCGGCCCCCGAGGCGGCGCCGGCACCGCTGGGATTGGCCGGCTGGCTGGCGGTGGGCCTCTTCGTCGCGGCGCAGTGGTGGCGCCGTGCTGAGGCGTGGAGAAAGGCGGGCGCTCTGCTCCTCCTGCTTCCCGCCGTCGTGCTCTGCGGACCGGCGCGCCAAGTCGAGAATGGGATGCTGGTCGTCATTGCCGCGCTCGCCGGCCCGGTCGGACACGCACTCGCGCTCTCCTTCGCGAAGAGGCGACGGCTGGCGCTGGCGACCGCAGCCTTTGGCGGAGCGGCGCTCCTCACCCTCGGCAGCCCGCGGATCGCGTTCCCCGCAGGACCGCTCGCAGCATCGGACTCCCATCCGGCCAGCGGGCTCCTCCAATCGGCCGAACGGCTGGCAGCAAACGCGAGCGCTCTGCCGTGGAACGTTGTGTTCGATCTCCCATGGCAGGATGGCCCCCTCGTTGTCCTCGTCTGGTATGCCGCTCTTGCGGGAATGGCGGCCGCTGCGCTTCCGCTCGTGGCGCTCGCCGCGCGGCCGCTGCCCGACTGGGGCTTCGCTCTTGCGCGGCCCTTCGGCTTGCTGCTTTGCGGCTGGCTCGCCTGGCTTGCGGCGAGCATTCCAATCGCGCCGTTTGACCGGCTAACAATCCTCGGCGCAGCAGCTGGAACGGCTGTGCTCTCGCTCGCCGTGCTGATCGCTCGACGCGATCTACGCAGCGGCGTGCAGGAGCGCTGGCGTCAGCTTGTCGGCTGGGAACTGATCTTCAGCGTCAGCTTTTTGGGGTTTGTCGGGATTCGGGCGCTGAATCCCGACCTTTGGTTTCCCCTCTACGGCGGCGAGAAGCCGATGGACCTCGCGATCCTGACGGCGGTAACGCGCTCGACGTATTTCCCGCCGACCGACCCCTGGTTTGCCGGCGGAACCCTGAACTACTACTACTTCGGCCAGCTGCTGGTCGGAACAGTCGCCCGGCTTACCGGCATTGCTCCCGAGGTTGCGTACAACCTCGCGATCGCAACCCTCTTCGCGATGACCGTGACGGGTGCCGCCTCGCTCGGCAGCAACCTCGCCGCGCTGGGAGGCTGGCCACGCGGCCGCCGTCCCGCCGCGCTCCTGTCCGCGCTTTTCGTCGCCGTCGTGGGCAATCTTGACCTCCCCATCCAGCTGCTCAGCGGGCTGGCACGCGGGGAAGGGCTCGCTTTTGACTACTGGAACAGCTCGCGGATGATGCCGGAGCAGAACACGATCACCGAGTTTCCGTTTTTCTCCTTTCTTTTCGCTGACCTCCACGCCCACGTGATCGCGCTGCCGCTGACCCTTGTGGTGCTGGGACTGGCCACCGCGCTTGCCTGCGGCGGCGGCGTGGCAACGGCCAGCGCGGCTGGCCTCGTCGTCGGGGCGCTGCGCGCAACAAACGGCTGGGACTACCCGACATCGCTCGGGATCAGCGTGAGCGCGGCGTTCATCCCACTCCTCCGGGACGCGAGCGTCCGCGCTCTTGTCCGGGCTGCTCTGCTTGCCCTGCTTGTCGCTGCCGCCGGCTGGATCGCGTTCCGGCCGTTTACCGACTCGTTCGAGCTGTTCTACCGCTGGGTTGTGGCCTCGACCGAGACCACCCCTCTGCGCCAGTACCTCGCGATCCATGGGCTCTTTGTCTTCGCGTTCGTCACGCTCCTCTTCTTCGGGCTGCGCGACCGCGCCCGCGCGATGTGGGCGTGGCGCAGGGGACTGCTCATCGCCGGCATCGGGCTGGGCTGCGCGGCGGCAGCGGGCTTTGCGACAGCGGTTTTTGTCCTTCTGCTCGCGGCAGGGTGGCTTTGGTATTGGGGACATCACGCCGGAACCGGGGAACAGCGGGCGGGGCGGGCGATGCTCGCGCTGATCGGCCTCGTCGGGTTGGTGCTCAGCGCCGCAGTCGATCTTCTCACGCTCGCCGGCGACCCGACGCGCACCAACACCGTCTTCAAGTTCCTCTTCCAAGCGTGGACGCTCCTTGCGCTCGGAGCCGGCCAAGCGACAGCGCTCACCCTCCCCCTGCTGCTCAAGGCGCGAACGCCGCTTCGCGCTGCGTGGGCAGCGCTCGGCGGGCTCCTCTTTGGCGCTGCCCTCCTCTGGCCGATCGCAGCGACACCCGCGCGGATCGCGCAGCGCTTTGTCCTGCTGCCGCCCACCCTCGACGGGCTCGCTTATCACTGGAGCGCCACCTATCACGATGAGCGCGGCCCGGTCGACCTCCGCGCCGAGCGCGAGGCGATCGAGTGGCTGCGGCTGCATGGCGGGCTCGCCAGCATCCTCGAGGGGCAGACGCCGGCCGGCGCATGGGGAGCGCGGTTCTCGGTCCACACCGGCATGCCGGCGGTGCTCGGCTGGGAGTTCCACCAGACGCAGCAGCGGTACGGCTACCGGGCGCTGGTCGCCGCACGGGCGCGGGATGTCAACCGCTTCTACGCGAGCGGCGACCCGGCGACCGTGCGCGACGTGCTCGCGCGCTACCGGCCGGCGTTCATCGCTGTGGGCGAGCTGGAAGCGCGCCGCTATCCAGCAAGCGGTCTCGAGGCGATCCGCTCACTCGAGGGGTCGGTCCTCGAGGTGGCCTACCGCAATCCCACGGTGACGATCTACCGCCTGCGGGAAGATCAGCCGTAATACTCCGGCAGGAGCGTGCCGACGATCACGACCGCATCGAAGAGCAGCAGCAGCCACGCTCCCCCAATCGCCGCGAGCCGGCGAGCGCGCCGCGGGAACAGCTCGGCAAGCCCCGCCGTCAGCACGATCAGCAGCGGCGAGAGCGAGACGAAGAGATAGCGGCCTTGCGGCGCGGTGCCGTCCTGCGAAAAGTAGAGGGCGTAGATGAAAACTAAGCCGACGGAGAAGAGGAGACCGACAAGCAGCCAGCGCAACGCGGCGCGCCCGGGCGCATCCATTGTCGGGAAGGTGCGGATCGCGAAGAGCACGGCGCCAAGCAGAGCGCTCAGCAGGGCAAACCCCGCCAGCAGATACCACACGGGGAGAAGCGCGACATCGACCCACCCGAAGAGCCCGATGCTCGACTGAAAGAACAGGCCGGAATAGAGGACAAAACTGCGCAGAAGGTTCTGCCATGCCGGCGAGATCCCTTCGATTGCAGCGAGGTTCGACTCGACCGAGGCATTGGCGAAATAGCGGTCGGCGGTGTAGGCAACAGCGTTGCGCAGCGGAGGAAACGTCTCGATGGCGGCAACTGCCGCCACCAGCGCGAAGAAAGCGATGGTGGCGGCCGCCACGCGCGCCCGCCAGCCTTGCCGCCAGATGGCAAGCGCAAGGACAAGGCCGACTAGGGGGATAAGGATAAGCGTGGTCCGCTTGGTGTAGAGCGCAACGACAGCAAGACCGATCAGCGCGAGCACCCATTCCGGCCGGTAGCCGCGGCGCTCAACGAGCGCGATGCCGAGGAACGTGGCAGCGCCGACGAGGTTTGCCAGATTGTCGTTATTCACTGCTCCGCCGAGCGCGGCAGCCATCGGCAGCAGCGCCGCGGCGAGCGCCGCGCCGACTGCCAGAAGCGGCCGCTCGGGAAAGATGAGGCGAGCAGTGGCGAAGATCGCCGCGACCGTGAGCCCGAAGAGGAACGCCGAGAAAGCGCGGAGGAGAGAGACCTGGAAGGCGATCGGGGCTTCGGGAAAGAGGCGGACGATAAGCGCTGCAGCCAAGAAATAGGCCGGCTGCCGGCCGGCGTAGCGCGCTTGGCCGGGCCAGACTGCCTCGAACGACAAGTCATCCGCCGGCGGGCGCTGTCCTCCCGCAAAGCGGAAGAAATCCCGCGCAACGAGATCTTCGACGATGCGGCGTTGGATGCCCGGGTCGAGGTCCTCGGTTGGGCGGCCCCGCTGAGCGACAAGCAGCACATATTCGACTTGCGCCGGCTCATCCGGCGCCTGCCACGGCGGGACCAGCGCCGCATACAGCGCCGCATGGCTGAAAGCGAGCAGCCCGAGAAGAAGACCGACCGGCCACCACCGCCTCGGCCGCGGGGACGGGCGCGCTGCCTCGCCGGGACGCACGGCGCGCGCTGCCAGCTGGGTCACTGCTCCCGCTCCAGCACGACGACCGCGCCAGCCGCCGGCGGCAGCAGCCGCAGAAACGGCTCGCGGTCGACCTCGCGGTAGCCGGGCAGCCGGTCGAAGGCCACGATGTAGCGGTCGTTCACCACCCACCACCAGCTTTTCGCCGGGTCACGACGGTAGACCGGATCGTAAGTGAACCAGCCATTGAATTCGAACCCGCCGTCGATCTCCGTGGGGGGGACGCCGCGCTCCAGCAGCCGCTCGAGCGCAAGCCAGCGCGCTCGGTTCCAGCTGAAGTAGTCTCGGGTCGCGGCGACCCCAAAGCCGGCGAAGAGAAGCAGCACGGCCGCCGCCGCGATCAGCGCCCCTCTCCTGACCTCTCGTCCTCCAGCCGCCGCGAGCAGGACGACTGGCGGCAGCAGCGCGATCAGGTAGCGGTCCAGAAAGCCGGCCACCGCCAGCGGCGCGAATGAGAGCGCAATCGTTGCCGCGGCAAGAGCAAGGAGCGGTTCCCCGCCGCACTGCCGAAGGCGACGTGCTCCCCGCGCCATGAGCACTCCGAGCGCCGCCGCGCCGGCACCGGCGAGGGTCGTCGCCGCCACCGGAACCCACTCTGGACCGCGAGCCCACGCCGGCACGGTGCCGAAAAAGGAGTCGCGCAGGGTCAGCGGTCCGAGGCCGAGATCGTAGAACACATTTTCGGCAAGGGGAAACCGAACGCCGGCAAGCGCGAGGCCGAGGCCGGCGAGCCCGCCAAGCGCAGACAGCACGGCGGCGCGTCCCTGCACCGCTCCGCCGGCAACGGCAAGCGGGAAGAGGAAGAGGCCGAGGTAGAGCGCTGCGGCCGCGCTGTTGCGGAGCGTTTCTAGAGCGAGGAAGAGCGGACCGCGCGCAAGCGCATCGCGCAGCTCACCGGCCTGCAGGTTGGCGAGCCCGCTCAGGCCGACAGCGAGCGCCCACAGCTGCCAGAGTGCGAGCGCGCCGGCGGCGGCGGCAAGGGGGATCAGCCCGACGAGACGGCGCGAGCGGCGAAGGGCGGAGCGCAGCGCCGCCAGCGCAAAGGCGGCCGGCATGGCCAGCCCTGTCGGCCGGATGAGCACTGCGACCGCCGACCATGCGGTGCCCGCGAGAAGCGCCGACCACCTCCCCTGCCGGAGCCACCTGCCGAGCGCGAGCAGCCCGAGCGCGAGAACGGCCGTGCTCGGGACGTCGGTCATGAAGGTGAACGCCAGCCCGAAATAGAGCGGACAGAAGGCAACCGAGAGCGCCGCGACCGCCGCAAGCGGACGCGCCGCGCCGACAAGCCGCGCGAGGCCATAGGTCGCCAGAACGCCGAGCAGCCCGGCAGTCAGCGTCGAAAGGCGAAGGGCGAAGAACGACCAGCCGAAGGGGAGCGAGAACAGCGCTCCCCACGCCGCCTGCGCCACAAGCGTCACTCGCGCTTCGGGAGAGATCTCAACCGCCCCCCGCTCGGCAAGCGCGCGTGCCGACTTCGCGTAATCCCAATCGTCGTTGAGCGGAAATTCGCCCCACGGCTGCGTCAGCAGAGCGCCGCCGGCCCAGAGCAGCGTGACGATCACAAGCGGCGCAAGCGCGCGAAGCTGCCGCGCCGCCGGCACAATCAGCCCGCCATCCCGTCCAGCGTCAGCCAGTATTCGAGACTGTCCGCAAGCGCCTGCCAGCTTGCTTCGATGATATTCGTCGAGCAGCCGACAGTGCGCCACTCGCGCTGGCCATCGGACGATTCGATCAGAACGCGCACCGTCGAGCCCGTGCCGCTTCCGCCATCGAGAATCCGCACTTTATAGTCAACTAGGCGGATACGCTCGATCTGGGGGTAGAACGCCGTCAGTCCTTTGCGAAGTGCCTGATCAAGCGCATTTACCGGCCCATTTCCCTCGGCGGCGGTGTGGACCAACTCGCCGTTGACCCGCACCTTTACGGTCGCTTCCGAGAGCAGGCCGTCCTCGTCGGACTCGCCGGGCGCGCGCCGGCGGCGCTCGACGATGACGAGCCAGTCGACCAGTTCGAACGGAGCGCGATATCCCGGCCGGCTTCGCCGCACCAGCAGCTCGAAGGAGGCCTCTGCCGACTCAAACTCGAACCCTTGATGCTCGAGCTGCTTGACGCGCTCGAGAATGCGCCGCACCTCGCCGCTTGTCGCCTCGATATCCAAGCCGCGCTCTTGCAGCTTGTAGAGAATGTTTCCGCGCCCCGACAGCTCCGAAACGACGACCCGCGGGCGATTGCCAACCACGGCGGGGTCGATGTGCTGATAGCTCTCCGCCACCTTCATGAAGGCGGAAACGTGCAAGCCGCCTTTATGCGCGAACGCGCTGCGACCGACAAACGGCTGATGCGCATTCGGGGCAAGATTGGCGATCTCGCTGACGAGATGGCTCACTTCGGTCAGCCGCTCGAGCGCGCCGGGACGGAGCACCTCATAGCCGAGCTTGAGCGCTAAGTTCGGAATGACCGAGCAGAGGTTCGCGTTCCCCACACGCTCGCCGTACCCGTTGATGCAGCCTTGGACCTGGATCGCGCCAGCCTCAACCGCGGCGAGGCTGTTCGCCACCGCTAAGTCGCCGTCATTGTGGGTATGGATGCCGAGCGCGACGTTGGGCACGCGCGCCCGAACAGCGCTCACCACCTCGCGGATCCACGCGGGAAGGCTCCCCCCATTGGTATCGCACAGGATGATGCGCTCGGCACCGGCGCGAGCAGCGGTCGCGATGGTCTGAAGGGCGAATTCCGGGTTCGCACGATAGCCGTCAAAGAAATGCTCTGCGTCATAGAAAACCCGACGGCCCTGCTCCCGCAGATAGCGGACGCTATCGCGGATCATCGCGAGGTTCTCTTCGAGCGTCGTCTCTAGCACGTCGGTGACGTGAAGATCCCACGACTTGCCGACGATCGTGACAACCGGCGTCTCTGCATCGAGCAGCGCGCGCAGCTGGGGGTCTTGCTCTGCTGGGACCCCCGCTCGGCGCGTGCTCCCGAACGCGCAGAGCGTCGCGTGCTGGAACGGCAGCGCCTTTGCGCGCTGAAAGAACTCGGTATCCTTCGGGTTAGCGCCGGGCCAGCCTCCCTCGATGTAATCAACGCCGAGTTCGTCGAGCAGGCGCGCAATTTCGAGCTTATCGGCCACAGAAAGGGACAGCCCTTCCATTTGAGCGCCGTCCCGCAGCGTCGTATCGTAAATCTCTACCCTCATGACCGGGGCTCCTCTCTTCACCTGTCACGTTCCACGCGCCGCCGTGGCGCACGGTCCGCCCGGTCCAGTGGGCGGGGCGGGACGGTCTCCGGGACCGCCCCGCTGGGGCGGTCACCAGCGTCCGCCCCAGGGGTCAGCGCGCGCGAATAATCGCTTCGGCGATGCGCGCGCCCATGGCGTCTGTGCCGATCACGGGCTCGCCCGGCGTGGCCAGGTCGGCCGTTCGGGCGCCTTCGGCAAGAACGCGGTCAACCGCCTCTTCGATCGCGCAGGCCTCCGCTTCTAGGCCGAAGGAGTAGCGCAGCAGCAGCGCCGCGCTCAAGATCGTGGCGATCGGATTGGCCTTGTTCTGGCCGGCGATGTCGGGCGCTGAGCCGTGGATCGGCTCGTACAATCCGCGCCGGATGCCGCCCTCGGTCCGGTCGCCGAGGCTGGCTGAGGGCATCATCCCCATCGACCCGGCCAGCACCGACGCTTCGTCGGTCAGAATGTCGCCGAACATATTCTCGGTGACGATGACATCGAAGCGAGCGGGACGCTGGATGAGATACATCGCCGCCGCATCGACGAGCACATGCTCCAGCGTTACGTCCGGGTAGTCCGCGGCCAGTTCGCTTGCCAGTTCGCGCCAGAGGCGTGACGTCGCCAGAATATTCGCTTTGTCGACCGAAGTGAGCCGTTTCTTGCGCGAGCGCGCCAGCTCAAAGCCGACCCGCAGGATCCGGACGATCTCGGGTTCGGAGTAGAACATCGTGTCAACGGCTTCCCGGCCTGCCGCTCCAACGCGACGCTCACTCGGCTGCCCAAAGTACAACCCGCCGAGCAATTCGCGGATGACGAGCAGGTCCACGCCCTCCAAGAGATGCGGCTTGAGCGGGGTCGCCTCGCGGACCACCGGATGCGGCTTGACCGGGCGAATATTGGCAAACACCCCAAGCGCTTTGCGCAGGGCGAGCAGCCCTCGTTCGGGCCGGTCGGCCGCTTTCGGGTCGTCCCACTTCGGCCCGCCAACCGCGCCGAGGAGCACAGCATCGGCCTCGAGCACGATCCGCTCCGTCTCCGGTGGGAAGGAGTTGCCGGTCTCGTCGAGCGCGCAGCCGCCGATGAGGGCCGTCCGATACTCAAACGTATGCCCAAAGCGCAAGGCAATCGCGTCGAGCGCGGCGACAGCTTGGCGGACAACATCGGGGCCGATGCCGTCACCTGGCAGGAGGGCGATTGTCGCTCTCACGGGGTCACCGTGCGGACAATCTTCGCCGTCGACACCTCGCGGTTCGACAAGAGGCGGTTGAGCGCGTTCATATACGCGCGCGCGGAGGCAACGATAATATCGGTGCTCGCGCCGCGGCCAATGTACGACTGCCCATCATGGTCGATCCGGATGGTCACTTCGCCGATGGCATCGATCCCCTCCGTCACCGACTTGACGGAAAACTCTGAGAGTACGTTCGGCACGCCGATGATCCGATTGATAGCGCGGTAGACGGCGTCGACCGGCCCGGTGCCCGTATCCGCGTCGGTGATCATGCGTCCTTCGGGGTCGATCAGCCGCACCGTTGCTGTCGCGATGCTGTGGTCGCCGCACGTCACTTGGACGTGATCGAGTTTCCACGTCTCCGACTGGATACGATGCTCTTCGGCAACCAGCGCCTCGAGGTCACGGTCGGACACTTCCTTTTTCTGGTCGGCAAGCTCCTTGAAGCGGACAAAGGTGCGGTTCAGGTCCTCCTCGCTCAGCTCGTAGCCCAGCTCCAGGAGCCGCTGCTTGAGCGCATGGCGGCCGGAGTGCTTGCCGAGCACGAGCTGGCTTGCCGGCCAGCCGATAGAGGCCGGGTCCATAATCTCATAAGTCGAGCGCTCCTTCAGGATGCCGTCCTGATGGATGCCAGACTCGTGGCGGAACGCGTTGAGGCCGACGATCGCCTTGTTGGCCTGCACCACCATCCCCGTGCGGTCAGCGACAAGCCGGCTGACCCGGTAGATCTGGGTGGTGTCGATCTTGGTGTCGATGCGGTAAAAGTCGCGCCGCGTCCGCAGCGCCATCACGATCTCTTCCAGCGCTGCGTTGCCAGCCCGCTCGCCGATGCCGTTGATGGTGCATTCGACCTGACGCGCTCCCGCCCGGATCCCCGCGAGGGCGTTGGCGACTGCAAGGCCGAGGTCGTTGTGGGTGTGGGTGCTGACGATGCACTTCTCGATCCCCTTGACCTCGTTCATGATTTTCTGGATCAGGGCGAAGTACTCCTCCGGCGTGGCGTAGCCGACGGTATCCGGGATGTTGAGTGTTGTCGCCCCTTCTTCGACCGCCACGTTCAGCAGTTCGACGACATAGTCGGGGTCAGAGCGGGTGGCGTCCATGGGGCTGAACTCGACGTTGTCGGTGTAGTTGCGCGCCCGCCGGACCATCGCGCGCGTCTGCTCGAGGACCTCCTCTCGCCCCTTACGCATCTGGTGCATCAGATGGATATCGGAGGAAGAGATGAACACATGAATCCGGCCGTTCGCAGCGGACTTGAGCGCTTCGGCCGCGCGATCGATATCGGCCGGCAGCGCGCGCGCCAGCCCGCAGATCTGGACATCGCGGATCTGCTCCGCCATCAGGCGGACGGCTTCGAAGTCGCCCGGCGAGCTGATCGGAAAGCCGCCTTCGATGATGTCGACGCCGAGGCGGGCGAGGGCGTGGGCGATCTCCAGCTTCTCCTCGACATTGAGCGTGCAGCCCGGCGATTGCTCGCCATCGCGCAGCGTCGTGTCGAATATCAAGACTCGATCCATCTTCCCCTCCTGCTTACTCTGCCGGCCTCTGGAGCCAGCTCATCATTCCGCGGAGCTGCTTGCCGACCTTCTCGATCGGGTGCTCCGCCTCAAGACGCCGCAGCGCGTTGAAATGCGGACGGTTCGCTTGGTTCTCCAAGATCCAGCGGCTCGCGAAGGTGCCGTCTTGGATCTCGCGCAAGATCTCCTTCATGCGCGCTTTGACACTGGCATCGATCACGCGCGGCCCGCTGACGTAGTCGCCATACTCCGCGGTGTCGCTGATGCTGTAGCGCATGTAGGCAAGACCGCCTTGGTACATCAGGTCGACGATCAGCTTCAGCTCGTGAAGGCATTCGAAATAGGCCGACTCGGGCTGGTAGCCTGCCTCGACGAGCGTCTCGAACCCCGCCTTAACGAGTGCCGAGATCCCGCCGCAAAGCACCGTCTGTTCGCCGAAGAGGTCGGTCTCGGTCTCTTCTTTGAAGGTGGTTTCGAGCACCCCAGCGCGCGTGCCGCCGATGCCTTTGGCATAGGCGAGCGCCCGCGCGTGCGCCATCCCGGTCGCATCGTGATGGACGGCAATCAGGCACGGCACCCCGCCGCCTTCGGTGTAGACCGAGCGCAGGAGATGGCCCGGGCCCTTCGGAGCGATCATCGTCACATCGACTTCGCGGGGCGGGTCGATCTGCCCGTAGTGGATGTTGAACCCGTGGGCGAACATCAGCATCTTGCCCGGGGTGAGATGGGGGGCAATTTCCTCGCGATACACCTTCGGCTGGCTGGTGTCGGGGATGAGCAGCATGATGATGTCGGCCTCCGCCGCAGCCTCGCTCACCGTCCGAACGGGCAGCCCCGCTGCCTGCGCGCGCGCCCAGCTCTTGCTGCCGGGATAGAGCCCAACGCGCACGTCTAGCCCGCTATCGCGGAGATTGAGCGCGTGCGCGTGACCTTGGCTGCCGTAGCCGATGATAGCGATGCGCCGCCCCTCAATGAGGGAAAGGTCGGCGTCGCTGTCGTAATAGAGTCGAGCCAAGACACTCCTCCTTATGCGCCGATAGCGCGGATGAAGCGCTTGCGTCCGTCATCGATGGCGGCACCGGTCCGCACCATCGCCACTCGCCCCGTGCGGACAATTTCGCGGATGCCGTACGGCGCTAGGAGGTCGATCAGGGAGTCGACTTTGGCCTCCTCACCGACAGTCTCGATGATCATCGCGTCCGGTCCGACATCGACGATGGAGCTTTTGTAGATCTCTGCAAGCGCCACAAGCTCCGCCCGCTTTTCCGGCGGGCACTCGACCATGATCATCGCCAGTTCGTGCTGGACTGTCTCTTCAGCCGAGACATCAACCACTTTCACCACATCAACCAGTTTCTGACACTGCTTGACGATTTGGTCCATGGTGATGTTTTCTGCGTCCACACCGATCGTCATGCGGCTCATGCCCGGCGTTTCGCTATGGCCGACGGCAAGACTTTCGATATTGATCAGCCGCCGCCGGAACAGGCTGGCGATCCGGGTCAGGACCCCGGGTCGGTTGCGGACCAGCAGGATGAGCGTATGTTTGTTCGCCGCCATGCGTCTGCCTCCTTGCCGGCTGCGCTTGGAGCGCAGCCGGGCTGTGGCGCCTCGCCCCTGCGGCGGAGTGCGCCCGCTATTTCCGTGCGTTCCGTCGTTGGGAAACGATCCGGCGTCGTTGCCGGCGACAGAAAAAAAGCTCTCGTCCCCGGAGGGACGAGAGCACAGCCCCGCGGTACCACCCTCATTGGCGCTCGGCGGCGGCCCGATCGAAAAACGCTCCTCGTCCAAAGGGACGGGAGCGTTCCCGCGGTACCACCCTTGTTGATGCCGAAGCACCCACTCACTGCGCGCTATCGGGCGCACCCGGCTTGCACTACTACGCGCAGCGTTGCGCGGTTGGCACAAACAGCTCTGGGGCGAGTTCCGCGCCGC
Source organism: Dehalococcoidia bacterium (assembly GCA_025054935.1). NCBI lineage: Bacteria > Bacillati > Chloroflexota > Dehalococcoidia > Dehalococcoidia bacterium. Next base: position 106,391 of record JANWZD010000003.1, on the reverse strand, counting down.
TGGAAGGTTGGGCTCGCACCGCTCCCCAACTCGCTGGCATCCACGCGGGCGCGTACTACTCCCCGTCGTCGCCAGATATTGTCTGACTGCAGAGCAGCCTACCGATCTTTGCGCTGCTTGTCAAGAAAACTCGGCGTGCCTGGCGGGGGTCGAACCCACGGCCTCTACCTCCGCAGGGTAGCGCTCTATCCACTGAGCTACAGGCACAGGCTGCTGAGAAGTATAACGAACTGGGCGCCGGTTCTCAACGCGCCGCGAGGTCGCGCTGCCGACGAGCGCATCGACAAGGTCGGCGACGCGCAGCGCGCCGAGTGAGACCGCGGCCGTGCTCTGCCCGGGGAAGATCGAGTCGCCGACAAGCACTACGTTCGGCACCCCGGTGCGCGGCGAGAGGCTGCTCCACAGGCTGCGCTGGCCGAACCCGCCGACGAGACCGCGGTAGCGCCGGGTGAATCGCTCGAAGGTCCGCGGCGTGCCCGGCAGGACGAGGGTGGCGGCGCGGACGGCGGGCAGCACCTGGGCCGCAGCGGCAAGGAGCCGCTCCGTGTAGCGGGCGCGCCGCTCAAGATAGGCTGCGCGATCAAGCGACCACCAGGGGGCGACCGCAGTGTGGGTTGAGATCGTCACCGTCCGAAAGCCGGCGGGCGCGCGCCTGTGGTCCCACTCGGGGGAGAGCGAGATGAAGAGGCTGTTGCCCTCGCCTAACGGCGCGCTCGGGTCGACCACAAGCTGGTAATGGGTCGGCGTGCCGGGCGGAACTGCGTCCGCGGGAACACCGAGATAGAGCGTGAAGGCGCCCCAGCCGACGGGGAGGGCAGCGATGCGCCGGCGCAGGCGCGCTGGCGCGCGGTCGCCCAGCAGCTGGACAAGATTCCACGGCGTCAGATTGGCGATGACGACCTCGGCCGGATACCGCTCCCCCCGCTGCGTGATGACGCCATCGACCCGGTCGCCGCGCCAACTGAGCGCCGTGACTTCACGCTTCGTCAACAGCCGCCCGCCATCGCGGCGGAGCGCCGCTGCCACGGTGCGGGCAAGAGCGCCGATGCCGCCTTCCACTTCGACAACACCTTGGCGCGCAAGGTCGAGGGCGACAGCAGCATACGGCCACACTGTCTCCGCGGCGAGCGTTTGCGCCGAGATGAGCAGCTGCGCATCGACAAACGCCGCAAGCAAGGGCAGGTCAGGCGGAAGCATCTCGCGAGCAGTGCGCCCGAGCGCCGGCAGCAGGCGCACATCGCCAAGGCGAAGACAGCCTGCAAGGGCGAGCAGGTCGGCAAGCCCGGCCGGCGGCCAAGGCGGGCGCCGCGCCGCCAGCGCCCAGAGCTGATCCGCGAGCGCCTCCTGGGCCTGCCAGAAGCGCTCGGCAGCAGGCGAGGGGAAGGCACGCCGCCGCTCGTCGCGCCAAGCAGCGGGGTCGGCCCAGCGCGTGATCCGGTCGTCACCGATCTGGACGATCATCGCGGGGTCGACCGGGCGGACTGGCCAGCGGATCGCGAGGGCCGCCGCGACCTGCTGGTGCGGACCGCCCTCGCGGAAGCCGCCGGCAAGGGTCGCCCCGCAATCGAACAGAAAGCGCTGGTAAAAGAATGTCGCCGCGCAGCCGCCGGCATCGACATGGCGCTCGAGGACGGTGACGTCATGTCCGCGCCGAGCGAGGAGCGCCGCAGCGGTCAGCCCGCCGATCCCGGCGCCGATGACAACGATGCGCGCCATTTATGACGGCTGAGGGCGACGCGAGGCGCGAAGCTCAGGCCAAGCGAGCAGGTGCTCGGCGCTGGTGGCGACGAAGTCGACCGGCAGGCCGGCCGCGGCCTCAGCGGCGGCGCGTCCGCCGATGACCAGTTTTGGCCGTTTGCTTGGAGACCAGGAGGCGATCTCATGGGCGACCGCTTCGACGAATGCCCGGCTGGACGGCTCGCCGACCGAGATCAAGAGCAGGTCGGCCTGATTGTCCGCCACCATCTGCAGCGTGCTGGCCAGCGGAGTGTCGGCGCCGAGGAAGTGCACCGTCCAGCCTTCCTGCTCGAGCAGGGCAGCGACCATGCGCAGCCCAAGCTCGTGCCGCTCGTGAGCAGCGCAGGCAGCGACTGCAACGCGTCCATTCGGCCGAACCGGCAGCTGATAGGCACGAAGAGCGGAGAGGAGATCGCGCACGACGGCGCTGGCGAGATGTTCGTGCGCGACATCAAGCTCGCCCCGTGCCCATAGGTCGCCGATCTTCACCAGCGCCGGGGTCAGGATCTCAAGACAGATCGTCCGCATCGACACCCCGACGCGGCCCGCCTCGTCGATCAAGTCGTAGGCGCGACGCACGTCGCGGGCGGCGATGGCGTCGACAAAGCGGTCGGCAAGCTCGGCAGGGGTGCCGAGGCGGTCGCGCCGAGCAAGCAGTTCGCGGATCTCGGCAAGCGACCGGTGCTGCTGTTGCTGACGCTTGATAAGCCGGACGCGCTCGAGGTCTTCCTCGGAAAAGAGCCGGTGACCGCCGGCGGTGCGGCGCGGGCCGAGCAGCCCTTCGCGCTCGAGAAAGCGAAGGCTGCTGATGCTGACGTCGGGAAACTCGGCACGAAGGCGTTCGACCGCCTCGCCGATGCCGAAGGTGCGCGCGCGCGGCGGCTGGAGACCATTCGTGCTTGCCGATACCATGGTAACGTGAAGTATAGCTTAAGGTTTTTCGCTCGGCAAGCCTTCCTCGGCGTCGTCATGATTGAGACAGTCGGCGCAATGTCCAAAGATCGACTGGTGGTTAAGATCGGCGTGAAAGGCGTAGCGCCGCTCCAGCTCGCGCTTGAGCGGGTCGAGGGCGTCGTCCTCGATCTCGACGATACGGCCGCAGGCGTGACAGACCAGATGATGGTGAGAGAGACGTCCCGACCAGTGATAGACGATCCGGCCAAGCCCGAGGTCAGTCCGCCGCACTAAGTGATGCCGCTCAAAGGTCTCGAGCGTCCGGTACACCGTCGAGAGGTTGATGCCCGGGTTGTCTTCCGCGATCGCTGAGTGGATATCCTCGGCGGAAAAATGGTCATGGGCACCAGCGATCGCGCCAAGGATGACGATGCGCTGCGGGGTGACCCGAAGGCCCCGGCTCCGCAGGAGCGCAGCATGCTCGGCGCGCACTCGGCTGGCAAGTGGATCGGTCATTGTTTCCATCGAGTCACCCCGACGACGTTGCGTGCAAACCGCCTGCACGAGCATACGGTATCGCCTCACAAAATTGTACTACTTTATCGCAGTATCCGCTGATCTGCTGTGACCAAGATCATGATGCTGCTGTGATCTGAACCACTGTTGCGAGCCTTTGCAAAAAGTAGACTGCACGTTCGAGGCGGGAGAAGTCAAGTTCGCTCCGAGGCCGACGGCGCGGGCTGATCCCTGCCTCCAGTCAGAGCTGGGCCAGGGGCGCGGCGGGGAGAAGCTGGGGGGAATCCCTGGCCCAGCTTTGTTGTCGGTCGCTATGATCGTGTCATGCCTACCGACCCCTGTCCCTGCTGCGGACGCCCGCCCTGCCGCCCCGTCACCGCCGATGCCGTCGTCATCCGCGACGGCCGCGTTCTGCTAATCCAGCGCCGCAACGAGCCGTTCGCCGGCGCGTACGCGCTGCCCGGCGGGTTTGTCGACCCTGACGAGACCCCTGCAGCGTGCGCGTTGCGCGAACTGCGCGAGGAATGCGGTCTTGAAGGGACGATCGAAGCGCTCATCGGCGTGTATGCGGAGGCGACCCGCGACCCCGCCCGCCACACTGTCACCGTTGCCTATCGTGTCCGCACCGCTGAGGACGCCGCCGCCCGCGCCGGCGACGACGCCGCGAGCATCCTCTGGGCACCGCTCGACAACTTGCCTCCTCTTGCCTTTGACCACGCCGCCATTCTTGCCGATGTCCGGGCGGGCGCTCGCCTTGTCCGCCTCAGCGGCTAGAATGGCTCCATGAACGAACTTCGCCTTGCGATCCCGCCTGGCCGCAGCGGCTTCGATGTGGAGCAGGCGGGCGGCAACAGCGATTTCCATCGCCTCGCCTACGCTCGGCTTTTCGTCTATCCGCCCACAATCGACGCCGAGACCGGCGCCCTGATCGGCGATGTCTCTCGCCTCGAGGGGCAGCTCGCCGAAGGATGGGAAGTGAGCCCCGATGGGCGGGTCTACCGGGTGACGCTCCGCCGCGGCATCCTCTCCCCGTTCGGCAACGAACTGACGGCCGAGGATGTGCGGTGGGGATGGGAGCGCGCGTTCGCACTGCGCGATGTCGGCAAGTGGGTGGCGCTCGTGGGGTCGGTTCCCGGTCCCGAGGCGGTCGTTCCGGTCGACCGCTATACCGTCGAATTCCGCTTGCGCGCCGCCAACCCGACGCTGCTGCAGCAACTGACGCGGTCGACGCCGACGATCTACGACTCAACCGAAGCGCGCCGCCACGCCACTGCCGCTGACCCGTGGGCACGGGAATGGCTTGCCGCCCACCCGGCAGGATACGGCCCCTACGCCCTCGTCTCCGCCGAGCCGTGGAAAGAGACGGTCTTCGAGGCCTCCCCCGCTGCCTCCATTCGGCCCGCATTTGAGCGTGTCCGCTTCCTTATCGTGCCGGGGCGGCGGAGACGGCTGGACCTCCTGCGCGAAGGCGCCATCGACCTCCTGCCTGACCTTACGCCCGCCGAGGCGCAGGCGCTGCATGCGAGTGCGGGCGTGCGGGTCTATCGCTCGCGGTCCGGCAGCCATGTCGCGCTGATGCTCAACTGCCAGCAGCCGCCCTTTGACAATCCGCTCGTTCGGCGCGCGATTGCGTGGGCGATCCCGGCGCAGCGCATTCTCGACGAGGTGTATGGCGGGACGGCCGCGCCTTGGCGCAGCCCGTTTCCCTGGCCGACCCCGGGGATGACCGAACAGTTCTGGGAGTACGACTACGATCCGGCGCGCGCCGCTGCCGCCCTCGCCGAAGCGGGCTATGGCGCGGGTTTCGCGAGCGAACTCTTCGTCGATGCCGCGAACCGGGAGCATCAGGCCTGCGCCGAGATCGTCGCCCAGTCCCTGCGGACGATCGGGATCGACGTCGCTATCGAGCGGCTCGACCCGGCGACGTTCTGGTACGGGGGGCGCTACCTGCGCGCCTACCCGATGCTGATCTGGGAAGATTGGCATCAGGTGCCAGACCCGTACTACGCGCTTGTTCACGACTACGATCCCGGCCGGCTCGGCCTCATTAACTGCGGCCAGTATCGCAATGACCGGATCGCGGCGCTCATCCGGCTGATCGAGAATGAGCCGCGCTGGGAAGCGCGGGCCGCTCTTCTGCGCGAAGCGCAAGCGATCATCGCCGCCGACGCCCCCAATGTGCCTCTCGCGCAGCCGGCAGTGTTCCTTGCCGCGCGCGCCGAGATCAAGGGGCTGCTCTTTGCCCCCGACCGCGCCCTTCGCCTCGACCTGCTGCACCGAGCGGAGACGGGCACCTGAGTATCAGGGCGCGGCGCGGGTGACTGTTCCTCCCGCGGGCACGGTCACCGAGCGGGTGCCGGGGCCGGCGCCGCTTTCTGTGACGCAGCGTTCGGTGTAAACGCCGGCGGGCACCGAGGTTGAGCCGGACCCGCCGGGCGGGATCTCAAGGCGAGTGCTCGCCTCCGGCCCGTTGTAGGCGCAGATGAGGACTTCGGTCGCGCTGGTGTTGCGGACCGTGATCGTGCCGATGCCCGCGCCGCCACCACCAGGCTGTGGCGGCGGCTGCGGCGGCGGGCTGGTGGGCGCGGGCGGAGGAGGCGTCGGCGGTGGCGGCGCGGGCGTGTTGGTCGGACGTGGCGGCGGCGTGTTCGTTGGAACGGGTGTCGGCGTCGGCTCTGGGGTCGGCGTTGCCGTCGGTTCCGGAGTTGGCGTCGGCGTTGGTTCGGCATCGGTGCCGGCGACCGTGCCCGGCTGCCGCGTCGGCGCCGCGGTCGCCGGCGGGAGGGTCGGGGTAGGAGTGGGGTTCGCGAGAGCGGCGAAGCCGCCGAACGTGCCGTTGAGCGCCGCCACCCCGACCGCCCCTCCGCCGATGGCGAGCGCGGCGCAGACGACGCCGCCGACCGCCAGCGCCACGAACAGCCGACTGCCTCTCCTGCGGCTCGGCATGATCTGCCGCTCGGTCTGCGGCTCCTCCGGCGGAGAGACGACCGGCGTGACCGCCGGCCGGGTTGCTGCGGCAGGCAGCGACGCGGCAGAGCGCGGCGTGGTCGCCAGCGGAACGCTGCGCGGCGAGGTGCGGAGAGAGGGCTGGGCAGCGGCGTTCAGCGCGTCGAGAAAGTCTGCGACGGTCGGATAGCGCTGCTCGGGATCTTTGCTGAGCGCCCGCAGCAGCACCGCTTCGACTTGGGGAGGTATGTCGGGATTGAGCGACCGCGGCGGCGGGGGCGGCTTGGTGATGTGCTGGAGGACGATGCCGACAGGCGTTTCGGCGACAAAGGGCAAGTGCCCCGTCAGCATCTGGTAGAGAATGACGGCGAGAGAATACTGGTCGGCGCGGCCATCGACGGGGAGCCCCTGCGCCTGCTCCGGGCTCATATATTCGGGCGTGCCGATCCCGACCCCGGTTCGGGTGAGGTGGGTTGCGCCTTGCACCATCCGAGCGATGCCGAAATCAGAAAGGAGCGCCCAATCGCGCTCCCCCAGCAGGACGTTCGACGGCTTGACATCGCGATGGACAATCCCCTGCTCATGCGCATACTGGAGCGCGCTCCCCACCTGGGTGATCATCGGGAGCGCGCTCGCAAGCGGCATCGGCGCGCCAAGGCGGTCGCGCAAGGTCTGCCCGCTCGGCGCAAGGAGCATGACGATATAGGTCAGGCCGTCCTGTTCGCCGAAGTCGAAGACGGGCAGAATGTTGGGGTGCTGAAGCTGGGCGATGGCGGTCGCTTCGCGCCGGAACCGGGCGAGATATTCAGGGTCGCTGGCGAGATAGGCCGGCAGCACCTTGATAGCGACATCGCGGCCAAGCGCTTCCTGACGAGCGCGGAAGATCGTCGCCATCCCGCCTTGCCCGATCTGGTCGACGATCGTGTATTGCCCGAGACGCGACCCGGGCCGAAGGTCGGCCACTTCAGCCTCCTGCGGGCGCGCGGCGCTCCGATGCGCTCCCCTGCTGCGCCCCTAGTATAGTGCTGCAGCGAGTGAGACGCTGAACCGGCCCGTCGACCGGTGGCAGCATCCTGCCGAGACTGGTACAGTTCCCGCGACAGCGACCGAGACGTCTGAACTACTGGAGCAGCCGCATGCACCGCTACATCTGGCGGTTCGCCGGAGTGGCGTTTCTCGCCCTCGGCGTGGCCACAGCGTGCCAAGCTGGGGCGACGACGCCGGTTCCTACTCAGCCCCAAGGGGTGCGCGTCTATCCCTCGCCGGCGGGCTCTCCGACGCTGCCGCCCCCGACCCCGACCGTCATCTATCTCACCCCGCCGCGCCGCTAATCGCTACGCGACGGGGTCATCCTGCGCGCTCGGGCGCTCAATGGGCAGATCATCGCGATTGCCCCACTCGCCCCATGAGCTGACATAATTTTTTACGCGCGGATAGCCGGCAACGGTGAGGGCAAGCCAAGTATGCGCTGCCCGGTAGCCGCCGTGACAGTAGGCGATCACCTCTTTGTCGGGGGTGACACCGCGCGCCCGGTACAGAGCCGCCAGCTCGTCGGGGGATTTGAGGCGGCCGTCGGGACCGATGTTGTTGCTGAATTCGAGGTGGATCGCGCCGGGGATCGCGCCTCCATGTTTGGAGCGGACCAGGGTGCCGGTGTACTCCTCGCGCGACCGCGTGTCGAGCAGAACTGTGCCCGGCTTCCCGATGGCGGCGCGCACCTCGGGCCAGCCGGCGAGGATCTCAGGATGCCACTCGGAGCGATAGTCGGCGGGCGCGGGAACGACTGGACCGCGCTCGAGCGCGCCTCCGCTCTCCTGCCAGGCAGCAATTCCCCCATCGAGGAGATACGCCCGGGGATGACCGAACAGCTTGAGCACCCACAGTGCCCGCGCCGCGAGCATGTCTGTAGTCTGGCCGTAGACGACAATCGTGTGGTCGCGGCTCAGTCCCGCGGCACCGAACGCCTGCTCGTGCTGGCGGCGGAAGCCGGGCAGCCCCTCGGGTGACGAGTCCCACCAGTGCAGGTCGTAGATATCGACGTTGACCGCGCCGGGCAGATGGCCTGCCTCGAACTCGGCCGGTTTCCGGACATCGAGCAGGCGCAGCTGCGGATCGTGCAGCCGCTCGCGCACCCAACTGACATCGACCAGCATTCCGCGAGGATCGGTCATCGAATTCCCTCCGGCCTGCGCGTCCGCAGCCAGGCGCGCAAGGCGTCACTGAAGCGATCCGGTTGGTCGCCGGGCACGAGATGGCCTGCGCCCGGAATGACGACGTACGACGCATCTGGCAGCGCCTCGACGAACACCCGGGCTTGCTCTTCGCCGAGCACATGGCTGTACTCGCCGCGCACAACGAGGACTGGCAGGCGAAGCTGCCGCACATCCGGCCAGAGATCGGGGCGTTTCCGCTCGACCGTGGGATCACGGAAGTATTTGTCGTACTTCCATGTCCACTTGCCCGAGGGCAGTTGCTTCAGGTTATGTTGGAGGCTGCCGCGAAAGCTCTCTTTCGGGCGGAGCGGATTGAACCGCGCCGCCCGCTCGACAAATTCCTCGAACGTGTCGAGCTCGTCGTCCATCTCCATGAAGGCGCGGATCTCGCGCCCCCCGCGCTCGATCACCTCGGGACCGATATCGACGACGACGAGGCCGCGCAGCTCATGCTGCCGGCGCGCCGCGAAGCGGATCGCATTCATCCCCCCCATCGACAGCCCGACGAGCACGAACTGCTTCAGCCCAAGGTGATCGACGACGCCATCCAGATCGCGCTGGAACGCCTCTGGGGAATAATCTCGGTCAGGCGCCCAATCGCTCTCGCCATGCCCGCGCTGATCAAGCGAGATGACGTAATGGTCCTGGCCGAGGTCCATCGCGACAAAGTCCCAGCTGTGCGCCTGCTGCCCGACCCCATGGAGCAGGAGCATCGGGGGGTTCGCCGGGTCGCCCCAGGCAAGATAATGAAGCCGCAGGCCATCGACGATGACATGGCCGTGGCGCGGCGTTAGGTCTGCCCTCACCCATTCCTCCGGTGGCTGGCTGGAAGCGATTGTATCCAAGCGGTTCGGCGGTCGGCCAGTCGGATTGACTGACTCAGCTCGATAATGGTAGAAGGGGCGCATACCGACAGGAGGGGGAGCGATGAATCGAACCGAACTGTGGGATGATGACCTCAAACAAGCAGACGCCTATCTCGCCTTGCTGAAGGAGCGGCTCCCGCTTGAGCCGCTCCCGGTTCCCGACTATGTCCGCCGCACGGAAACCGACCGCGGGTGGGAAGACCTCGCCGTTTTCCGCGCGCCCAAGATCGAGCGCATCACCGTCCATCGGTTCTTTGCGCTCGGCCGGGTGCGCGAGCATCTCTGCCTCGGCTGGCCGGCGGAGGATTACGACTTCCCCGGGCTCGGGATCGACCTCTACGAGCGGCCCGATCACTTCAATATGACGGCCGACTTCCTGCCGATGCAGGATATCGCCTACCACCGCGACTACTACGACCGCTACCTCTCGGGCTACAAAGAGCTGATCTACAGCTGGTGGCCGAAACTGATCGAGCACCGCGTGCAGCCTGAGCCGCCGCCTCCGGCGTATTTCACGAACCAGCTTGGCTCGTGCCTCGCCCTCCACTTGCCGCTTCGCTATGAAGGGCTTGAGACGGCGCTCGCCTTCCAACGCGAGGCGGTGAAGGTGTGGCTCGATGTCTGGGAGAAGGCCGAGCCCGTTCCCGAAGCGGAGCGCGAGCACTACAACGCCCGCCGCAACCAGCTGATCCGCGGGGCGTACAAACGCTCAGACTACGAGTCCGTCGCCTCGAAGATCATGGCCGCGGTCGTCGGCTGGGAGACGACCAACGGGATCTTCGACGCCGTCTTCGGAACGTAACCCCGCCGCACGCTTCCCCCCCCTCGGCGGGAGGGGTGAGCGCGGCGGCGGCGCCTATTTCACCTTATAGGCGCTGTCGAGGGTGAAGTAGAAGAAGTACGGCATTTCGACGCCGCGCACCTTGCTCGACCAAGACGAATGGCTCGGCTGGACGATGAGCGGCATGACGGGCACGTCCTCAGCCATGATCAGCGCGGCCTGGTGGAAGAGCGGCGCCCGCTTCGCGGGGTCGCGCTCAGTGTAGGCTTGGTCGAGCAGCCGGTCCCACTGCTGGTTGCACCACCACAGCGCAGTCGGCGGCGAGCCGACCGGCTTGCCGCAGCCGATGTTCTGCCGGATGCCCGAGATAAAGCCGTTGGAGTCGCCGGCGACCGTGCCGAAGATCTCCGCCTTCAGCTCGTTGCCGCGCCCCGCGCCTTTGGTGGCAGCTTGCACAAAGTCAAGCGGGATCAGTTCGGCCTCGACCCCAATCGCCTTCAGGTTTGCTTGGACCGCAAGGGCGATCTCCTGCTTGATGGTGAAGGAGGGGAACTCCATCCCAGTCTCAACGCGGAACCCGTTCGGATATCCCGCTTCGGCGAGCAGCTGGCGCGCCCGGTTCGGGTCGTAGGGATAGGGCCGGATCGCCGGATTGAAGTAGGGGCTGTCCGGAATGGCGAATTGGCTGGCGACCTCCGCCTCGCGGAACAGCTTGGTAATCGCCTCGCGGTCGATGGCGTAATTGAGCGCTTGGCGGACGCGCTTATCGCGCAGCGGTGAGTTCTTCGCCTCGAGCGTTCCCTGCGGGAAGAAGAACGCGAGGGTCGAGACCTTGAAGAACTGAGTGGTGCCGCCTGCACGCTGGATCGCGTCGAGCTGGTCGGGAGTAAAGGTGTTGACAGTCAGGATGTCCAGTTCGCCCGTCCGCAGGCCGTTGATCTGCTGGCCGGTATCGGGCACCACCCGGAAAGTGATCTCGGTATTCTGCGGGGTCCGGAAGGGATGGGGAGCAGCCCGCTTGCGGAACGTCACCGAAGCGTCGGCACGGTAGTCCACCATCTCATACGGCGAGGAGCCGATCGGCTTCTGGAGAAAGCCGTCAAACCCCACCGACTCGTAGTACTTCTTCGGGATGATAAAGACGAGCGGAGTCGAGGCGAGGACCGTGACATCGGGCACGCGCGTGCTGAACTCGACTGTCGTCGCGTCGACCGCCCTGACGCTCTCGGGGACAACGTTGATGAAGTTGGCGCGTCCTGGCCAGTTGCGCGCGAACATCTCGGTGAAGGAAAAGGCGACATCGTCAGCGGTCAGCCTGTCGCCGTTGCTGAACGTCATGTCGGAGCGGATTGTCCAGCGCCAGTTCAGGCCGTCGGCCGACAGATCCCACCGCGTTGCAACTTGGGGCTCGACGGAGAACTTCGGGCCGAACTTGGTCAGCGTGTCGTAGAGATGCCAGCGGATCCAATGGCCCCCTGCGGCCGCCGGGGTCATGTTCGCCGTGATCGACCCGACAGCAACATTGAGCACCTGCCGTTCGTCGCGCTGCTCAGCGGGGGCAGCCGGCGCAGCGGTCGGAGCGGCGGGCGCGCACGCGACAAAGGCGACTGAGATGAGCAGCGCAGCGCAGCGAATCGATCCTCTCATCGACCCCTCCTCGGCCTCTTCTCGGCCTCTATCGTACCCGATAGGCAGGGTCGAGCGAAAAAATTCTCAAATAGTCTATGTGGAGGCCGCGCACGTGGGGCGCGAGCACCGTGTAGCCCGGCTGAACGATGAGGAAGAGGAAGGGCACATCCTCGCGCTGGATCCGGTTTGCTTCGCGCATCAGGAAGCGGCGCCGCTCGGGGTCGCGCTCGGCGATCGCCTCGCTGATCAGGCGGTCCCACTCCCGATTGCAGTACCAGCGCCCGACGATGCCGCTCCCGGCCGGGCTTGCGCAGCCGAGGAAAGTCCGCATCCCGGTGGCAACGCCGGTTGAATCGAGGACCGTCGCGCCGAACAGTTCTGCCTTCAGCTGCCCATTGCGGCCATACGCTTTTTCGAGGTAGGCGGTCGCCTCAAGCGGAACCAAGGGGGCTTCGACCCCAACTTCAGCGAGAGCGCCTTGGACGATGAGCGCAATCTCCGTCGGGAGGAGGCTCGGCTGATACTCGATCCCGCTCTCGATCCGCACTCCATTCGGGAAGCCAGCTTCAGCGAGGAGCTGTCTCGCACGCGCCGGATCGTAGGGATACGGCGCCGCGCTGGGGTCCCAGTACACGCTGCCCGGGGAGGCATACTGCCCGACCGGCTCCGCGCCGTAGAAGAGGGCGGCGAGCGCCGTCTTGTCGACTGCGTAATTGAGCGCAAGGCGGACCCGCTTGTCGCGAAGCGGCGAGGCGCGCAGCTGAAGGGCGCCGTCAGGGAAGGCGAGAGCGGTTGTCGCCAGCGGGAAGACCAGCACTGTCATCTTAGCGGCACGCAACTGGTCGATGTGGCTTGCGCTGAAGGCATGCACGGCGGCGATATCGGCTTCGTTGTTGCGGAGGGCGGCGACCGCTTGGAGAGGGTCTATCACCGCGGTGAACCGGATCTCGTCGGCAATCGGTCGGCGGAACGGATGGAGTGTCCCCCCGTCGGCGATGGCGCGCTTGCGCACAACGAGCGATACCCCCGGCCGAAATTCTGCCACCTCGTAGGGGCCAGAGCCGATGGGCCGCAGCGCGAACTGATCGATCCCGATGCGGTCAAGATGCGCCTGAGGCAACACCCAGAGATACGGCAGATGATTGGGAAGCGTCATGTCCGGCAACCGCATCGCCAACTCGACGGTGAGCGGATCGACGGCGCGCGCCGCGGCGATCGAGGAGAACAAGGACGCCTGTGGCCAGCGTCGAAGCCGGATTTGGTCGAGGCTGAAGACGACGTCGGCGGCCGTCAGGGCGGTTCCGTCCGGCCATCGGAGATCCCCGCGCAGGGTGAGCACCCAGGTCATGCCGTCGGGCGACACCACCCATCGCTCCGCAACCGAAGGGCGCACCTCGAAGTTCGGGCCAAACTGGGTTACGCTGTCGTAGAGCGTCCACACCATGAAATGGCCTGCCGTGCCCGCCGCGGGCGTCAGCGAGGTCGGAACAGAACTGGTGATCACGCGGAGCAGTTGCGGGACCTCAGGCGGGAGGTCGGGCGCCGTCGGGGCATTCGATACTGCCGGAGCGCAGGCAGAGAGGAGGAACGCGACCAAGAGCAGCTGCGGACGCATTCCTGCATGACCTCCGTTCATCTGAGGAAAAGCTGAGAAAAACGTACCATAAAGAGAGTGAGAGATGGCACGACGCCATCATTCGGTCGTTGCGCTGTGCCTCCGCTGCTCGGCTAGAATGGCCCCATGATGGACTGGGCAGCAATCGCGCTTGCCAAGACGGCGAGCTGGGTGGTCAACGAAGCCGCAGCAACTCAGCCCGGCGAACAGGTGCTGATTGTCGCGGACCATCGGTCCGACCCAGCGGTAGTCCAGGCACTGACGGCCGCGGTCGCAGCGGTCGGTGCCGAGCCAACAGTAGCGGTTATGCCCGCCCGTCCGGTCGCCGGCGCCCCAGCGACGGCGATCGTCCAGCATGCCGTCGACGGGGCAACGCTTGTGATCTGCCCAACGACCACCGTTATTCACTTCAGCCCCCGCATCCGCCAAGCGCTCGACGAGAAGCGCATCCGGCTGATCTCGATTTCGATCGACCGTGAGACGATGACCCACGGCGCGGCGGCGGCTGACCCGGACGAGGTCGCCGCAATCACGACCCGGCTGTATGAGGTGCTTGCGCCGGCGCGGGAGCTGCGGGTCTGGTCAGCGAATGGGACAGACTTTACCTGCAGCGTCGCCGACCGACTGCCCAACCTGTCGATCGGCAGAGCGCGGGAACCCGGCCGCATCGGCACATTCCCGTTTGGCGAAGTGCCTCACGCTCCTATCGAAGGGTCGATGAATGGGGTCGTTGTCTACGACGGCCCGGTTCATAGCATCGGCCACTTGACCGCGCCGATCCGGCTTACGGTCCGCGACGGCCGCGTCACTGCCATTGAAGGAGGAGCTGAAGCCGACCAGCTCCGCGCGTTGATCGGTGGCGTCGAGAACGCCGATGTCGTTGCCGAGGTGTCGATCGGGACAAACCCCAAGGCCAACCTCGCCGGCGACATCCAAGAGGCGAAAAAGCGGTGGGGCACCGTCCATGTCGGCCTAGGCAACAGCACGGGGCTGCGCGGGCGCACCTTCAGCCCGCTCCACATCGACGGCTTGATCGTGCGCCCCACTGTCTGGGCCGACGGCCACCTGATCGTCCGCGAGGGGCAGCTTCTCGTATGAAACGCGGGTTCATCGACACCGTCGACGGGCAGCTTCACTATTGGACCGAGGGAGAGGGACCGCCCCTCGTCCTGCTCCACATGACGCCCGACCCCCGGTCGTTCGAACGATTGATTCCGCTTCTCAGCCCGGAGTTCCGCGTTGTCGCGCTCGACCTGCCGGGCTACGGCGACTCCGACCGACCGCCAACGCCCTACACGACCGCCGAGCAGTTTGCGGCGGCGATCCTGCGCGCGGTGGATGCGCTCCGCTTCGCGCGCTTCTCCCTCCTCGGCCATATGACGGGGGCGAACCTCGCGGCGGAAGTTGCGGCCATGGCTCCAGAGCGGATTGAGCGGCTGGTCCTCTCCGAGCTGTTCGACTGGGGATCGCGCCCCGAGCTGCGCGGGGTGCATGCCACCCGCTTCCCCGCCCCTGACCCGCAGCCGGACGGCAGCCATCTGCTTGCGCTGTGGAACCAATATAGCGGGATGCTGGGGGAGGTGCGCCTCGACGACGTCCAGCGCCGCTTCTATGTGCTCTTCCAAGCGGTTTACAAAGGCCCGAAGGCGGGGGGCGAGATCTACGGCCCGGGCGGCTGGGCGACCGCCGCACCCTACACGATCGAACGGCAGCCGCTTGTTGACCGGCTTCCTAAGATCACCGCCCCGACGCTCATCCTCTGCGCGGGCCAAGGGGTACTGCGCAGCGGAGCTGACCCGCGGGTCGACCGCGAGCGGTTGACGGCCTTGCTGCCCAATGGCCGCAGCCTCGTCGTGCCCGAGATCAGCCACGTCGCGCCGTTCACTGCCCCTCGCGCTTTCGCCGACGCTATCTTGCCGTTCCTCCGCGGCGACGAGAGCGCCGGGGGCTGACGGACGTTCTCTCAGCGCGCGGCCGGCGCTTTAGTGGCCGTTCCCATTCTGGAGCGCGCGACGGAAGCGATAGCCGAACTCGCGCTCCGACAGGAAGGCGACGCGGTTGTCGATCAAGCCTGCCTGACGGGCGAGAGCGAGCACCTCGCCTTGAGGGAGCGACGCTCCAGCGCCATCAAGGCGGCCTGGACCGGGGACAATAATCCAGAGGTCGCTCTGGGGCTGCAGCCGCTCAACGAGCGCCGGGAGATCGCGCTGGAGTGCCTCGCGGCTGACGGGCCAGTAGAGCACGAGGTCCGCCTCCTCGAGCTGTGCCGCACGCGCACGGCACGCCTCGGCGAGAACGTCGAGGATCTGCTGGTCGCCTGGTCCATAGGCGCAAAACGTCTGGCCGCGGCGCGCCCCGAGCCGGCTGGCGATGTCGGGAAGCGGCGCCTCCGCGGAGCACCGGCCATTGGCCGGCGACGCAACAACGCCCGCCGAACTCTCCACGCCGTAGAACCGCGCCGCGCTGATGGTCATGCGTTCAAGACCGGTGAGAGAGTCATTGACGAGCATCGTTGTTCCTCCGAGATGCCTTGCGCTGCTATGTTAACGCCGTGTAAGCTCAATGCTGATTGACGTTCTCCGGCTTTGATATAGATGCTGTCTATATCTTACGGGGGCGGACCGAGAGAAAGCGGCTGTCAGGGTCGAGAAACCGCCACGGCATGGCGCGCCACTCGCCCGCGTAGTCGATGTTGACCCGCTCAGTCGCGACAACCCGGGCGGGACGATCGCCGCGATCGACGAGCAGCAGCGGCGGCTGGAGCAGATCGTGGCCGTTCAGCGAGCGAGGGATAGCGAGCGCAGCGGTGAGCCGGCCCGGTCCATCGGTGCGGCCGAGAACGTGCTCTGCCGGTTCAAGCGCCCGGATCAGGACCGCCGCGGGACGGTCGACCCCTTCGGTCACAACATTGAGCATCGTCGAGGTGCCGTAGATCAGGTAGAGGTAGGCATGGCCCGGCGGCCCGTACATCGGCGCTGTCCGCGCGGTCCGGCCGAAGCGGCAGTGGCAGGCGCGGTCCTCTTCGCCGATATACGCTTCCACCTCGACAATCTTGCCGGCACGCGGCACCCCGGCGTGGAGGTGGACGACGTATTTGCCGAGAAGGTCCTGAGCGACCTCCAAGGTCGGCCGATCGTAAAATGCGCGCGGCAGCACTTCCCCAATCATAGACGGGCTCCGGCAATGCGCAGGGCAGGAGGGAACCGGTCGGAAAGTGGCGATGGACTACGAATTTGGTCTCGATTTCCACGAGATCGAGCGGAACTTCGAGGATGCCGAGGTGCTCTCGGTTTATTTTCCCTTATTCGCCCGGACTTTGGTCGTCGACATGCGGACCGACGCGACCTCAGAGCCGCTCATTCGGGTGATGCCGATGGCCAGTTCGCTGCAGGAGCGCTACCGGAGCCTGCGGCGCCTGCGCCCGCAATTCCCGCAGCCCAATCGTATCGCCTTTGTGCCGTGGCCAAAGTATGTCGAGACGCTTGTCCGGCTTGGGCTGTGGGACCGGCTGGTCCGCCGTCTCGAGCGGGGCGGGTTTCGCCAGAGCCTTGCCGACGCCGAACGCGCGCTGGAGGAATTGCGGGCGTTCGAGCGCGCCACCATCCTCTCGGCGATCACCGGCCGCGGGTTCAAGAATCTCTGGCCGGTGTCTCGCTGAGCGGCGGAGGACCATTGCCATCAATCCGGCCGATGCCGCGCTGGAGATCGAACTCGGCGAAGCAGTCTGCCGTCCGCCCATCGTCGAGCACCAGCCGGAACATGAAGTCCGAGGCGCGCAGGTCAATCCGCTCGATCACTTCCATCCGTCCGCCCCACTTCCCCGGCAAGGCCTCGGTCGGGGGAATAATCCAGATCTGGCAGCGGACACGCGCTGCCGGCTGCTCGCGGTCAACGGCGATGATCGTCCCGGTCGCCTCAATGTCCCAGCGCGGCTCCATGAGCCGATTGTAGCAAGCCCGGCCTGCGCGGGCGGGAGCAAGAATGAGCGCAACCAGAATTGGACGGGCGCTGCGGCGGCGAGGCGAGACCCTCGCCGTGGTCGAAACCTCCGCCGGCGGGCTGCTTCTTGCCGCTCTGCTTCAGGTCCCCGGTGCGTCAGCGTGGCTGGTCGGCGGCGTTGTGCCCTACAGCGCATCGGCGCGACGAGCGCTCCTCGGGGTAGAGGACCTCGGCGCGGCGGGCGCGGTGAGCGAGGAGGCGGCGCTCCGGCTCGCGGACGCCGCGCGCCAGCGCCTCGGCGCCGACTGGGCGGTCGCCGAGACCGGGATCGCCGGCCCCCAGACCGGCCGTCAGTCATCGAAGCCGGCCGGCCTCACCTGCCTCGCGCTTGTCGGTCCCGCCATGCGGCGCAGCGCGACAGTTCAGCTGCCCGACCAAGGCCGCCGCGCCAACATGCGGGGCTTTGCGCGCGCGGCCGCGCAGTTCCTCGCCGCCGCGCTTGAGGAGAGCGAGAGCGTTGCGCTGCGGCGATCACGCTCGCTACGATTGGAAAACAGGAACGTCGCGGGAGGGAAGCGATGGAGTGGCTGATCTGCGCGCTGCTCGGCTTTCTCATCCAGTGCGGCGGCAGCGGCGTGCCGCCCTCGTTTCCAACGCCGGTGCCGAGCCCCACCGCCATCGTCCCACCGACCGCCACTCCGACGCCGCTTCCGACCCCAACACCTGAGCCGCCGACGCCGACCCCTCCTCCGTCCCCTCGGCTCCGGCTGCCGCCCCCGGCGAGTGCCCCAGAGATCGTTCGCGGCGACCCTCAATCGTCGATGGTCGCCCTCACCTTCGACGCCGGCGCCGGCTCGCGCCACACGCCGGCTATCCTCGATACCTTGAAAGCCGCCAACCTCCGCGTGACGATGTTTCTCACCGGGCAGTGGGCAGAGCGGAATCCGGAGCTGACTAGGCGGATCGTCGCCGACGGCCATGAACTGGCGAACCACAGCTATTCCCATCCCCGCTTCACCACGCTCAGTTCGCCAGAGATCGTCGCCGAGATTCAGCGCACGGAAGAGATCATCGTCTCCCTCACTGGGATGTCGACGAAGCCGTGGTTTCGGCCGCCTTTCGGCAACCGCGACGCCCGGGTCCTGTCGGTGATCGGCAGCTTGGGCTATTACTCGGTCTACTGGACGCTCGATTCGGGCGACTGGCGCACCGACTACTCGAACGCCGACGTGCTCAATACTGTGGCGAACCGGGCGAGCGGCGGCGCAATCGTTGTGCAGCATCTCGACTCGGCGCAGACAGCAGCCGTCCTGCCCCAGATCATCCAGCGCCTGCAGGCGCGCGGGTTCACCATCGTAACGCTCAGTCAGCTGTTCGCCGACGATCGTCCCTAGCGCTCTTTGGTACAATCGTCCCCTGACATCTCTCCTCAGGCGGGCGGTGCGCAATGCGCGGTGGCATCCTGGGCGCCACTATCGTCCTCCTTGTCGTCCTCGTGCTCCGCAGCGGCGGGCTCTCCCCTGTCTCCGGCGCCTCAGAGCTCCCCGACGATCAAGCAGCGATCCAGCTGGTGCGGAAGTTCGAGCCGGTCCCCGGCCGCCCTCAGACGATCGATGACCGGATCACTGTGGTGATTGAGAACTCCCGGCGAGCAGGCCACAGCCAAGAGGTGGTCGGCTGGAGCGCGAAGGACCTCGGCGACCGCCGCTTTCTCGTCCATTTCGCGCTGCGCGAAAATGGCGTCTGGATCGGCGCGGAGTGGTTCGTCAATCTGAAGAATGGGTGGATTAACCCGACGAACCAATACGCCTCGTGGCTGATGTTCGAGAAGAACTTTTAGCTGCCCGCTACTTGACGCAGACCCGCACTGGGATCCAGTTGCCCGGAGCGGCATCCGGCGTGACCGATGAAAACCCCGCCCGGCGCATCGTCCCGACAAAGTCGGAATAGACGAAGTCGCTGCCGAAGCGCTCGCCGTTGTGATGGGTGTCAAAGTCGCGGATGTAGCCCGCGACCGTCGCCGCCTGCTCCGGCGGGCGGTTCGGGAAGTCCGCCAAGGCGAACACTCCCCCGCGCCGCAAGACCCGGTAGACCTCGCGGACGATCTGCTGCCCGATCTCGACTGGCACCTCGTGAAACAGGATGAACGCCCAGACGATATCCATGCTCTCGTCAGGGAACTCCAGCGCCTCGGCCTTCATCTGGGCGAAATGGACATCGAGGTTCATCCTGACCGCGCGATAGTGGGCATAGCGCACCATCGGCGCTGCAATATCGATCCCCCACACCTCGGCCTGGGGGAACCGTTCCTTGAGGGCAGTTGTGCTCTGGCCGGCAGAGCACCCGAGATCGAGGACGCGACGCACGTGTCCATCGGCCGGCAGCGGGATCAGCGCTACGAGTTCGCGCTGGATGTCATCGTCGTTGTTGCGGCCGGTGAAGAACACCTTCGTTCCGTAGTGATAGAAAAAGCCGGCGAGCGGGTCGGCCCAGTAGCCGCCGGGCTGGAGGTGAAAGCGGCTGTCGCGAAAATAGGCGGGATAGACAAAGTTGGGGTCATACCGCACGGAGCCGGGGCCGCTGCGATCGGCCGCATCGAGTGCCGCCAGCAGCTCGGCCTCCCGCTTGCGATAGGTGGCATTGATGCCGACCCATTTCATCTCCTGCGTCGACCGCATCAGCCGATTGCGCGAGGCGACAATCGGCAGCGGGTCGAGCCGGCGCTTCACCTCAGCAAGCGACGAGGGCGGGGAGGCAGCCAGCGCCGCTTCCGCGATCTTCGTCATCACTGGCGCGACGTGCGTCTGCGTGAAGGCGCGCAGCCCCTCGGCAAAGTAGAGGTAGCTTTCGTCCTCGCGCTCTGCGGCCGCGGGGGTCGTGCCCCATTGCTCTGGCATCATCCCCTCCTCGTCAGAAGGATCCGGAGCGGCGGTGCGCCGCCGCGCGCTTCTTAGCCGACAGAGATGCCGGAACCGAGCCCCGGCTTGGTCATGGCGACCGGGTCCAGCAGTTCGTCGAGCTCGGCTTCGGTCAAGGTCGTCCGCTCGCGCGCAACCTCGCGGATGGTTCGCCCGGTGCGAAACGCCTCCTTCGAAATCTCGGCAGCAGCATCGTAGCCGATCCGCGGCGCAAGCCCCGTGCAGATCGCTAACCCTTTTTCGACCATCTCGGGGCCGCGCTCGGTCGCCTTGAGGCCGTCGACGCACTGACGGGCGAAGTTCTCGCTCGCCCTCGCTAACAGCTCGATCGACTGGAGCAGATTGTACGCCGCGACGGGCATCATCACATTCAGCTCGAAGTTGCCCCACTGCCCGCAGATCGTGATGGTCGTGTGATTGCCGATCACTTGGGCGCACACCATCAGCAAGCTTTCGACGATGACCGGGTTCACCTTCCCCGGCATGATGGAGCTGCCGGGCTGCACCTCGGGCAGCTGGATCTCGTACAGCCCCGCCCGCGGCCCCGAACCGAGCCAGCGGATATCGTTTCCGATCTTCATGAAGCTGACGGCGATGGTATTGAGCACGCCGCTCGCTTCGACAACCGGGTCGATCGTGGACTGGGCTTGGAAGTGATTGGTGGTCTCGCGGATAGTGACATTATTCCACGCCGACAGTTTTTCGCAGACGAGGCGGGCGAAATCGGGGTGGGTATTGACCCCGGTCCCCACCGCGGTGCCGCCAAGCGGCACTTCACTCAGTTCTTCCATCGCGTGGCCGCAGAGGCGGATTGCCCGCTCCACTTGGCCGCGATAGCCGAGGAACTCCTGCCCGAGCCGGATCGGAGTGGCATCCTGCAGGTGGGTGCGGCCCGTTTTGATCACCGGCCAGAACTCTTCGACCTTGCGGTCGAGTGAGGCGCGGAGCTGCTCGAGCGCAGGAAGCAGGTCTTCCTTGATCGCTGTCAGCGCCGCCACCTGCATGGCCGTAGGGATCGTATCGTTGGACGATTGGCCGAGGTTGACGTGGTCGTTCGGATGAACGGGGTCTTTCGAGCCGATCGTCCCGCCGAGCATTTCGATCGCCCGGTTCGCGATCACCTCGTTCATGTTCATATTCGTCGAGGTGCCGGAGCCAGTCTGAAAAACATCGACGACGAACTGAGAGTCGAGCTTGCCCGCGATCACTTCGTCGGCCGCCTTGACAATCGCGTCGGCAATGCGCGGTTCGAGCAGGCCGAGGTCGCGGTTCACCTCAGCGGCCGCGCGCTTGATTTGCGCGAGCGCGCGGAGAAAACGGTGGCTCAAGCGCAGATTGCTGATGGGGAAATTGAGTTCGGCGCGGCGCGTCTGGGCGCCGTAATAGGCCGTCGCCGGCACTTCCATCGGGCCGAGGGAATCCTTCTCGATACGATGGGTCGGATGGCTGGTCACACATCGCTCCTTCGGAGTGGCTCAACGGGATGGTACGAACGGCTTGAACGGCCTGTCAACGGCGCACGTCTGGTTCGGGAGCGGCGCGCTCGGTATAATCCTGCCGCTCCCCGGAGGATCGATGGATCGGCCGATTAATGGCATTTGGTTCAACAAAGCGACCAAGAAGGTGCTGCGGGTCAACTCTCCCTACTACAAAGACGAAGTAGCAAAGCCGGAGTGGGAGTTTTTGACCGACGAGGTGAACATGACGCTCGTCCGCATCCGTGAGCTTGCGGTCGAGCGCGGGCTCGTCGACGACCCCTCTGTTGTGACGTGGACCTGAGATGCGGCGGCGGCGCTCCCGAGGCATCTCTCGCCGGGCATTTCTGCTCGGCAGCGCGGGCGCCCTTGGCGCGGCCGCCGTCGCGAGCCCGCCCGGCCGCGACGTCCTCAGTGTCATCGGCTGGTGGCTGACCGCAACCACGCCGCCGGAGGCACGGATCATCGTCCCCGAGGGCGTCAGCCGCGGACCGGTCTCCCTCCGCGTTGAGGTCGGCGCCGTGCCGAGCTGGTCGTTCCTTGAGGCGACGCTCGACGGCCGGCCGATCGAGCCGGCGCGCGTCATCGCGATCGACACCCGCCAGCTTCGCGACGGCGAGCACGTGATCCGGGTCGCAGTTGCCGACGGTTCGCTGCGGCGCAACGTCCGTTGGGTCGAGGCGCGCTTCGCGACCGACAACACTCCGCCCCAGGTGCTCCTCGAGCCCCGGGCGCCGACAGCGGCCCAAGGGCGCACACTGCTGCTGCAAGCGCGGGCGAACGAGCCGGTGCAGCTTGCCGTCTCCCTCGACGACGCCGTCCCGGTCACGTTCGCAGAGACCAACGGGACGTATGTCGCCTTTGTCGGCATCGACGCGGCCGCCCCGGTCGGCACGCGGACCCTCAAGCTGGTCGCCAAAGATCGTGCCGGCAACGAAGCGACGCTCGACGCACCCCTGCAGATCACGCGAGGGTCATTTCTTTCCGAGCAGATCGTCCTCGCGCCCGAACTGTTCCGGTTCTTCACTTCAGGGCAGTATGACTTGGAGCTGCAGCAGCTCGCCGAATACTACTCGGGCAGCGGCACGGAAAAGCTGTGGGACGGCCCCTTCGATCCGCCAGTGCGCGGGGTCATCTCCTCGGGCTTCGGGGTCGACCGCACCTACAACGGTCAGGTGCGGCGCCGCCATCTCGGCACGGACTTCGACGTTCCCGTCGGGACGCCGGTGAACGCCGTCGCACGCGGCCGGGTCGTCTTCGCGGAGACACTGCCCGTGCGGGGAACCGCGGTCATCCTTGACCATGGCCTCGGCGTCCACAGCACCTACTACCATCTCTCGCGGGTCGACGTGCGGCCGGGCGAGCTCGTCAATCGCGGGCAGCCGATCGCGCTCTCCGGCGCAAGCGGCATGGTGACCGGCCCGCATCTCCACTTCGAGATCCGGGTCGCTGGGGTCGCGGTCGAGCCGATGGAATGGCTGCGCACCCGATTTCTCTAGGCGCTACTCCTCGGGGACCGCGCGCACAATCTCGGCCAGCACGCGGTCGGTCGTCAGGCCCTCGGCTTCAGCTTGGAAGTTGAGGATTATTCGATGCCGAAGCGCCGGCAGCGCGACTTGGCGCAGGTCGTCGAAGGCGACATTGAAGCGGCCGTCGAGCAGCGCCAGCACTTTCGCAGCAAGGATCATTGCCTGCGCCCCGCGCGGGCTCGCGCCATAGCGCACATACTGGCGAACGACGGGCGGCGCGCCCGGCTGGTCGGGATGGGTCGCCAGCACCAGCCGCACGGCATATTCGCGAACGTGGCGCGCGATCGGCACCTCGCGCGCCAGCGCCCCCATCTGCTCGACGAGAGCGCCATTGGCCACTTTCTCGACCACTACGTGGGCGGCCGAGGTGGTCCGGTCCAGGATCTCGGCAAGCTCGTTCGCCGGCGGATAGCTGACCTGCAGCTTGAAAAAGAACCGATCGAGCTGTGCCTCCGGCAGGGGATAGGTGCCTTCCATCTCGATCGGGTTCTGGGTAGCGAGGACAAAGAACGGCTCGGGCAACCGATGGACGGCAGTGCTGACGGTAACCGTATGCTCCTGCATCGCCTCGAGCAAGGCGCTCTGGGTCTTCGGGGTGGCGCGGTTGATCTCGTCAGCGAGGACGAGGTTGGCGAAGACAGGCCCCGCCTGAAAGCGGAAGGAGCGCCGGCCGTGATCGTCTTCGACGATGATGTTTGTCCCAATGATGTCGGAGGGCATCAGGTCAGGAGTAAACTGGATGCGGCTGAAGTGGAGGTCGAGCGTCTCGGCGAGCGTGCGGACCAGCATCGTCTTGCCGAGGCCGGGCACTCCTTCCAGCAAGACATGGCCTCCCGAGATCAGCGCGACGAGCACAGAACGAACTACCTCGGTCTGCCCGACGATCACTTTCGCGACTTCGCGCTGGATCGCCTCGGCAATGGCTCGAAATTCGCTCGGGGTCAGCGTACGGTCGGAGGTCGTTGTCATTGCGCTCCTTCTCGTTGCCTCGCGTTCGGAAGGCCGTCTCGGCAAGTATCAGGCATCAGGCACCGCAGATACCATTGCCGCCCTCGGAGAACGCGCGACAGGCAGTGAGCGGCCGAGCGCGCGACCACGCTGGTCGGCTCAGGCGAATACATGCTGTGATCGCCAATGTCGGCCGTGCCCTGCTCGCGACCCTGCCGGCGCGGGCCAAAGCGGCGTTGCCGCCGACTGCGAGCAGGCCCGAACCTGGTTCGCCCGAGCGCTGAAATGCGCGCAGGGAGCGCCGCGCCGACATCCCCGACCGCCCGCTCCGCCGGAACGCCCCCTTCAGCGGGGCGCGCCGCGGTTGGGAAGGCGCAACTGTTCTCCTGCTCCGGTGGCACCCTCCGCCGGCGCAAGGCGGTGACCGACCGCTCTCGGCATCGCGCCACAGGTCGCCCTCCGCAACCATTTCGACGGCGTCGCTTCGCGCCTCAGCCGGGACGCAGTGCAGCGCCTTGCGGAGGAACCGCCCCGAGGACTGACCGTCGTTGGGAGCGACGCGGAGACGGCACTGGGCCGCACTCGCCTCGGCGCCTCGCCGGACGGCAGGCCGTCGCGCTCTTCCGAGCGGGACAAGCGCCGCGTGTTTTGCCGGCGGGCTAGACCGTCGGCCTCAACGAGCGCCGAAGGCAGCGCAAACAAAAATGCGCTGGGATCTCTCCCAGCGCGCCGATGCTGCGCAGATCTCAGTGGCCGCCGCAGCCGCAGCCAGACCCGCAGCCGCCTGCGGCAGCGTGGGCATGCCCGCTCTCTTGCTTGACCGTAAACGATTGGCCGCAGGCACAGCTCGCGACGGCGTTTGGATTGCGGATGGTGAACCCCGAGCCCATCAGGCTGTCGACGTAGTCGATCTCGGCACCATAGAGGAGCATGGCGCTTTCGCCGTCGATGAGGATATCGAACTTGCCCGCCGGCACGACCTCGTCGTCTTCTTGGCGCTGATCGTCAAACATGAGGCCGTACTGATACCCCGAGCAGCCGCCGCCGGCAATAAAGACGCGCAAGCTGTACCCCTGCTTGCCCTCGCGCTCGAGAAGCTGCTCGACCTTCTGCACTGCATCGGGAGTAATCGTGATCATTGGCGATCCGCCTCCAGTGTCAGCTGCGCCGGAACACCGGCGCTCACAAGGTGACAACGGAAGTATCACCCCCGGCGTGGGGGGGTGTCAAGCGAAGCGGAGGATGACGGTGTCGGCAGTAGCCCCGCCGCTTCAACAGCGGCGCGCAGCCCCGCCGGCCAAGCAACCGGCAGGAGATGGACACCGGCAACTCCCTCGATCGCGCGCAGGCGGTTGATCAACGCAGCGGCGATGGAGGCGCCCACCTGGGCGCCATCCGTCGGCCCGGCGGCCTCGAGCTGGCCGATGATCGCGGGGGGAACCGGCTGGCCGAGGTGATCGCCAAGCCAGCGCGCCGAGGCGGCCGAACGCAGCACGCCTACCCCCGGCAGGATCGCGACGCGCTGGTGGAGGCCACGCCGCCGGACTTCCGCCATCCAGTCGGCAAACCGATCGGCCTCCCACACAAACTGGGTTTGGATGAACTCGACCCCCGCCTCGACCTTGCGCTCGAGACGATCGACCGTCGAGGAGATCGGCCCTGCAAAGGGGGCCTCCGCCCCGCCGATGACAAAGCGGGGCGGAGCGGGAAGAGGGCGGCCGTTATCCAGTTCGCCCGCGCGCATGCGGGCGATCAGCCGGATGAGCCCGAATGAGTCGAGATCGAACACCGCTTTGGCCGTCGGGTGGTCCCCCGCTGTCACCGGGTCGCCGGTCATCGCCATCACGGCGCGCACCCCAAGCAGCCACGCCCCGATCAGGTCGCTTTGGAGGGCGAGCCGATTGCGGTCGCGACAGACCAGCTGCACAATCGGCTCCACCCCCTCCTGAAGCGCAATCGCCGCGCCGGCGAGCGGGCTGGCATGGACGGAGGCGCCGGGGTTGTCGGTGATATTGACGGCATCGACCACCGCTCGCGCCTCAGCAAGGCGGCGGCGAAACAGGCTTGCGTCGCCGCTGCGCGGGGGAGAGAGTTCCCCCGTCACCACGAACGCCCCGGCCTTGAGGCGGCAGGCAAACCGGCTCACCACTTCTGCGCTCATCCCTTTGAGTGTACGCAACCGAGGCCGCGACGAAGAGCGGTTCGGCGGTGATCTATGATGGCAGGCACCGGGAAGATGGAGAGAGCGATGGCACGACGCGGCATTTCGCTCGCCTACAGCGAGCTGACCGAGAAGGCGGACCTGGCGCGCAAAGCGGACGAAGCGGGCTTCGACTACATCTGGAACTCGGGAGAGAGTATCCCGGTGTTCGGGGCGATGAGCCTGACGACAAAGCGGGCGAAGATCGGCAGCGGGGTGATCCGCGCCTTTGCTCACGATGCGCGGTCGTTAGCGCAGCACTGCGTTGACCTGCAGGTTCTCTCGGGCGGACGCTTCATCCTCGGCCTCGGCGGCGGGACCAAGCGGATGAACATCAACCAGTTGGGCGAGGCGTTTGAGCACCCAGCGAGCCGGCTGCGCGAACTGATCCGGCTGTTCCGGCTCGTTTGGACAACGCCAAGCAGCGAACCGGTCACCTTCGAGGGGACGTACTACCGCTATGTCGGCAGCGGGATGGGCGCCTCCCGCCGGCGGCCGCAGGAAGTGCCGCTGACCCCCATCTACCTTGCGGCCGTGAACCGCGCGATGTTCCGGCTCGCGGGGGAGCTGTGCGATGGGCTGTGCGGGCACCCGATCGCCTCGGTTCGATTCATTCAGGAGGTGGCGTGGCCCTCGATCGACATCGGGCTCGCCCGTGCCGGCCGAACGCGTGACGGCTTTGACCATCAGGCGTGGATCATCACGGCGATCAGCAACGACCGGAAACAGGCGCTGCGCGAAGTGAAGTTCCACATGGGTCGCTTCATGGCAACGCGCTCCTACGCGATCGTCCTTGACTCGCAAGGGCTCGAATCCGTGCGCCACGCCATCCAAGAGGCGTTCTTTCAGCACAACGAGGACCCAGAACGGCTGATCGCTGCCGTTCCCGACGAAGTTGCCGAACAGCATGCCATCTTCGGCACGATCGACGACGTGCGCCGGCAAGCGAAGCGGTATGAGGAGGTGGTCTCCACGATGACGTTCTATACCGCGTCGTTCCTGATGTCGCCGGAGCGGATCCGCGAGAACATCAACCTGATGATCGAGGCGTTTGGCCGCTGAGTCGGTCGAGCGCCTCGAAATAGCGCACCGCCTCTTCCAGCCCCGCCGGCGACCCCACTTCATAGAAGCGCGTCGTCACTTCATAGCCGGCGAGCTCGCCACGCGCGGCAAGGTCATGCTGGACGTCGGCAAGATCGAACGGCTGGTCGGCAGGGTAGCGGTCGAACACGCGCGCTTCGAAGGCGTTGAGGCCGTAATCGAGATACTCCATCTCCGGTGTTGGCGCGCGCTTGTCGTAGCAGACCACGCGGCCATCCCGAAAGACGACATTCGAGCGATCCCAGCGCCCGGCGTTGCGGAAGACCGTCATCAGCGCCGGCTTGCCGCTGGCGAGAAACGCTCGCTCGACGGCAGCGTAGTCGATGTCGAGATAGGAGTCGCCATAGAGGGTGAAAAACCGCTCGCCAAGCACCGGCAGCGCCGCTTTGATCGCGCCCCCCGTTCCGCGAAGCTGCGGCCCATCGAAGACGTAGTCGATAGCGACGCCGTAGCGGCTGCCGTCGCCAAGCTGGGCAACGACCTGCTCCCCCAAATAGCCGAGGAGATAGACGAGGCGGGTATAGCCGTTCTGGCGCAGCAGGGCGATCTGGCGCTCAGCGAACGGCCGGCCCGCAACGTCGATCAGCACCTTGGGGATGCGCTCGGTGATCGGCCGCAGGCGGGTCGCGAGTCCGCCGGCGAGAATAGCAACAGGCAGCGGCACAGCCGGAGTATACCGGGATTGCCTGCGCGCTCTCCCGCTTGCTCTGGAATGAGATCTATGGGCGAACTCTCCGATTGAGCAAAAGCCGGCGCCTCTCCCTGCCGAAGATAATTGGCGGAGCTTTCTCGGTCTAGGAGGGAGATGAGCTTATCCTCGAGCCGCGTCGTGGCGATGCGATCCTCGTCTCTGTCCGCCCCGACGACCCCGTAAGGCGGCTGGTGGCCTTCATGCCGACCGTTGGGAGGGGATCGCCCCACAAGAGTACGTTCGCCATCTCGGCGGACCTCCCGCAGCCATGCCGGAGCAGGCGCAGCGGAAACGGCCAGCGGCAGCAGCGAGCGGACGATCGCTGCACGGCTCGAACTGCTGACCGCGCACAGCACCGTCGCGCTGGACTCCTCGCTCTCTATCTGTTCCAGAACTCCTCCGCGGAGGCAAAACCGGCGGGCACTCTCTTAGACGCGAGAGCGCACGGTCGTCTTCGCGGGATAACGTCATTCCTGACCCAGATGGAGATCGAGGTGCGTCCTCTTGCCCTTGGCCGCCCAGAAGCGCGTCACGATTATCGCATCCTGATGACGCGGTTCCGCACCTTTCTGTTGATGATAGCTGGAGGCTCAGTGAACAGCGTCGCCACGCCGCCGCCCTGCAAGCCCGCTTCGGGCTGAGACAGCGGGAGGCGATCCACCTTGCCGCTGCAGTCTCACGCGGCGCGGCCGCGTTCGTCACGAATGATCCGACCCTGCCCCGCTTTCCCGGGCTCGACATCGTGCTTCTGCGCGACTTTGTGACATACCGAGGAGCATGCCGCCAGACCGAACGATGCCGCTCTTCGCTGTTGCCGGTGATAGAACAAATGTTCTATCCTTGCTCGAGGAGGAGACGATGGCGCGCGTTCAGTACGTCGAGCGGCCGTGCAAGCAGCTGATCAATCGGGTGAGCGGGATGCCGTTCCTCTGGAGCGCCAATCCGTACCGCGGCTGCGTTCACGACTGCCACTATTGCTTCGCTCGCGCGACGCACACGTTTCTCGATCTCGACGGCAGCCAGTTTGGGAAGGTCGTCTTCGTGAAGGTGAACGCGCCCGAAGTGCTTCGCGACGAGCTGCGGCGCCCGTCGTGGCGGCGCGAGCGGGTTTCCCTCGGCACCGCCACCGACCCCTATCAGCCGATCGAAGGGCGCTACCGGCTGACGCGCCGCTGCCTCGAAGTGTTCGCCGCGGAGCGCACCCCCGTGACGATCGTCACCAAGGGTACGCTCATCGTCCGCGATCTCGATGTTCTCCAAGGGCTGCGCGACGCCGCGGGGGTCACCGTCTGCTTCAGCATCCCGACGCTCGACCGGCGGCTGTGGCGCACCCTCGAGCCCGGCACGCCGCCCCCGGAGCAGCGGCTGCGCGCGCTTCAGCAGGTGACGCAGGCGGGGATCCACGCTGGGGTCCTGCTCGCGCCGATCATCCCCGGGCTGACAACCCGCGATGATCAGCTCGCCGCCGTGATGCGCGCGGCCAAAGCGCACGGGGCGCGGTTCGTTAGCGGCAATGTGCTCCATCTGCGCCCTGGCGTCCGCGAACATTTCTTCGCCTATCTCGCCCGCGAGCACCCCGGCCTCTTGCCGGTCTACCGCAAGCTGTATCCGGGCGCGTACGTCAGCGACCGTTTCAAGCTGCAGATTGCTGCGATCCTTCAGCGGCTGCGCGACCGGATTGGGATGCCGCATGAGGTCGCGCCGCCGGTCCCTGCCGCGCCGCCGCCAGAGCCGATCCAATTGAGCCTGTTTCAGCCGACTGTTCGGCGCGCTGGGTAGCTGCCCTCACGCTGCGCCGTTCTCTACACTGGCACCATGCCGACCGCGAAGAGCAACGCAACGCCGAGCAGCGAGTCTGCCGTCCTCTTCTGTCGCGCCGTCCTGCTGGCGCTGCTCGGCGCGAGCGCCGTCGCGGGTGCGGTCTGGGCTGCGAGCGGCAGCAAGCTGATCTACACGGACGAAATCGCGTTCTTCCGCGACTTTCGCCGGATCGCGGCCGGCCAGTGGGAGGCGATCCGCATTCCGCACCCGCCGCTCTATACCGCGCTCGGCGGGCTGAGCGTCCGCCTCGTCGGCGAGGGCACGCTCGCGCTGCGGCTCCCTGGATTGATCGCCTCGCTTGCAGCGCTCCTCCTCGTCCCGGCGGTCTGCCTCGCGATCACGGAGCGGGCCGACCGGGCACGGCGGGCCGCGCTGCTGGCGCTCGCCGGGCTGGCGCTCCAGCCGCTCATCCTTCAAGGCAGCCTGCTGCTCGACATCGACAACACTGTAATGACGGCGGCGCTGCTCGGCTGGATTGCCGCCGTCGGCCTGAGCGCCGCCCGGCCAGCCTGGCAGCAGACGCTCCTTGTCGGCGCGACGTTTGCTCTGCTCCTCTGGACGAAGCTGCTGCCTGCGCCCGCGCTCTTTGTCGTGACGCTGCTCGCCGTGTTCGGTCTCGCCCGCCAACGGCTGGCCCCGCTCGCCGCCGGCCTGCTGGCCGGCGCGGTCGCCTTCGGGATCTCCTTCGCCATCTTCCTCGCCGCGAGCGGCAGTGACCTCGCGGTCTATCTCTCGACCGTCGCCCGCAGCCGCCAAGCGCTTCGGCCCGAGCAGTATTTCAGTCGGGCGGTGATGGGCGGCGGCATCCAGATGTTCTGGATCGGGCTACCGTTCCTCGCGCTGATGCTCACTGCAACACTTGCGACCCTTCGCGCCTTTTTCCGTCGCCGCGAGCATCCCGTCGCGGCGTGGTGCTCGCTGTCGGTGCTGGCTGGCTTCGCGCTGTTCACCCTGGGCAACGAACTGCCGATGGGCTTTCCGCGCTATCAGGTTCCGCTCGTCTGGGTGGGAACGATCGTGACGGCATCCTGGCTCGCCGGCCTACCGTGGCGACCCGATTGGCAGTTCGCGGCGGCCGCTGTGCCGGCGCTCGGCCTCTATTTCTGGCTGGCCGTCCGCGACCCCCTCGCGCCGCAGTACGCGCTCACCGTCATGACCGACTCCGTGGCGGAGCGCCTCGTCCGCGGTCTCGAGATCGCGCTGGTCGCGATCGTCATCCCGTTCGGGCTGACGTTAGCCGCCGCCCTGGCGCGCTTTCGGCGCGTCGGCCGAGCGCTGCTCGCGGCGACGCTGTTCTTCAGCGTCGCCTACTGGAGCGCGCTCTCCGTTGCGCAGTTCGCTGCTGAGTACGCCACGATTTACGAATACGGGCGTCGCGGCGGCTGGGAAGCCGGTGCGCTCATCCGTGCGGGGACACCGGCCGGCAGCGAGATCGTCGCGCCGCTCGAACTGGTCTACGCCTCCGGCCGGGAAGGGCAGTTCATCTATGACTACCTCTGTCCCGACTGCCTCCCTGCTCTGCTCGATCGGCTCGACCGCGCCCCGCCGGCAGCCTTTGCCTTCTCCCAGAAAGAGGAGCGCCGCTACTCGGCGCTGCTCCATCACCCCGCCCTGCTCGCCCGGCTCGCCGCCTGCTACGAGCCGGCGCGGCCGACCGGCTCCTACATCGTCTTCCTCCGGCGCGCCGCCCCCTGCTGAGCGCGCATGCGGCCCGCTGCGGCGTTTCGGGTTCACCTCGGAGCCGAGGAGGAAGCGAGAGCACAGCCGGCCCGGCACTCTGGGCGCGTTCTCTGCGACTGCGCTTCTGGCCGTGAGTGCGGCGCAGGCAGCCATTGTCAGGAGGAGCAGTCCGCGATGACGCGACGGCAGCTCCCGAGCGGAACATTCTCCTGCCGGCCGGGCTCGGGCGCCATCGGAGCGCGGCGCGGTCGGCACGCCGGCGCCCCCGCGACGGCCTGCAGCACGACCTGCTCAGCGGAAACGCTGTCGCTCGCCGAGGCTTCGCCGCTGCTCGACACGGCGCTGCCAGCCGACGGCCGGAGGTCATCGCGCGCCGCCATCACGCCGCCGTCCTGCACGCAGGCTGGCGAATGGCTGCCGGATTTGCGGCGGCGGACGGGAGGGGCCTTCCTCGCCGATGGGCTCCACGGCAGCCGCGCCACTGCGCTGTCGCTGCAACCGGAACCGGCCTGCCCAAGGCCTGCAATGCCGACTGCAGGACGCGGTCTGCATTGCGCCTGCGCCCCGTGGACGACGGGGGCACGCGGACACGCGTCTGCGACGTGCGCGGCGGCTGGCTGCCGAATGCGGCGGCAACCGCCAGAGCGCCGTCTGCCTGCGCAGCGAGCGGCGGTGCCTACTTGCCCGATGCAGCCCGCAGCCTCTAGAGTGCGCCCGCGAAACGGTGCATGGTCGGGAGGCATAATGGCGCAGTTTGTGGTCTACGGCGGCACGGGGATCACTGGCAAGCGGATCGTCCGGCGCCTGCTCGAGCAAGGACACGCGGCGCGGGTCGTCACCCGAGATCGGCAGAAGGGGGCAGCGCTGGCGGAGGCGGGCGCAGAGATTGTGGAGGGCGACATCAACGACCGCGAATCGATCCGGGGCTCGGCAGCCGGCTGCCAATACGCGCTCCACTGCACGAGCGGCATGCTCCAAGTTGCCGAAGACGGCTCCCGCCCGTATGCGGCGTCGCTCCGCAACATTCTTGAGGAAGTCGCCCGCCCCGAACTGGAAAAATATGTCTGGACCGGAACAACGGCCGTCTACGGCGACCGGCCGGGCGAGGTGATCGACGAGAGCGCGCCGATTAACGTGATGAACGCGATGGGCGCCGCGACGCGCGAGATGGAGGAGATCATCGAGCACGTCGGTCGCGAGCGGGGCATCCCGTGGGTCATCTTGCGCGTGCCGGGCATTGCTGCCCCGGAGCGCGCCACGCTCTGGCTCCTCGTTCGCGAAGGCCGCTTCGCCATCTTCGGCAATGGCGAGGCAGTGACGCCGATGATCCATGTCGATGATCTCGCCGAGGCGTGCATTCTCGCGGCGCTGCGCGGCACGCCGGGCAGCTATTACAACCTGAACTCCGACGAGGTGATGACCACGCGCGAGTTCTGGGCCTACTCGGCGGAGCGGATGGGCGTCGCGCCGCCGCCCGTTATTCCGGAGGACGCTCTCTCCGAGCAGCAGCGGCCGCTGCGCATCCTCGCAATGAACGTCTCAAACGCGAAAGCGAAGCGCGAGCTTGGCTTGACGCTGCGCTACCCGTCGCACCGCGCCATCGCCGACGCCATTCTCGCCACCTTGCCGCCCGCGTAGGCGCGCCGTCTTCTCTCAGCTCCGCTGCGCTGCTCGCTTAGCGGGGCGAACCGGCGTCGCAGGCGCGCGAACGGAGCAGAGGGACAGCACCAGCAGGAGCAGGAGGAGAGTGCGCTCAGAGCGGCGTGATGCCGAGCGCTGCCTCGGCCCAGAAGCGTATTCCAGCGAGGAGCAGGAGCTCGGCAAGCGCAAGCGTGATCGCGAGCGAGCCGGGGCCGAGCAAGTCGGCAAGGCGCCGCGCTTGGCCTTCGCGCCGCACTATGCTCAGGACGATCAGCAGGTTGATGGCGACCAGCAGCCCGCCAATCCCCGCAACCGAGATGATCGACACGGGATAGAGCAGCAGCCAGAACCCCGTCAGCACGATCGCGACGAAGAGCGCCTCGACAGCGAGCAGGCCCGCTAGCCCGCGCAGCCCGACGAGCGGACGCGCAGGCCCATTGCGCCAGACAGAAAAGTTGACAATCGGCAGCACGAGCAGGGCGATGCCCAGCCCGCAGAGCGTGCCGGTGATCAGCCGCAGCCAGTTCTGCGGCGGATAGGCGTGCGGCAGCCTCAGGTCGAAGAAGAGCGCGTTCACGCCGTCAAAGCCCATGACGGCGATGAACAGGAGCGCCAGCGCCATCACCGGCACCGTCGGCATCCCGGTCCATTTGCCCCGTCCAGCGAGCGCGAGTGTGAGGATGGCGATGAAGAAGCCGCCGTAGATGCCGATCATCCGCGCTTCAAGCGGCGGCTGGACATCCCCGAAGAAGATCGAATGCCCCGGGCGCTGGGCGCAGACGCCCGCCGACAGAATGCGCAGCTTCTCCAAGAAGGGCAGGGGAAGAAACACGAAGCCCGCGCCGATCAGCCCCAGCAGGGCAAGAGGCGCCCAAAACCGCAGCCCGCGCGCCCGCGCCGCCGCGACCAGCTCCATCATGCCGAGCTCATCCTCTTCCTCGCCAAGTATAGCCGCCGACCATGATTCCTGACGCCCGCCCCAACCAGCCGCCCGGCAGCGCAGGAAGAGGCCGGCGACCGGCAACGCCCTGGCGCACCTTCTCACCGTCATCGACCCTGCCCCGCTCGTCGGTCTCGCCTCCGTAGCAAGCAGCGGACCGATGGGCGCCATTCGCGGCCGCGCCTTCGTCGAACGCGGAGCGACATCCCTGTCGGCGCGGCCGGTCGACTGGCCGCTGCCGCCTTCCCCGCGTCTGCCATCGCCCTCTCTGCTCCATCGGCCGCTGCCAAGCAGCCAGCCGCGCCGGAGCATCTCTCATCAGCGCACGGCCAGCGGACAAGCACCCTGCTGCGCTCGAGCGGTTCCTCGCCTCGCGCGCCTCGGGGCAGCGGCTCCAGCGCTAAGCGGGCGCGGGCGGCACCCTGGGCCGTTCTGTTGTCAGCTGGTCGGCGTCGGGGTCGGCGAGACCGGCGTGACAGTCGGCGTCGGCGGTACAGGCGTTGGGGTCGGGCGGGGGCGCGGCGGGTCGGAGACGAGGCGCCGGAGCTCATCGATGACAAAGCGCGAGACAAGATAGATCGGCCCGTCGTCGCCGAGGCGCACGTAGTAGCCATCGGCAAGCGCGGTCTGGTCTCCGATCCGGAGCTCGGCGCGAGAGCCGTCCTTCTTGGTGACAATCGCGCTTGAGGTCGGATTGGCGAGCCCGTACTGTCCCAACTGCGAGGTATCGGTGAGCACCCGGTTTGCGGTGAGGGGGAGGAGCCGGCCGGCGATGCTGAGCATGCGCACTTGGTCCGCATCGCCGTCCGCCGGCTCGATGAGCAGCCAGTCGCCGCCGGGCGGGCGGTTGAGAAGGACCCGCCCCTCAGCGGTGCGCACCTCAAGCGTCGCGAGATCGTCCGGCGAGCCGCTCAGAAGGGTGACCGGCGTGGGCCGCGGGGTCACACCCGGAGCGGGCGGCGGCTCGCGGTTGACCTCCACCAGGAAGACGTAGGCTCCGAGGACCGCGGCGATTGCGACAAGAGCGACAGTCAGGCGCGGGTTCACCGCCGCTGCCACCAGACTGCCGCTCCTGCCCCAAGCACCACAAGCGGCAGGAAGAGGACGCTGGAGAAGAGGATGAGGTTCGTCTGCATCGGCGTCAGCAGCAAGCGCTGCTCTTGGTCAGGCGTCTTCGGGGGGATCGCGATCAGCGCTTCTTCCTCCGCCAGCCAGTTGACGCCATTGAGGAAAAGATCGCCATTGCTCGACAGATTGAAGAACTGGTTCGACGCAAAATCGGAGTCGCCGATCACGAGCAGGCGCATCAGGTCGGGGCGCTGCGGCGGGTCGCTGCGGCGCAGCCGCTCCACCTGCTGCGCGACGGGAAGCGGTCCGCGGAGGTCTTGGCCTTCGTTGAATTGAAGTTGGTCGGGGTTGGTCTCCAGCCAGCTTTGGGGGCTGCTCTCCGCGATCGGGAAGATTGAGAGGTTCTCCGGCGGGTTGTCGAGGCGGAGGACCGCCGTGGCGAGCGGGAACACCGTCGGCGCAAGGTCGCGCGTGATCGCGCTGAACTGATAGCGCTGGATGACGAGCGCCCCAATATCCTGCGGGAGCGACGAGGCGGGGTCGATGATGATGCCGTTGCCGACACGCAGCCCGTAGCTCTCAAGCAGCGGCTCGAGGCCATGCTGCGCCCGCGGGTCGATGAGGAGGAACATCTTGCCGCCGCCGTCGAGATAGTTCTGGAGGGCGCGCCGCGCGCTCTCGTCGAAAGGACGGCGTGGCCCCGCGACGACAACCACCGCGGCATCGGCGGGGATTGTCGGGGTGGTGAGCAGGGTGATCGTCTCGACGAGGTAGTTGAGACGCTCGAGGTTCTGTTTCGCGAGGCTGAGGCCGGTCCGGTCGCTGGACGCTGGGTCGAGCTCGCCGTTGCCGGTGGTGAAGTAGACCTTTTTCTGGTCGCCGCGCATCACTTTGAGGAGCGCGCCGGTGACGTTCGCTTCGGTGACGCTGGTGATCTCGGTCCGGCGTCCTCCTGATTCGAAGACGAGCGTGCCGCCAGTGCGCACCCCGAGCTGGCGAACGAGCGCTGGCTGGGTCTCAGGGTCGATATATTCGATCGCCAGCTTGTCCGTCCGAACCGTGTATTCCTTCATCAGGTCTTCAGTATCGCCGCGCCGCGGGTCAGTCACGGTGTAGAAGGCAGTGATCTTGACCGGCTCGCGCAACTGCTGAAGCACCTGCAGGGTTTGGGGCGAGAGGGTGTACTGCTTGGTGCGCGTCAGATCCCAGCGCGTCGAGTAGCGGGTCGAGAGGAAGTTAACGAGCCCGAGGATGAGAAAGAAGGCGACCACGGCGAGCAACGAGTTCGCGCCGTAGCGCGTCGCGCGCCCCGTCGCCGCTTGGCGGATGGTGCTGATCGAGCCGGTCGCCCAGAAGACCGCGAGCGCGGCGCCGACGGCGACCAAGATTTGCACTGGACCCGTAAAGTCGCGGGTGACCAGCCACCATCCCGCTGCGACCAGCAGCAAGCCGGCAGCGATGGCGCCGGCAAAAGGCGTCAACCGTTCAAGCCGCTCGTTCCACGTCATATCCACCTTCGGGCGCCAACGACTTGGACGGTCGCGAAGAGCGCGGCGGCCGTGAGCGAGAGGTAGTAAACGATGTCCTTCGTGTCGATGACGCCGCGCGAGAAGTCGGTGTAGTGATCAATCGCGGAGAGATAGCGCAGCACGTCCCGCACTACTCCCTGAAAGACATCACCGATCGGCGCCGCCAGCCAGAAGACCAGCAGCAGCGCGAAGGCGAGCACGGCCGCAATGATCTGATTTTTCGTGAGGGCGGAGGTAAATAAGCCGATGGCGATGAAGCCTGCGCCCAGCAGGATCAGCCCAAGGTAGCCGCTGATGATCGGCCCGGGGTCGGGCCTGCCGTAGATGAACAGCAGAAAAGGATAGTAGAGCGTCAGGCCGAGCATAACCCCGAGCAGCGCGAGCGCGCCCAAAAACTTGCCCAGCACCAGTTCCCAGTCGCGCACGGGCGAGGTGAGCACCAGCTCGATGGTGCCCGTCGCCTGCTCCTCAGCGAGCAGCCGCATCGTGATCAGCGGCGTGATGAACAGGAAGATGACGCGGAAGTTGTCCAGCGCAAAACGGAGGCTGGCTTGGTTGGTCAGGATGACGGAGAGGGCAAAGAAGATCCCCGTCACCACGAGGAAGCCTGCGGTGACAACATAGGCAAGCGGCGAGGCGAAATAGGTGCGCAGCTCCTTGCCCGCGATGGTCAGCACCGTCATGCCGTCACCTCCGCCGGCTCAAGAGGCGCTTCCTCGGTGGTCAGCTTGAGAAAGATCTCTTCGAGGCTCATCCCGACGGGACGCAGTTCGCGCAAGCCCCATCCGCGCCGCACGATCTCGGCCGCGATCTCTTCCCGCGGGTCGCTCTCCGGCGCGGTATCCACGAGGAACCGTCCCCGTTCCGTCTGGTCCGGGATCACTGCCAGCACGTTCGGCATCGCGCCGAGCACCGCCGCCACCTCCTCCGCCGGGCCCCGAACGTGGATCAGCAGACGGTCGGACGAGCGCAGCCGGTTTGTCAGGCCTTCCGGCGTGTCTTCCGCCACCAAGCGTCCTTCGTTGATGATGACAACGCGCTGACACGTCTGGCTCACTTCGGGAAGGATGTGGCTGCTCAAGATGATGGTGTGCTCCCCCGCCAACGACCGGATGAGGCGGCGCGTCTCATTGTTCTGGCGCGGGTCGAGGCCGGCAGTCGGCTCGTCGAGGATAAGCACGGGCGGATCATGAACGAGCGCTTGCGCCAGCCCGACGCGCTGACGATACCCTTTCGACAGTTTGCCGATGATCGTGTTCGCCACATCGTCGATCCGGCACTTGGTCATCACGTCGTCGACGCGGCTGTTGAGCGTCTTGCGCGGAACGCCGCGCAAGGTCGCCATATAGCGGAGATAGGAGCGGACAGTCAGGTCGGTATAGAGCGGGGTGTTCTCCGGCAAGTAGCCGATGCGCCGACGCGCTTCGATCGACTGCTTCATCACGTCGAACCCGTCGATCGACGCTGTCCCCGAACTCGGCGGAATGAAGCCCGTCAGGATCCGCATCGTCGTGCTCTTGCCGGCGCCGTTCGGACCGAGAAAGCCGAGGATTTCGCCCTTGGCAACGCGGAACGTCAGGTTTTCGATCGCAACGCGGTCAGCGTAATACTTCGTCAAGTTTTGGACATCAATCATGGCGCATCCGAGCACCCGGGAGCGCTTGCGCGATCCCAGCGCAAGCCGCCGAATCCTAGGAAGGCGCTCGGGCGGAGGTCAAGCGACGCGGCCGCTTCTGAGCAATCTTTTAGCCAGTGCCCCGGCAACAGTTGACGGAAGGGGCGCCGTCCGATAGCCTCCCGGCAGTTGGGCCGTCGCCGCTTCTTGTGAGGATCGTGACGACGACTTCGTTCCCGCCGCCGGTGACCTATCGACGGATACGTCGCCAGCTCTCTCGCTTCCTAGCTCGGCTGGAGATCACAGCCCGCCCGTGGCTCCGCGCCGTGGGGCTTCCCGGGCGGCGTGCCTCCGTCACGCAGGCGCAGGCGCGCCGTCGCCAGCTCGCTCTTGCCGAACTCGGTGCGCGGCTGCGCGAAGCCCGCGAGTACCGGCATCTCTCGCTCGCTGCTGCGGCTTTGGCGACCCAGATCCGCGTCGAACACTTGGCGGCGTTGGAAGCGGGGGACCTCCGCGCGCTCCCCGGCCGCGCCTACACCCGCGCCTTTGTCCGCACCTATGGGAGGTATCTCGGGCTCGACCCGGACGACCTCCTTGCGCTGCTGCCGAGCCTGCCCGAACGGGCGCCCGGGAACTTTCCGACGATGCCGACGCCGAGAGCGCCGAACTTCATCCTGTGGGTCACCGTCGGGGCGTGCGTCATCCTGTTCTCGTGCGTCG
This sequence comes from Dehalococcoidia bacterium, assembly GCA_025054935.1. Classification (NCBI taxonomy): domain Bacteria; kingdom Bacillati; phylum Chloroflexota; class Dehalococcoidia; species Dehalococcoidia bacterium. The sequence goes on along the minus strand of JANWZD010000003.1, from coordinate 67,379 downwards.
GCTGGCTGGCGCTGCAAGCAGCGCTGCAGGCTATTGCGCCGCCGCCGAGCCAGTCGGTGCTGGATGCGCCCGGCCCGCGCTCGGCGCCGGTCGTGCTCGACGCGCAGCCGCCGACCCCGAGCCCCACGCCCACGCCGCCGGTCAACCTCGTCGTCCGCGCGCGCGAGCCGATCTCGCTCCTCGTCACGCTCGACAACGCTGTCGTCTTTTCCGGCACCCTCGAGGCCGGTCAGAGCCGCTACTGGTCAGCCGAGACCGTCCGGCTGCGAACGTCGAACGCCGCCGCGACCGAAGTGATCTACAACGGCCAGCCGCGCCCGACACTCGGCCGCCGCGGAGAGACCGTCGAGCTGGAGTGGGGCGCCCCGCCCACGCGCCCTGCCGGCACGCCCGGCCCCGCCGTCTTCGCCACCGCGACTTCAACCCCCCTCCCGCCCCCGCCGATCCCCACCGGCGAACGGCCGCGCTAACTCGGCCGCCCGCTCCCGCAGCGTCGTCCCTGAGCGGCCGCCGTCAGAGCGGCCGCGGCTCGAACCGCACCCCGCGCTCAGCACGCGTCAGTCGCCCGACCGCCGGGCTGTGCTGAAAGATGAGCAGATGTCCCTCGCGGACGGCCTCGCTGACAACCGCGCGCTTTGTCTCCAGCGAAACGAGGGGGAGGACATCGTAGGCGGCCACCCACGCCAGCCGCTCGAGCTGGACAGGGCGCTGCGCAAGGTCGGCGAGAAAGAGCGCCGTTTCGCCGGCATCGTGAATGCGGACGATGCAATGATCGGCCGTATGACCGGGCGCCCGTTCCAGCCGCACGGCCGGCGTCACCGCGATGTCGCCGGCAACGAAGTCGACGACCCCCGCCTCCTCAAGCGGACAGTAGTTCTCGAGAAGATAGGTTGCGCGGGTGCGCTCATTCGGGCGACACGCCGCTGCATATTCGCCTTGCTGAATGAGATAGCGCGCGCGGGGAAATGCAGGAACGACCTTCCCGCCGCGCTCAGCCGTATTGCCCCCGCAATGGTCGGCGTGGAGGTGGGTGTTGACCACGAGGTCGATGTCTGCCGGCTCGACACCCGCAAGCGCAAGGCTGTCATGCAAGCCGGGCGCGTCGTGGAGGTCGAGGTTCTGCCGCATCCGCGGCGAGACTTTGTCGCCGTAGCCTGTGTCGACCAGAATGCGCAGGCCGTTCGCTTCGATGAGGAGCGAGCGCAGCTCGAACCGGATCCGGTTGGCGGCATCGGGCCGCTCTTCACGCTCCCACAGCGCCCGCGGGACGATCCCATAGGCGACACCGCCATCGGTCAGATACCAGCCCGCCGAGAGCAGATGCACGGTCACCGTTCCGATGCGCAAGCGGGGGATCATCGCACGACCACCAAATCGGCGAGGGGCAGGCGCGAAGAGGACGCTGCAGGAGCCGCGGGGTAGCCGACCAGAATGAGCGCGCGCGGCGCCCACGCCGGAGGCAGCGCGAGCGCCTCACGAACGGTCTCCGGACAGAATGCCGGCGCGCAAATCCAGCAGGCGCCGAGCCCGCGCGCCCGCGCCGTCAGCAACAGGTTTTGGACGGCAGCGCCGAGACTGTGCTCAGCGGTCAACCATTCGGCGGCGCGCCGCTCGGCATCCGGATAGACGTCCAGCCGCTCTCCCGTCAAGCAGACGACGATCGCGACCGGCGCTTCGATCAGGCGGCGGCGCCGCGTTTCGACCTTCTGCAGAACCGGCTCGCTCGCTTCGCGGTGCGCGGCGAGGTCCGCCCGCCAGCGGTCGGCCATTGCCTCAGCCAGCCGTCGGCGCGTTTCGCCGGCACGAACGAGGACGAACCGCCACGGCTGGCTGTTGTGAGGAGAGGGCGCCCACCGCGCTGCATCGAGCAGTGCCTCCACCTCGGCGTCAGCGACCGGGTCGGGACGAAAGCGGCGCACCGAGCGCCGCGACCGGATCACCTGCTCGACCGTTCCCCGCTCAATGGCGTTCAGCACTGCTCTGCTCCCTGTGCAGCGCGATTATCAGGCGCCGGCACCGGAGGAGCAAGCGAGGGCGATGGCTAGACTGCACGGCGATCGGTGTGGCAGGATTGCCGGCGGAGGAGCAGATGGATTACGTCGGCCTTGCCTCGCAGGCGATCGCGATCCTCCGTCAGACGCGGACGCTGTGGCTCTTCGCGATCCTCATCGCGCTGGTCGAGCCGTCGTTCGCGCTTGGCGGGAGCCCGAGCTTCAATTTCGACTTCAACATCTTCGACTTCAACATCGCGCCGCGCACGCCGGCCGATGAGGGGGCGGTTGTCCGCACGCTGATCTTGGCCCTCATTCCTGTGCTCTTCATCCTCGGGCTGTGGATCATCGCGACGTTCTTCGTCGCGCCGCTCGCTCGGGGAGGCATCGTGTGGAGCGCATGGCGCGGCGCAGCAGGGGAAGACCCGCCGCTCAGCGACGTCTTCCGCGCGGCACAGGCACGCTATGGTCCGCTGCTGATCATTCAGGCGCTCACCCTCATCGTTCCCGTGGCGCTGGCGCTGGTGGGGGCGATCGTGGCGTCGCCGGCTATCGGCCTGATCGCGCTCTTAGGAGGCACCCGCGAGCCGCCGCTCGGCGTTGTCGTTCTCGGCATTGCGGCGTTGATTGTCGTGCTGCTGGTGATACTCGTCGCGGTGGTCTTCCTTTTCATCGCGGGAGCGATTGTTCTGCAGTCGCTCGTCACGCTCGCGAGCATCGAGGTGATGGTCGCCGGGAGCGGGGCCGGCGCCGCGCTGCGGACTGCGTGGCAGCTGATCACGCGCCATCTTGGCCCGATCGCCGTGATCGCGCTTCTCTTTGCCGTGCTGAACGGGATCATCGGCGCGCTTGCAGCGCTTCCCGTGACGGCGATCCTGTTTGTGCCGCTCGCGCTCGCGCCGGGGGGGACGCCGCCTTTCGGTCTGCTCTTCGCCGCGATCCTCATCTTAGCGCTGCTGACGGCGCTGTTTCAGACGCCCGTCCAAGCGCTGCGCTACACCTATTTCACGCTGCTTCACCGGGAATGGACCGCGCGCGAAGAAGCGGGAGTAATATCGCGGTAGTAGGTGTGGTACTGGTCGACCAGCCAGGGGTCGAAGGGCAGTCGCGACTCCGCGGCAGCAGCGCGCACCTCGCTGGCATAGTAGCGCTCGATCCCGTCCTCGCTCTCGTAGTAGTACAGGGTGGCGTAGCGCCGCGGTGCGCCGTCCTGCCAGTAGCGGCGGGCACCAACTGCGCCGGGCGCGCGGCAGAGCAGCTCCGCATGCTCGGCATACCACGCTTCGAACCGGTCGATCATGGGAGCAATGACCGTGATCGTCACCAGCTGGATCGGCAGCGGCGACCCGAGCAATGGACGGCCGAGCGGGTTGATCTCGGCGCGAAAGGGATAGACCTCGACTTTGCGAAGCGGCAGCCGCTCCGCCGGAAGCGCAGGCGGCGGGATCTCCTCCTCGACCTCGCCGCAGAAGAGCCACTCGGTCGGCTCGAACACCCCGCGAAACGGCTGATACAGCCGCGCGCCGGCCACGCGCCGGAGCGCCGGCTGACGCTGCAGCTCCTCCCAGACCGCTTCAGACGAAGTTCCGCGCGGCACGCCGACCCGCAAAAGCAGAAGAAGAGAGGCCATCGCTCGCTCCGACGCCAAGGTAGCGCGATCGTACTCTCCTCGCCGGGAGAGCGCAGGCGTCCTTAGACCGGAAGCGGAGCGAGCAGGCGGTTCTGGGCGTCGACGTGCACCACCCGCGGCCGGATGTTCCGGACTTCGGACTCCGGCACAAAGCTGTAGGCAATGATGATGACGCGGTCGCCGACATTGACCAGCCGAGCGGCAGCGCCATTGACCTGCACTTCGCCAGAGCCGGCCGGCGCGGGGATCGCGTAGGTCTCAAGACGCGCCCCGTTGTCGATGTCAACGACTTGCACCCGCTCGTAGGGGGCGATATCGGCTGCCTCAAGCAGCGCCTCGTCGATGGTGATGCTTCCCATGTAATCGACATCGGCCTTCGTGACCGTCGCCCGGTGAATCTTTCCCCGGAACATCTGCCGGAACATGTGATCCTCCACGCCGAGTCCTGGACACGCCCGACGAGGCGGATCGCGAGATCAGGGCTGCCTTCCGGCCACGCACGGTCCAGAGGCGGGTCAGGAGGGAGCGTGCTCTCGGTCGATCTCGGTCGCCACGGCGATCCAAGTCGCCTCAAACTATAGCCGAATTCGGCCTCGCGCTGCTCGCCGAGCCGGGCATACAGCGCTCCCTATCTTTCCCGGCAATTGGATACCAATATCCAATATAAAAGCAGCGTTGCGCGCAGTTAAGTGCTCGTCCTCTTGCGCTTTCGTTCCTAGGATGGCAGCGAACGCAATCGTGAGGATGAGCGTCATGCGGATCGCGCTGGTTGAAGTCGGTCTTGCCTCCATAGCCGTCGCCTGCGCCGCGCTGACCGGGCTCGCGCTGCAGCGGGAGGATCCTGCTGTCCTCGGAAGCGTGGCCACCGTTTTACTCGCGGGGCGGCTTTTCTTGCGCTGACGCAGGCGAGGCGACCGCTCACGCTACAATCGAAGCGTGAGGGAGCGCGTTTTTCATCTCCTCGAATTTGATACTATCCGCGAGCAGCTCGCCCGACAGACCTCGTTCTCCGTCAGCCGCGAACTCGCGCTCGCGCTCCAGCCGGAGAGGACGCTTCCTGCCGCTGAGCGCGCCCAGCAGGCGACTGAAGAGGCGCGGGCCCTGCTCCGCCTGAAGCCAGGCATTTCGGTTGGAAGCGCCCGCGATGTGCGGGCGCCTGCCCGTCAGGCCGCCCTCGGCGGCGTGCTTGAGCCGTTCGTCCTCCTCGATATCGCCGCCACCCTCCAGACTGCGCGCCAGCTGCGCGCCACGCTCATGCGGCTCGCCGACCGCTTGCCAGTGCTCGGTGAGCTCGCCTCTGACCTTGTCGACTGCTCCGCAGTCGAAGAGGAGATTGCCCGCTGCATCGGCCGGCGCGGTGAGGTGCTCGACAGCGCAAGTGCACCGCTCGCCCGCATTCGGGCGGAATTGCGCGCTGCCCACGATCACCTCCGCGCCCGCCTCGACCAGTACATTGCTTCTCCCCTCGGCAAGATGGTGCTCCAAGAGCCCATTGTCACGGTTCGGGAAGGACGCTATGTCGTTCCCGTCAAGGCAGACTTCAAGGGGCAGGTGCGGGGCATCATTCATGACGTGTCGGCGAGCGGCGCGACAGTCTTTCTCGAGCCGCTGGAAATCGTCGACCTGAACAACCGCTGGCGCGAGCTCCAGCTCGAGGAGGAGCGGGAGATCGAGCGCATCATGCGCCGGCTTTCGGCGGAAGTCGGCGAGCATGCGCCGGCGATCATCGCCAACGTTGACCTCCTCGGTGCGATCGACCTTCAGCTCGCCAAAGCGCGGTATGCCGAGGCGCTCGGCGCAACGCGGCCGCGCCTTGTCCCTGTCCGCCCGCCGTGGCAGCTTGACCTGCGTCAGGCGCGGCACCCCCTGCTTGGAGAGCGGGCGGTTCCCATCTCGGTCGACCTGTCGAGCGACGAGTTCGTGCTCGTCATCACCGGCCCGAACACCGGCGGCAAAACGGTCGCCCTCAAAACGGTCGGGCTCTTGACGATGATGGCCTTGGCGGGCCTGCCTCTCCCTGCCGCCGCCGGGTCGACCGTGCCCGTTTTCCGCCACGTCGCGGCTGACATCGGGGATGAGCAGAGCATCGAGCAGTCGTTGTCGACTTTCAGCTCGCACATTGGGACCATCGTCGAGATCCTGCGGGAGGCTGACCCGGCCACCCTTGTTCTGCTCGACGAGCTGGGCGCAGGAACCGACCCCGCTGAAGGGTCGGCGCTGGCGCGGGCGATCTTGGCCTATCTTGTCCGTCGCCGCATCCCGACAATCGCGACCACGCACTACAGCGAAGTGAAAGTGTTCGCCCATGGAACGCCCGGAGTGCGCAATGCGTCGGTCGAGTTCGACCCCCTTACCCTTGCGCCGACCTATCGGCTGATCCTCGGCACTCCCGGCGCAAGCAATGCGCTCGCCATTGCTTCTCGGCTCGGCCTCTCTCCCGAGATCATCGAGGAGGCGCGCACGCTCGTTTCGCCGACCGAGGCGGAAGTGGAGCGGCTCCTTGCCGACCTGCAGCGCGAGCGCGATGCGCTTGCGGCAGAACGCCAGCGCGCCGCCGCCGCCGCCGCCCAGGCTGAGGCGGAGCGGGCCAAGCTTGCGGAAGCGCTGGCGGTGGTCGAGCGCGAGCGCGACCGCCTTGCCGACGAAGCGCGAACCGAGCTGCTGCGCGAGGCCGACGAACTGCTCCGCGCGCTGCAGCGCGCCGCAGCGGCCGCCGCGTCGCCGACCAACGCCGATGCGGCAGCAGCGGCCGCAGCAGAGCTTGCGGCGGCGCGCCAGGCCTTTCCCCCCCGTCCGGGGGGGCCCCGCCACCCACGACGCGCACCGCTTCGCACCCGTCCTCTCCGTGTCGGCGACCCGGTGCGTCTGCCCCGCCTGGGGCAGGTCGGCGAGCTTGTTGCCCTCTTTCCCGAGCGTGAAGAGGCCGAGGTGTGGCTGGGGACGATGAAAGTGCGGGCGCCGCTGCGCGATCTCGAGCCGATGTCGGCTGCTGAGGCCGCGCGCGAGCACCGGCGAGCGCACCTCGAGCGCCGCGTCACGCTCCCACCGCCGCCCCCCTCTCCGGGCACGCAGCTCGACCTGCGCGGCCGGCGCGCCGACGAAGCGGCAGAAGCGCTCGACCGCTACTTGAACGATGCCTACCGCAGCGGCCTGTCGGAGGTGCGAGTCATCCACGGCAAAGGCACCGGTGCCCTGCGGCAGGTCGTTCGAACCCACCTTGCCGCCCACCCGTTGGTCCGCGAATGGGCTCCGGCTGCCTTGAACGAAGGCGGCGAGGGCGCAACGATCGCCAAGCTCGCTGTGTAGCGCTCCACGCTCGGCCGGCACAACGACAGCGAAGCGGGCATCTCTCCTCGGCTGGGATGGCAAAGCGGCCTCCGCCGGCCGATATGCTCGCGGCAACGCGCCGGCGCGAAGCTGTTCTCGATCCCAATCGAAAGCGCTCGCCCGATAGACTTTCGGGATCGGCAGGCTGTCTGCTAGCCTTCCGAAGGCGATGATGCCCCGCTGAATGGAGGAGCAAGTGAGGGGATGGATCGGCGTCGGCTGCTGACCCTCGTGCTGATGATGCTTCCGGTCGCCTTCGTGTGGTGGGCCGCCCTTGTTCCTGCGGCAGCGCAAGCGGCCCGGTGCGTCGGGATCATCCTGCCATGGGAGAGCGCTCCCGAGGCGGCGCTCCCCTGCGAGCCAGCCCCAAGAGAGCGCCGCCTCGAGGCGTTCCAGCAGACGTATCCCTCGCCGACGCCGACGCCGCCCGGGCCGTCGCCGACGCCGTACGTCTCGCCGACACGCCCGCCGGCACAGACGTTCACCCCGACCGCGACACCGCCCGGCGGGGCGACGGCGACGCCAACCCGCACCGCGACGCCGACCCCAACCCGGACAGTCACGCCGACTGGCTCACCGGTCACCGCCACGCCGACCCCGGGGCCGGGCACGCCGACGGCAACCAGGACGGTGACACCCACTGTCACCCCGCCTCGCCCCGTTGGCACCCCGACCGCTACCCTCGCGCCCGGCACGCCGACGGCCACGATCGGCCTTCCCCGCACTGGCGACGGCACCTACCGCGGCGACCGCAGCGGCGATGCAGGGCTTCTTCTCGTCGGAGGGGCGGCGCTCGCTTTTGGCGTGGCGCTGGCGCTCCGAGTTCGCCAGAGCCGCCGGGCAGCGCAATGACCATCAGCCGGCCGCGAAATCGTTCGGGTCGAGCTTCTTCACGACGTAGCGCGCCGTGCCGATCATCCCGACATCATGATCGAACATCAAGCCCGCGAGCTGTTTTCCATCGATCAAGGCGATCCGCTTGTCGATCTTGTCAACGTACGACCGTGCTTCCTTGGTGAAGTCTGAGGTGGTGATGAAAATGCCTTTCGTCGCTCGATGCGCCATCAGCGCGCCAGCGAACGATCGAACCGCGTCGACCGGCACAGCGCCCTGCCACCGCTTCGCTTGGACGGAGATCGTATCAAGACCGAGCCGATCTTCATCGATCACTCCATCGACGCCGCCATCGTTGCTTCTGCCGATCGCTCGGCCGGACTCCGATCTTGACCCCCGGTAGCCCAAGGCGAGCAAGAGGTCGACGAGGATTTGCTCGAAGCGCGCCGAGCTCACCTCTTGCAGACGCTCCACGATCTCAGCAATGCGCGCCTCGCGGAGGGCTTGGTAGCTTCGCGCCAAGGCTTCTTCAGGGGATTCCTCAAGCGGGGGCAAAGCGGCGGCGCGATCCCGGATCACGGCATGCGGGCGGTTCTTGCTGGTGGACCGACGGAACTTACGATACTCCGGAAACTGGTTGAGGAACGCAAAATCGATCCTGCCCGGATTCTCGCGGAGCACCGCCCGTCCGCGCTCGGTGATGCGATAGACGCCTCGCGTCGGCGCCTCAAGCAGCAGCGCCTTACTGAGATGCGTCCGCGCCCAGCGTACTTGGTAGTCGAAGCGTCTCTCCTTCCCGCTCGACAGCAGTGCGGCGCGCTCAGCGGGGGTCAGCGCGAAATGGCGCGCAAGATACTCGAGGACTTCGGCAAACGTATGGTCGTTCCCATCCTCAAGAAGGCGCAGGAACGGCAGCAGCATCGCTTCATACGTCGGTATCACTCGACCCCTCGGTTCGGGAACAGCAATATAAGATAGTATCGTATCCATCGTGAGCGGGCAGAATGGTCTAGGGCAACGGAGAGCGCCTGTCCAACCGGCGCTCAGCATGGCTGCTGCGCAGCAGGCGCATCACGGCCGCTCGCAGCGCATATCCTCGCCGACCGACGACGCATGGAGGAGCGATGCGCGGAGACCGGTTCGTTCCCTATCTCGATACAACAACCGCGGAGTGGACGGTTTCGCCCTCTGGGCGCGGAGTGAAGCGCCTGCTCCTCAGCCATGACCCTGAGACCGGCGCCTTCTCGCAGCTCCTCTTCACGCCTCCCGGCTTCGCCGTCCCTGAGAAGTCGCATTTTGCCGACAGCGACCACGAGATCTTCATGTATGAGGGAGAGTTCGCCTTCGACCTTGTCCACCCGATGCGGCAAGGCGACTATCTCTATCGTCCGGCAGGAACGGTGTACGGCAACAACGAGCATTCTGACGGGGGCGGCACGCAGTTGATCTCGTTCGGTCGCGAGGCAGTCAAGTTCCATCTCGATGACCCGCCGTCGCCGTGGCCCGGGCAGTATCTCGTCGATGAGCGCTGGACAACGCGCAAGGTTCGGCCGATGTACGTCCGCACCGCCGACCTGCCGTGGGTGCGTTCGACGCTCGGCTACGGGATCGAAGAGAAGCGCATCCGCGGCGTGCCGGGCGAGCCGTCGGCATTGTTCGGCCGAAGCAGGCATTCGCCCTGGGCTGCCGATGCCGCCTTCCTGCTGCGCATTCCGAGCGGCTACCGTGGGCCCTTCCCGCTCTGGCCCGGGTTTCTCGTCGAACTGATGACCCTAGAGGGCGAAGCGCGTGTCGGCGAGGCGCCCTGGCGGCGGGGGGTGTATGCCTTCGGGCGCCCCGTCGGCGAGACCGTCGTCGAGCGCGACCTCATCCTCTACGGGCGATGCTTCGAGGAGTAGCTCAGTAAACGATCCGCGTCGTCGCGACCCAGAAGATCGCTTGGACGAGCAGGCCGGTGGACAGCACGATGTAGGCGGCGAGCCGTTCGCGAGCGTAGAGCACTGTCGCGGCAGTGAAATTGAGCGCGAAGAGGCCGAGAGCGATCGCGGGCAGGCGGAAGACATCGCCGCGCGGTCCGATAAAGTCGACCTCGCCGAGCAGATTGAAGTGAAGCGGGAGCAGGTCGGGCAGGGTCGGGTAGTAGTAGAGCACGTAGCCAAAGAGCGCGGCATTCGCGACGAGCGCGAGGACAGTCACCCCCATCGCGACGGCATCGTGGAGCATCCCGATCTTGAGCGGGCCGGCATAGCGGATCGTCTGCAGCTGACGGGTGAGGCTGCGGATAGTCAAGGGCCCGGAATTGTCGCTCGGAGCAGGCGGCGGAAGCCGGCGTTGCAGCGCCTCTTGGAAGGCATGGACGTCCGCGGGCGCGATGCCGTAGGAGACGCTTGGCGTCTGGATATAGAGCAGCTGGGACGGCGTGCGGTAGGTGGCGTAGATCAGCACGTGGCCAATGCCCTCGACAAACGCCCGTCCCGCCGCGTTGCCCGGCCAGCGCACGCCCGAAAAGCGCGTCGGGGGAGGCCGCTCAGCGCCGGCGATCACTCCGCTGATGCGCTCCAGCGGGATCACCTGATGCGCTAGCCCCCACCGAATAATCAGCGCCCGGTCGTTCAGTTCGTAGGTGAGCAAAAGCGCCGACATCGCCCAGTAGGCGAAGAGCGACCCGACACCGCCCAGCGCGAGCAGGATGAGGACGAGCCAGAACAGTTCGAGCGAGGGCGGCGTGACTGTGATCCGGTAGACAATAAGCAGCGCTGGCGCCATGAGCGCGGCGGGAACAGCCAGACCGCTCAGCGCCGCGACGAGCCGGCCAGGCGGTGCCGCAATCAGTGCCGAGCGAGCGCCGGAAGCCGTTTTGGCGGTCGTGATGGGCGCGCGCTCCCCGGCTAGCGGCCCGCCGCCACCGGCGCCGGGCGGACCGGCGTGCACCAGCCGATGTACTTCTTATTGACGCCGCGCACGACATCGAAATAGAGCTTGCTGATCTGCCGCGTGATCGGGCCGACCGCGCCGGAGCCGACCGGCCGCCGGTCGACCTCGATCACCGGCGTGACGTGGGCGGCAGTGCCGGTGAGGAAGATCTCATCGGCAATGTACAGTTCGCTCCGGTCGATAGTGCGCTCGATCGTGCGAATGTCGAGCTCGTTCGCCGCGAGCGTCATCACCGAGTGGCGCGTGATGCCTTCGAGAATGTTCTCATTGATGCCCGGGGTGTGCAGGAGGCCTTCGCGGACGAGGAAGATATTTTCGCCGCTCCCTTCCGAGACATGGCCGTCATGATTCAGCATGATCGCTTCGTCGTAGCCGTTCAGATGGGCCTCGGTGCGGGCAAGCGCGCTGTTGACGTAGCCGCCCGCGATCTTCGCTCGCGCGGGGATGGTGTTGTCATCGATCCGCCGCCAGCTGGAGACACACACTTTGATGCCGGCGTCGACATCGAGATAATTGCCGAAGGGCGTGACGAAGATCACGAGCGAGTCTTCCAGGTCGTGGAGCCGAACGCCGAGCACTGGCGCCCCTTTGAAGGCAAGGGGGCGGATGTAGACGTCCTCGCGGTAGCCGCTGCGCTCGACCAGTTCGACGGTGATCGCGCAGAGCTCCTCGACGCTGTAAGGGAGTTTGATGTTGAGCACCTTCGCGCTGCGCGCCAGCCGCTCGTAGTGTTCGCGCAGCCGGAACAGGTAGAGCGTCTCTTCCTGATCGTTCCAGTTGCCGCGGATGCCCTCGAAGCAGCCGGTCCCATAATGGAGGGCGTGGGTGGCGATAGAAACCTTGGCGTCCTCCAAGGCAACGAACTGGCCATTGAGAAACGCATACGGTCTCATCGTTCCCACCTCGTCCCTTTCGCTGCTGGGCAGACGCACGTTGCCGAGATTATAGGTATCCCCCCGACTGCGGCTCAAGCGCGGCGAGCGCGCAGGCGGGCGACGACGCGGTCGAGAATGCGGTCGGCCACCTCGCGCTTGCTGAGAAGGGGCAGCGCTTCAGCTCCTTCTGGGGAGACGAGCACGACCCGGTTGGTATCGACCGCGAAGCCGGCGTCGGGCGCAGAGACGTCGTTCGCGACGATCAGGTCGAGCGCTTTTGCGCGTAGTTTTTCTTCCGCGTGAGCGAGCAGCTGCTCGGTTTCAGCAGCAAAGCCGACCCGGATGAAATCGCCGCGGACCGACGCCAAGATGTCGGGGTTCTTGACCAGTTCGAGCGTCAGCCGGTCGGCGCCTTTTTTGATCTTCTCGCTCGCCGGCGCCGCAACCCGATAGTCAGCGACCGCCGCCGCCATGATCAGGGCGTCGGCATCCCGGCAGGCAGCGGCCACCGCCTCGAGCATCTCTTCGGCGCGCTCGACCGCAACGACGGTCACCGCCGGCGGAGGGGGCAGCGACGCGCTCGTCACCAGCGTAACCCGCGCCCCGCGATCCCGCGCCGCTTCGGCGATCGCGTAGCCCTGCTTGCCAGTTGAGCGATTGGAGAGGTAGCGAACGGGATCGATCGGCTCGCGCGTGCCGCCGGCAGTGACAACGATGTGGCGGCCGGCGAGGTCGCCGTTCCGTCCGAGCACCGCCGCGAGATGGCCGAGGATCGCCGCCGGCTCGGCCATCCGCCCGATACCGCTCGCCCCCGACGCCAGCCGGCCAACGTCCGGGGCGATGATGAAGGCGCCGCGCTCGCGGAGGGCGGTCAGGTGCTGCTGGGTCGCCGGATGGAGGAACATGTGCGACTCCATCGCCGGCGCAAGCACGAGCGGTGCGGTCGTCGACAAGGCGACACAGCCGAGCAGATCATCCGCGAGGCCGAGCGCGAGCCGGGCGATTGTGTCGGCGGTCGCAGGCGCTACCAGCAGCGCTTCGGCAGCAGTCGCGAGGTCGACGTGGAGGACACCGCTCGGATGATGCGGGTCCCAGAGGGTGGTGACGACAAGGCGATGGGTCAGCGCGCGGAAAGAGAGCGGCTGGACAAACTGGAGCGCACCCTCGGTGAGGATCGTGTCGACGAGCGCCCCGGCCTTGACGAGGTCGCTCGCGAGCTGAACGGCCTTATAGGCCGCAATCGACCCGCAGACAGCGAGGAGAACGCGGCGGCCTCGCAGCGCGCTCATGCGGGCGACCGGTTCAGATGATAGAGGTGATAGAGGCCGGTCAAGGTGAGGTCGTGGTCGACGATGGCGATCGTCGTCGACTCGCGCGCGATGATCTCGGCCAGCCCCCCCGTCGCGATCACGGTCGCCTCGCCGCCGAGTTCGCGCTTGATCCGCTCGACGAGGCCATCGACGAGGCCGACATAGCCGAAGATGATGCCTGCCTGCATTGCGGTGACGGTGTTGCGGCCGATGACCGATTTCGGGCGGACAAGGTCGATACGGGGGAGTTTGGCCGCGTGGGCAAAGAGCGCTTCGCTGGCGATGCCGATCCCAGGCGCGATTGCGCCGCCAAGATAGTCCCCCTCCTTCGAAATCGCGTCAAACGTGGTGGCTGTGCCGAAATCGACAACGATTGCCGGGCCGCCGTAGGTGCGGACGGCGCCGACAGCGTTCGCGATGCGGTCGGCGCCCACCTCTCGCGGCTGCTCGGAGACAATCCGGATGCCAGTGCGGATGCCCGCCTCGACGACGAGCGGCCGAAGGCGGAAGAGCTGTTCGCACACCTGGATCATCGTGCCGATGAGCGGAGGGACAACGCTCGAGAGAATGACATCGGTGATCGCGTCAAGCGGGATCCCGCTGGGGGGCAGCATGCCCCGGAGCAGGACCGCGTATTCATCGGGGGTCTTGCGAACGTCGGTCGCAAACCGCCACCGCGCCCGCAGTTGATCGCCGACGTAGACGCCGATGGCGACGTTTGTATTGCCGACGTCGATGACGAGAAGCACGCGCGATCCCCGTGAGACCGCTCGAACGCTATCAGCCCGTCTTCCAGGCTGTCAAGTCTGGGCGATGCTGCGGCTGCGCGCAAGCAGGGTGCCGCGCGCGGCATGGTGGGGAAGAGGCCGGTTTGCCATTCCGCAGCGGCGCTAGGCAGCGACCGGGTTCTTGCGCGGGCGCCCACGTTTCGCCGGCGGCAGCGGCTCATAGCGCGGCGGCGGCGGCGGCGCAATGCCGAGAAGACGCTCCTCCTCGGCAACGCTCAAGATGCGCGAGCACTGGAGACAAGACGTGACCTGCTCGACCGAGTTTCGAATAAGGTCGCCGCGGCATTTGGGGCACTTCTTGAAATAGACGTTCAGCATTTCGGCCCTCCGCGCTCGCGTCGTTGCGAGACCGGACTCGCGGGCTCACACCCCTCGCCCGCTACAAGGTATACGCAGTATTCTGGGTGCCGGATCTCTCCTCGGCCGGCGCGTTCGCCTCTCTGGCATGATCCTGCTCGCTTCGAGGGAGAGACGCGATGCGACGACGGCGCGATGCCCGCTTCTGGGCGCTGCTGCTTGCGACCGGGATCCCGATCACCTTCGGCTGCGTTTGGCTGCTGGCGAGCTGCGCCCGCGGCCCGCTGCCGCTAGGCTGACCGACAGGTCAGTAGAAGATGGTTCGCGTGCGGTGATACGGACGATCGTTGGGCAAGGGGGCTTGGGCCATCGTCCAGAGCAGGGTGTCGACCTCCACCGCGGTGACCGCGCGCCCGCGCGCTGCGAGGGCCTCCCGGATCAGCTCGCCTGCTTGAACTGTAGCCGCACGGATCTCGACCTCCTCGGGCGCGCCCGCCGGGATCTCTCGCCGAGCATCGACCGTCTCGGCCAGCGGCGGCGCGTACTCGAGCACCCCGAAGGCACGCAGCACGCGCGGGAGCTGATAATCGGCAAAGACGGTCAGCGCTGCACGGTCACGCCACGGAGGAACAGCGCCGGCGGCGGCAAGGTCGGAAGCGAGGAGTTGGGCCCGCTTGTAGAAGCGGACCTCGTCGCCGTCGTAGGTGGCGCAGTCGTTGAACGATGGAAAGGAGTCCACCAGCAGACGCACGAGCGCCTCCGCACTCCCGTCCGCCATCGCGATCGCAGCCGCGAATGTGCCCTCGAAGCGGTCGACCAGCACGCGCCCCACCTCCCGGGCGTTGGCCAGCCGCTCCTCAAGCATCGGGATTTCGCAATTGCCGCGCAGCACCGCGGCGAGCGTGGCGCGGTCGAGGTCGGCGAGGAAACGGGCATCGAGGAGGGGGACGCCGTCGCGGATGGCCCGCTTGAGCGCTGCCGCCAACGCCCAGTAGCCGTCGAGCCGTTCGCCGTCATCCTCGATCGACCACTTCGGCTCGCCCCAGAAGGAAAAGTTCAGCGCATCCACCAGCAGCAGATACTGGGCGAGCGTGGCGGGCGGCGCGACCAAGTGATAGCGCGCGTTCCATGCCGGAGGGGTTGGGTGGAGGGACTGGATTGCGGCGGCGAGCGCTTGCGCCGCTTCAGGAACGAGCCGAACCTGACGAGCCCGGGCGACGACCCGCGCCGTCGTCTCGCGGACGCCGAGCGTCACCCGCGGCTCCGGCGCGCTGCCACCGACTCGATCAGGCCGATGGCGATCATGCAGGTGATGAGTGAGGTGCCGCCTGCCGAGATGAAAGGGAGCGGCACGCCCGTCGCGGGGATCAGCCGCGTGTTGACCGCGATGTTGATCGTCGTCTGAACCAAGAGCATGATGCAGATGCCGCTCACAAGCAGCCGCGCAAACGGGTCGCGGGCGCGCTCAGCCGCCCCAATCGCGCGCAGAAGGATGACCGTGAACAGGCCGAGCAAGAGGACGCCGCCGAGAAAGCCGAGTTCTTCCCCTAAAACGCTGAAGATGAAGTCGGTAGTCTGCACGCGCAGATAGTTCAGCTGCGTTTGGGTTCCGGCCATCAGCCCTTTCCCGAAAAAGCCGCCGGACCCGATGGAGATCTCGGCTTGGATCAGGTTGTAGGAGCGGCCGAGCGGGTCGCGCTCAGGGTCGAGAAAGGTCTCGATGCGGGCGCGCTGATAGTCTTGGAGCGCGAACTCATAGATCAGCGGCAGCACAATCAGCCCTGCAAGGGTCAGTATCCCGAAATAGCGCAGCGGGATACCGCTCATCAGCGCCATGCCCAGCCAGATCGCGCCGACGACGAGAGTTGTCCCGACATCGGGCTCGAGGAAGATGAGCCCCATCGGGATCACCGCCAGCAGGAGCGACAGCGTCAAGGTCCGCAGCGAGCGGACCGAGCCTTCGCGGTCAGCGAAGAACTTGGCGAGGGTGATGATCAGCACAAGCTTGGAGAACTCAGAGGGCTGGAATTGAACGACTGGCAGGTTGATCCACCGCTTTGCGCCGTAGCTCTCTTGGCCGACGACGAGGACAGCGATGAGCGCGAGGACAGCAAGCGCGTAGAGGACGGGCGCCGCCCGGCCGAGCAGACGATAATCGAGCATCATGGCCAGCAGGAGAGCGCCGAAGCCGATAGCGGCGTAGAACAGCTGGCGCACCATGGGATGGTCGACAAGCGGCCCGCGCGCCCATTCCCCCGTGGCAGAGGCGCTGTAGATCAGGACTAGCCCGAGAACGATCAATCCCGCCATCGCGGCGACAATCAGCGGGTCCATCGTGCGCCAAACGCGAACATCCATGGGGCGTCCCTAGCGCGCCAACTGGCCGCGGGAGAAGTAATAGCGGAGGATGCGCCCGACAGCAGGGGCGGCCGTTTGGCCGCCGCTGCCGAACTCATGAAAGACGAGGACCGCGATCTCCGGGTTTTCGACCGGCCCGAAGGCGAAGCACCAGCCGTGCTGCGACTCGTACCAGCCTGTCCGCGGGTCGCGCTGGCCGAACTCGGCGGTGCCGGTCTTCGCCGCGATGCGCATCCCGGGAACAAAAGCCTCGCGCGCTGTTCCCTGCTCCCATTCCACGCCGAGCACCATTCCGCGGCTGACTTCGTTCAGATTGTCGACGCTCACCGGAACGCGCCGCCGGACTTCTCGCTCGAAGCGCTGAACGACGTTGTTGTTGGGATCGCGGATCTCTTTGACGATCAGCGGCCGGAGGAGTTCTCCGCCATTTGCGAAGGCAGTCACCACCATCAGCATCTGGAGCGGTGTCACCGCCCAGAAGCCCTGCCCGATCCCCATGTTGTAGGTGTCGCCGGTGTACCACTCCTCGCCGAACTCCCGGAGTTTCCACGCCGGGGTAGGAACGACCCCGCCGACCTCGCCAGGAAGGTCGACGCCGGTCGGCTCGCCAAGACCGAAAGCGCGCGAATAGGCCGCGAGCCGCTCGGCCCCCAGCCCCGGAAAGTCGTAGTGGCCGCCGGCAAGCTGGTAAAAGTAGACATCGCCGGAGCGCGCCATCGCTTGATAGAAGTCAAGCCATCCATGAGCGCCCCAGTCACGGAAGATGTAAATAATGCGCGGGTCGATCTCGGAGCGCAGTTCAAGATAGCCTTTTGAAAAGATCTTGGTATCGACTGTGGCGATCTTCTCTTGGAGTGCCGCCGCCCCCGTGATCAGCTTGAAGATCGAGCCCGGGGGGAAATTGTCGCTAATCCCATGGTTGACGAGCGGCCGTGACGGACTAGTCAGCAGTTCATTCCACTCTTTCTCTGGCACGGGTCCGGAGAACAGATTGTTGTCATACCCCGGGAGCGAGACGAAGGCGAGCAGCTCCCCCGTTTTGACGTGAATGACGATCCCGACTGCGTATTTCGAGTTGCCCATCGTCGCCCGCACAGCATCGGCGACGAAGCTCTGAAGATCGCTGTCGATGGTGAGGACTAGGTTGTCGCCGGGAACGGGAGCGATCGAGTCGAGCTCCCCAACTTGGCGGCCGGTCGCATTGACGATGATCTGCTCTTTGCCGGGCTGTCCGCGCAGTACGCGCTCAAAGGTCAGCTCGACCCCCGTCTTGCCGAGGCGGTCGTTCAGGGTATAGCCGAGATGGCGCAGCGCTTGATACTCCTCCTCGGTGATGCGGCCGGTATAGCCGAGAATGTGGGAATAGATGGGCCCGCCGAGATACTGCCGTACCGACTCCGTCCGCACTTGGACGCCAGGAAGCTTGTCGTTGTTCTCCTCGATGATGAATGCCGTGGTCTGGTCGATGCCCGACTTGATAATGACGGGCTGGAAGATTTCGCCGCGAAGCCGACGCAGGGCGATCGGCCGCTCCACATCCTCAGGCAGCATGTTGAGCAGCTTCGCTAAGCGCTCAGCGACCCGCGCTTGCTGATCGATCGGCAAGTCGAAGGGCGTCACGCTCACGACAAAGCTCGGGACATTGCGAACGAGCTGCCGCCCATTTCGGTCGAAGACGACGCCGCGGATTGGCGGGATCGTTTGGAGGCGCACCCGGTTGACCTCGGCGCGGGTCTGATAGACGCGCCCCTCGACGACTTGGAGCCGCCACAGCTGAACGATCAAGATGCCAAAAAGGAGAAACACCGCCGCGCGCAGCGCCCAGAAACGGAGGCGGATTGCGGCCGCGGGAGTGAGGCGCGGCCGCTTCGGCGATTTGAACTTTGTCCCGCCGCCGAGCGTGGTCAGCATGGCCTCACCATTCGAGACGCGGTCCCCGCCGCCGCCGGTCGAGCCAGCGCGCAAAGGGGTAGAACCCGAGCGCCAGCAACGCCGTCGAGACGGCGGTGAGCAGAATAAGCGCCGGCATCGGCTCGACGATCTCGACCGGCCGCCCAAGCGCTTGGAACAGAATAATCCGAAGCCCCTGCACAAGGAGCTCGCCAACAAAGGCGGCAAGCAGCGGGAAGAGGGCATTCGCCGGGACAAGCGGGATCTCGCCGACGGCCGTCAGGAACGCGACAGCGCCTACGAGAAGGCCGGTCACCCCGATCGGGGCATCCCCCCACAGGTCGACGAGAAAGCCGCCGACCACGCCAACGGCGACCGCTTGGCGGTAGCCCGCAAGCGCGCCCCACGTCATTGTCGCCGCCAGCAGCGCGTCAGGACGGAAGGTAGTCGGCAGCACCGTGGGCAAAACGGTCACGTGCAGCAGCACCACCGCAAGGAGGAAGAGCACCGCGATAAGCGCCGTCGTCAATTCAAGCCGGCCGGAAAGAAATTCATAATCACTTGGACCGAGTCCAACCGCGAGAACTTGACCGCCGGGTCAACGCGCGCCTCTTGGAACAGGTCGACCGGATTGCGCTTCACCTCGACAACTTGGCCTATGTGCAAGCCGCGGGGATAATTCTCGCCAAGCCCGGAGGTCACCACGATATCGCCTGCCCGGATCTCCTCTTGCTGAGGGAGGTAGCGCATCAGCAGGCGGTCGCCGGGCAAGCCGTTCACGATGCCGAGCGCCCGCGAGTCGGCGCGCTGGATTAAGGCGTTGACAGAACTTGACGAATCCACAATGAAGAGGACGCGCGCCGTTGTCGGCCAGACCTGCACCACTCGTCCGACCAAGTTGCCTGCCGGGCTGAGGACAACCATGCCCTCCCGGATCCCTGCCTCCGCGCCCCGGTCGATCGTCGCCGAGCGCACGGGACTGCTCGGGTCCATCGCGATGATCCGTGCCGCCATCAGCTCGAACTGCGGGTTGCGCCGGCGAAAGTCGAGCATCGCCCGCAGCCGCTCGTTTTCGATATCAGACTCTTGGAGCCGCACCACTTCGGCATTCAGCCGATCGACCAGCTGGCGGAGCCGTTCGTTCTCCTCGCGGGAGGCACCAACATCGAGCACGCCGCGGACAAGGGCGCCCAGCGGCTGCACGACGGTGGTCAGGAGCTGCTGGACCGGCGCAAAGGCCGCCGATGCGGCGCCTAACACTGGCCGTGCCACACCGCTATTCGCCACCCAGATCCCGATGACTGCAAAGCAGAGCCAGAGCAGCGGTCCAACAGCAGCACGGGCGCGGATCACGAGCGCTTACCCGTAGCGAGGCGGCTTTGTGTATTGCAGCTGCACCAGCACTTTGCGGAGCCGGTCGAGGTCTTCCAATACCTCGCCAGTGCCCTTGACAACGCAGCTGAGCGGGTCATCCGCGACCCAGACACGAAACTTTGTCTCCTGCGACAGCCGCTGATCAAGCCCGCGCAGGAGCGCGCCGCCACCCGCCAGCGCGATGCCGTACTCCATCAGGTCGGCGATCAGCTCGGGCGGCGTGATCTCGATCGTCGATTTCACCGCCTCGACAATCGCGTTGACCGAGTTGGAGATCGCCTCGCGGATCTCGACGCTGCTGATCGTGATCTGCTTCGGCAAGCCGGTGACCACATCCCGCCCCTTCAAGGTGACTTCGATCTCCTCCTCGAGCGGGTAGGCGGAGCCGGCCTGAATTTTGATCTGCTCGGCAGTGCGCTCCCCGATCAGAAGGTTATGCTTCTGGCGGGCATAGGCGATGATATCTTGGTCCATCTCGTCGCCGGCAATGCGGATCGAGCGGCTGGCGACGATCCCGCCCAGCGAAATGACGGCGACCTCGGTGGTGCCGCCGCCGATATCGACGATCATCGAACCAGCAGGCTCCATGACCGGCTGGCCTGCGCCGATGGCCGCGGCCATCGGCTCTTCGATGATATACGCCTCGCGCGCCCCGGCATTGAGCGCGGCATCGTGGACAGCGCGTTTTTCGACCTCGGTGACCCCGCTCGGAATGCCGATCACCACGCGCGGCTTCGGCACCATGAAGGTCGTCTTCTCGTGCACCTTCGCGATGAAGTACTGCAGCATCCGCTCGGTGGTCTCGAAATCCGAGATCACCCCGTCGCGGAGAGGGCGCACTGCCACGATGCTCGCCGGCGTTCGCCCCACCATCCGCTTCGCCTCAGCCCCAACCGCTTGGACCCGCCGGTTTTTCTTGTCGTAGGCGACCACCGACGGCTCGTTGATCACCACCCCCTTGCCTTTCACCAAAACAAGGGTGTTCGCCGTCCCGAGATCGATCCCGATATCGTGCGAGAAGAAGCCGAGTAGGCTGTTGATCGGACTGAACACAAGCGGCGCCCCGGACTCAGCAGCTCGCGCGGAAATGTCAACGACGGCCCGCTTCTTCGGCCGGTCGCCGGCCTGAGTATAGCACAGCCATCTCCTCAAGAGCTTGGCCGCTTGGTCTGTCGGTCAGGGTCGGCGGCTCACGGTTTCGGGGATTTCCTGATACAGGGAAGGAGCGGCTGCCTCGCTACGATCCGGGCGAGTTCTCGCGGAGAACCCACCGTGCAGCGAACTGTCCTCATCGTCCTCGGCTTGGTCCTGCTCGCCGTCATCCCCGCTGTTCCGTTCGCCGCAGCAAATGGGGTTGGCACGATCTATGTCACCCACGGCGCGGGGAATCAGGTGAGTATTCTCTCGGCGACCGAGAATGAAGTGCTTGCGACAATCGACGTCGGCCTCGACCCGCGGGCGGTGGTGTACAGCGGCGACGGACGTTTTGCCTACGTCGCCAACCGCGGGTCCAACACCATCTCCGTGATCGAAGCGCCGATCGACTCGGTGGTCAAGACCTATCCCGTCGGCGGACCGCCAGCGGCGCTCGCGCTCGACCCTACCGGCCGCTATCTCTACATCGCGAGCGCCGCCTCGAACCAGATCTTTGTGATGGACACCGCCACTGGAGCGCGGGTCGGCAGCCTTGGCGCTCTTGGACCGCCGAGCGCCCTTGCGCTCACGCCGGGGGGAAATCTTCTCCTTGCCCTCGTGCCAAGCGAGCGTTCGCTGTCGATCTACGATGTCTCGGGTCGCGTTGTGGGGTCGCTCCCCGTCGGCGAGGGGGCTGCCGCTCTCGCCGTCGCGCCTGGGCAGGCGTTCGTCGCTAACCGTCAGAGCAACAGCGTCACCCTTATCGACCTCGCGCGGCGAGAGAGCATTGCGACGATCCCCGTCGGCGAAGCGCCCAGCGCGCTCGCGATCGCGCCGGATGGGCGGACGCTCTACGTTGCCAACAGCGGGAACAACACCCTCTCGTTTGTCGACATTGAGGCGGGGCGCGTTCGTTCAACGCTCGCCGTCGGGCGCATGCCTATCGCGATCGCGGTCGCGCCTGACGGAGGGACGCTGTATGTGGTGAACGCGCGGGACGCGACCGTCGCCGCTATTGACCCCGCGACCGAGCTGGTACGAGCGGTTATCCGCGTCCAGCCGGACCCAACCGGCATCGCGATTTCGCCGCTCCAGCCGAACCTGCTGCCCGGCGGGCTGCCCGGTATTGCGACGCCGCCCGCCCTCGAGCCGGACCGGCCAGTACCCCGCGCCCCAAGTGGAAGCGCAGAGCCGCGCCCAGCGAGCGCGCCGCCTCTTCCCCCGCTGCCCGCCGCGCTGCCGCGCACCGGGGACGGGAGCGCCCCCAGCAGCGCGATCCTCCTTCCCCTCGCCATCGTGCTTGTGCTCCTCGGCGCACGATGGCGCAGGAGCGCGCCATGACCGCCCCAGCGAGTGAGCGCGACCGGCCCTGCGAGTTTCTCGGCACCGAGCACGACCGCTGGACGCGCACGTCGATCCCGTGGCCAGGCCACCGTTGCTACGCCAAGCGCACCGGGTCGGAAATTGCGCGGGTCCAGCAAGGGCTGTTCTGCCTGACTGCCAATCACGTCAACTGTCCGGCCTATGTGCTGGCGGTGGGGATGCGCGAGTCAACTGAGCCGCTTCCTGCCCCGCCGGCGGCACGGCCGCGATGGCGCCTCCCCGCACTGCTCTCGGGAGGTTTTCTTCTTCGGGTCGGGCTGATCGCGGCGGTCGTTCTCTTCGTCATCAGCCTCGAGGCGAGCCTCTTGCGGCCGTTCACACGAACGACTGTCCAGTCACAGCCGATGACGACACCGCACCCCACTGTCACCACCTACACGCTCTTCCCGCCGACGCGCCCCTCTACTCCGCCCGCTGCCCCGAGCACGGCAACGGTGACGCCGAACCCCACTCCTTCTCCGACGCCGTCAGCGCTCTCGCGTCCTCCGCTGCAGGTTGACCCGCCTGCCGACAGCCAACCCCGAATGACGATGGCGCCAAGCAGCGGCCCGCGAGGCAGCCGCGTCACCATCTCGGGAGCGAACTGGACCCCAGGCGGCGAGATTGCGATCCGATGGGGTCCAGCACCGAGCGAAGAGGGAATGAGCGAACTGGCACGAACGCGGGCTGGCCCAACCGGCGCCTTCGTCGGCAGTGTTCACCTGCCGGAGCAGGCGACGGGCACGATCTACGTCAGCATCCGCCAAGGCGACCGGGCTGCGTATGTCCCGTTCCGCGTCGAAGGAGAGCGATGAACCGGCGTGCCCTTCTCACGCTTGGCAGCGCCCTTCTCCTCGGTGCGTGCGCTCCTGCCCGCGGCGAGCGCTCTCCTGCGCAGCCAGCAGCGTCTCCGACTGCGAGCCCTCCTCCTCCGACCGCAACCGTCTCGCTGTCCCCCCCTGTCGCCCGGCGAACGCCCGTGATCGCCCCCCTCTTCTTGCCGCCGAAGCGGCTGCGGATCCCGCGGATCGGCGTCGATGCGCGGGTGCAGGAAGTCGGCCTCGACGCGGCGGGCGAGATGGTTCTGCCGACGAACGGGGAGTATGTGGTGTGGTATGAAGGAAGCGCCCCCCCCGGCTTGCCGGGCAACAGTGTCTTCGCCGGCCATGTCGATTGGGGCGGTCGTCTTGCCGTCTTCGCCCGCCTTCGCGAACTGACACCGGGGGATGAAATCGAAACGATCGCCAGCGACGGCGCCTCCCATCGCTTCCGCGTGCGGGAAGTCTGGACAGTCGAGCCGGCGACTGCGCCGCTCGCCCAGATCTTCGGCCCGACGGCGCGTCCGACGGTGACCCTGATTACCTGCGGCGGCATGTTCGACTACCGCACTCGCGACTACAGCCTCCGGGTTATCGTGCGGGCAGAAGCAGGAGAGAGCGCCGACAGTTCCGCCGATCGCGGAGCAGGGTCCCGCCGTTGAGATCGGCGTTCGTGTTGATTGCTCTTCACGAGTGCGATCGGTATACTCAACGCAATTTCGAAGAGGCGGCGATGGTATGAGCGCGGAGCAAAAAAAGATTCGTGTGCTTCTCGTCGACGATCACACGTTAGTTCGTCAAGGCCTTCGCCAACTCCTTGAGGTCGAGCCCGATATCGAGGTCGTTGGCGAAGCGGCCGACGGCTCAGAAGTGAACGACCGGGTGCGCGAACTGCACCCTGATGTCATTCTGATGGATATCAACATGCCTGTCGTTGATGGAGTTGCAGCGACACGACAGGTGTTGAAGGAATTCCCCGACGTCGGGATCATTATTCTCAGCATGTATCGGCAAGACCAGTATGTTTTCGAGGCGGTGCGGGCAGGCGCGCGCGGCTATCTCCTCAAGAGCGCGCGCGCGAGCGAAGTGACGACGGCAATCCGCGCGGTCGCGAACGGCGCCGCCCTGATCGACCCGACGATCGCCGGCAACCTGCTGAGAGAGTTTCAGCGCCTTGCGCCGAGCGGCTCCTCCGCCACCTCGCGCCTCGAACAACTGACGGAGCGCGAGACCGACATCCTGCGCCTCGTTTCGACTGGCGCCTCGAACAAAGAGATTGCGGCAACCCTCTATCTCTCCGAAAAGACCGTCAAGAACTATCTCAGCACGATCTTCAAGAAGCTCCAGATCAACGACCGCGTTCAGGCCGCAACGTACGCCGTCCGCCAAGGGATCACGCCGCCTCGCAAGAACGAGGAAGTCTAACCAGGCAGGACCCCTTCCGCTGCCGGCAGCGTAGAATTGAGCAACGAGCGAACGCCAGGCAGGGAGGGGGCCGCCAATGGCCGGGTATACGTCGATCCTCGACCGCGTCAGCCTGCTTATCTCCGCCAACATCAACGCTGTGCTCGACAAGGCGCTCAGCATGAACCGCCTCGCCGTCTTCGACGAGTACCTCAACCGGATGGGCGAGGCGTACGAGTCGCTGCAGACGGCGGAAGGGATCGAGCGCGGCCGAACTCGAACGTTGACTCGCCAGCTTGAAGAGATCGAAGCAGAAGTGGCGAAGCTCGACTCCGACGTCGACCGGCTGCTCCAAAAAGGAGAGCGCACATTGGCGGCGGCCCGGCAAGCAGTGCTGAATACCAAACTCGGGCTGCTCGAGGACATCCGTGAAAACCTCCAGCAGTCTCAGCAGGAAGCCGAGAAACTGGCCGACGCGAAGGCGAAGCTGCAGGCGCAGATCGAGATCACGAGGGCGCGGCGGCAAGAACTCGTGTCGCTGCTGGAACAGAAGCGCGCGAGCGAACTCCGCTTGAAAGCGCAGCAAGGCATCCGCGACATCGGCGACAAGAGCAAAACCGATGCGCTGATCGAGCGGGCGCGCCAAGAGCTCGAGTTGGCGCAAGGGAAGGAAGAAGCAGCCCGCGACACGCTGGAGGCGCGGATCGACGCGGTGCTCGGCGCCGACGAGATCGAACAGCAGCTTGCCGCCCGTGAAGCGCGGCTCGGTCTCCGCCGGAGCGGAGCGCCCCAGCTCCCTGACGGGGAGCGCTAGGAAGGAGCGCCATGCGCGCCCCGACGCGCCTGCTTCTCGCGCTCCTTGCCGGCGCGACGCTGATCGCCGGCGCGATGGCGGTCGTCTTCATCTCCAATCGCGCCGGGCAGCCGAGCCCGGTCACCGTTCGGATCATCACCGCACTGCCTGCAGAGCCGTGGGTGAGCGACGCCGCGCGGCGCTACAACGCCACCCGCCCCACGATCGAGGGCGCGCCGGTCACCATCGACGTGATCCCGATGGACGGCGTGTCTGCGCTCAACCGGTGGTCGCGCGGCGATTGGGACCGCGTGCCGACAGCGTGGCTCGCGGAGACCCGCGATTGGGTCGGCCAAGCGAATGTCGCCGTTGCTGAGCGGCTGGGCCGCGACGTCTTTCTGCCGGGTGGTGAATACCGCGACCAGCCGGTAGCGCTGTCGCCGCAGGTCTGGGCGATCTTCGAGTCGCGCTATCGCGTGCTCAACGCCCGCTACGGCGCCGACGGCGCTGTCGATTGGCGCGATATCCATGATGCCGCTCTCAGCCGCAACTGGGCGGCGCTCGGCGGCCAGCCGGAATGGGGCCGCTTCAAGCTCGTCATTCCGCATCCGAAGCGCGACCCTGCCGGCCTCGCCGCGATGGTCGCCGCTGCCGGCGCCTATTACGGCAAGGCGAGCGTTTCGACCGAGGATCTCAAGAACCCCCAATTCCAGACGTGGCTGCGCGAGACGCTCGACTCGGTGGTCGACTTCAGTCCTTTCGGGGTCGAGAACATGCTGCTGTTCGGCTACTCGAACGGCGATGCCGGCCAGGTGATCGAAGCGTATCTCCTCACCAACATGGAGGGCCTGCAGCGCCGCTGGAAGGAGCCGCTCGTCATCCAGTATCCCGACCCGATCACGTGGTTTGACTTCCCCTTCGCGATCTACATGGGCCCGGAGACGCCGGCCGCTGAGAAGAACGCCGCCCTCGACTTCAAGCGCTATCTCCTTTCGGTGGAGCAGCAGCAGAACGCTCTCCGCTACGGGCTGCGGCCCGCCAACCCGGACGTCCCGATGAATGTCGAGGGCAGCCTGATCGCCCGCTGGAGCGCGATGGGCTTCCGCGAGCAGGTGCCGAGCGCCTCGCGGATGCGGCCGGCGTCGCGCAGCGGTGTGGTCGAGCTGCTGAACTGGTTCGTCCGGACCTACGAGCAGTAGACGATGCGAAGCGTCCGCTGGATCCTCATCGCCGTCTTCGCCTGCAACGCGCTCCTGTTCTGCTGTGGGATGGCGGCGATTCTCTTTCTGCCGTCGCCCGAGCAGCGCGCCAGCGACGCGAACGTCCTTCGGGTCGGCTACTCCCCGGAGAAAGAGACCCTCTTTCGCCAGCTGGCAGACGGCTTCAACCGCTCGGGGACGCCCTACCGCATCGAGCCGGTCAAGTTCGACCCGGACGACCTGATCGAGCTTGCGACGAGCGGGCGCTTCGCCGCCGTCTCCCCGGACTCGGCAGTCTGGCTCGACCAGATCGACCGCGCTTGGCAGACGAAGAATCCGGATGCCCCCGGGCTCGCCAGCTCGCTGACGCGCTACGCCGTCTCGCCGATCGTCATCGCGATGTGGGAGCGGGTCGCCCGCGAGTTCAACTACCCGGCTCGGCCGGTCGGCTGGGCGACGATCCTGGACCGGGCGCTGCGCGACCCGAACTTCCGCTGGAGCCACCCGTCGACCGCGACGGCGAGCGGGCTGCTTGCGGTCACGGCGGAGTTTTATGCCGGCGCCGGCAACCCGCCCCGCCTTTCGCTCCGAGACATCGAGCGCCCTGAGACGGTGGAGTTCGTCCGCCGGATACAGCGCACCGTCCAGCAGTACGGCGCGGAGACCGAGGACCAGCTGATCGCCCGGCTGCTGGCGGGCGAGAGGCGGAACCTCGACGCCTTTGTCGTCCAAGAGCAGTTCGTCATTCTGTTCAACACGCGGACCAGCGGCGAGAAGCTGGTCGCCGTCTATCCGGCGGAGGGCAGTCTCTGGCTGGACCATCCGCTGGCGCTGCTCGAGGGACCGTGGCTGACCGCCGAGCAGCGCCGCGCTTACCGCGCCTTCACCGACTATCTCAGCCGTCCCGAGACCGGGCAGCTGATCCTCGCCGCAGGCTACCGTCCTGCCGACCTGAGAGTTGCGCTCGACGAGCGGACTTCGCCAATTCAGCGCGAGAACGGGGTCGACCCTGCCCAGCCGTTCACCTCCCTTGTCCTGCCCGCCACGCCGGTGCTCGAACGCATCCGCGACTCTTGGGCGCTGCTCAAGCGGCCGGCGAACATCTATCTGATCGCCGATGTCTCAGGCAGCATGCAGGGCGACCGCATTACCCGCGCCCGCGATGCTCTCCTCTCGTTCGTCGACCAGATCAAGGATGGGCGCGATCGCGTCGGCTTTGCGACCTTTTCGACAGCGACGCGCGAGCAAGTTCCGCTCGACACTCTCGAGAAAAACCGGGGCGACCTCGAGCGGGCGATCCGGGCGATGACCCCGGGCGGCAACACCGCACTCTACGACGCGATCGACTTTGGGGTCCAGCGGGTCAGCGAACTGCGCGAGCCCGACCGGATCAACGTCGTTCTTGTCATGACGGACGGCGAGGAAAACGCCAGCCGCCGCGAGCTCGTTGCCGGGCGGGGCGACCCGAGCCGGCTGATCGCGGCGATCCAAGAGCGGATGCGCCGCACCGGCACTCCGGTCATCGTCGTCACCATCGCCTATGGCGGCGAGGCGGAATTCGACGTCCTCCGCCGCATCGCCGAGTCGACGAACGGGCAAGCGTACCGGAGCGACCCCGAGACGATCCGCAAGCTGTACCGCACGCTCTCGCAGGCGTTCTGATGCCGCCTCAGACTGCCCGCCGCGCTGCTGTCGCTCTTGTCCTCTATGCCCTCGGCCGCTGGCAGACGGCGGTTGTCGTGCTGGTCGCCTGCGCCGGGATCGCGGCGACGATCCTCTTTTTCGATAGCCAGCCGGTTCTGCTTGGCGTCTGGCTGGGGTTCGGGCTGATCGGGGCAGCGGCGATGGTGCTGGCCACTTTCCGCGACGAACGGGCGGTTGAGGAAGCGCTCGCTCCCGTCCTCGACCTGCGCCGGCTGCGCACGCGCGAACTGCGCGAGGCGGTCCAGCGCGCCCAAGAGTATCGCGAGGCGATCCGGCAGGCAGTCGCCGCCGCGCCGCGGCCGGAGCTACGCGCCAGTCTCGAGATGATCACCGCCCAGTTCGACAATCCGGCGGCGCTCATCCTCGAACTCGGCGTGAGCATCGAACGGTTTCGCCACGACAGGCTCATCCAGCGCGACCTCGCGCGGCTGCGGGCGCAGCAGCGCGCCGGCCGCTTGAGCGAGCATGACCGCGCCCATCTCGACAATCTTCTGCGCCTCGAACGCTTGGTCGCCGAAGCGGAGCAAAAGATCCAAGCGATGCTGGCGCAGCTCGGCTCGAGCTACGCTGAGGTGCAGATGATCGGCGCGACGCGGGAAATTCGCGGCGGGCGGATGGAGCAGGCGCTTGACGAGGTAGCCGACCGCGCCGCTGAACTGTCGCAGCTCCGCCGCGCGCTGGAGGAGGCGTACGCCTCCACCCCCTAGTGCCTCCGCGGCGCACCGCTCCCGAAGGCAACGCCGCGCAGAGCAGGCATCATGCTCCTCGACTTGGCGGCCTCATCGGGGCGGCCGTCGGCTTGACCGCAGGGGCGTTCGCACGGGCAGCGACAGGCGCCCGGCGGCGCTGTTCGGCAGCCTGATCCTCGCTCGCATCGGGGCAGGGGTCGGCGTCATCGTTTCGCTGCCCGGCATGAGGGCGGCGGCCGGTTTCATCGGCAGCATCATCGGCGCAGCGATCGTGGCGCGGGGTCGGCTGACCCGGCATGTCAACCGGCTAGAGCAGGCTCTCCGGGTCGACGTCGACCTGCCAAGCGGGCGGGACAGCAACGCCGCGCAGGAATGCCGCCACGTCGTCGCCGCGCAGGACGATCTGCCAGCGATAGCGGCCGCGGACCCGCCGGAAATAGGCTGGAGCAGGGCCGAGGATATCGACCTCGCACCCCTCGGCGCGGCGGTGCGCCTCGAGCCGAGCGCGGAGCGCGGCGGCGGCGGCGCGCGCCCGTTCCTCATTGACGTTGGCGTAGAGAAGGCGGGCGAGCTGGCTGAACGGAGGATACCGCCGCCGACGCCGATGAGCGATCTCGTGCTCGTAGAAGGCGAGATAATCGTGGCGGGCCGCCGCTTGGATGACATAATGATCCGGTGAGTACGTCTGGATGACCGCCTCGCCGCCTCCGGACCGTCCCGGCCGGCCGACGGCTTGGGTCAGCTGCTGAAAGACGCGCTCCGGCGCCCGGAAGTCCGGCAGATAGAGCCCGATATCGGCGTTGACGACCCCAACGAGCGAGACGCCCGGGAGATCAAGCCCTTTGGCGACGAGCTGCGTTCCGACGAGCACGTCGCCCTCGCCCGCCGCAAAGGCGCGCAGGATCCGCTCGTGCTCCGCCGCACCGCCGACATCGCTGTCGAGCCGCAAGACACGGGCGCCCGGAAACTGCGCCTCTACCTCGGCGACGACGCGCTCGGTGCCCAGGCCGAGATAGCGAATGCGCCGGCTGCCGCACGCGGGGCAGGCAATGGGGATCCGCCGCCGCGCGTTGCAGAGATGGCAGAGCAGTCGCTCCTGGCTGGCGTGATAGGTCAGCACGGTGTCGCAGCGCGAGCAGTGCGCGGTGTAGCCGCAGTCGCGGCAAAGGACGACGCTCGCGGCACCGCGGTGATTGAGGTACAAGATCACCTGTTCGCGTCGGGCGAGGGCCCCGGCAAGCCGCTCGCGCAGCAGGCGGCTGAACATCCCGCGGTTGCCCGCCCGCAGTTCAGCCCGGAGATCGACAACCGTCACCTCGGGAAGCCGAACGCCGCCAAATCGCTCCCCCAGTTCGACGAGCGCGACCTCACCGCGCTGCGCGGCGTAAAAGCTCTCGATTGCGGGCGTCGCGCTGCCGAAGAGCACGCTTGCGCCAGTCGCTGCAGCAAGCTGGCGAGCGACTGCCCGAGCGTGATAACGCGGCGCCTCTCCCTGTTTGAAGCTCGGGTCGTGCTCTTCGTCGAGAATGATCACCCCCACGTCAGGGACCGGAGCAAAGAGCGCCGAGCGCGGCCCGATCACGATTGCCGCTTCGCCCGTCTCGAGGCGCTGCCACGCCCGGCGACGCTCGCGGACGGCGAGCCGACTGTGGATCACGGCGACGCGCCCCGGAAAGCGCGCCTCGAAGCGGGCAGCGAGCTGGGGAGTGAGGGCGATCTCCGGCACGAGGACAACCCCCCGCCGTCCGCGCGCCATCGCCGCGTCGAGCGCGCGGAGGTACAGTTCGGTCTTCCCGGCACCGGTCACGCCGAAGAGGAGAGCCGTTCCCCCCGCGGCGAGGATCGGCGCGAGCTGCTGCCACGCGCGCTGCTGGGCTGGCGTGAGCGAGGGAGGCGAGGCCGGCTGAGGCGCGCCCCCCTCGGGCGGCTGGGACGGCACGGGCACCGCAGGGCGGCGCCACGGCATTTCAAGCGTGAGGATCCCGCGCTGCAGCAGGCGTTCGACGATGACCAAGACCGGGCCTTCGCTCTCCCGAGCGACGAGGCGGCTGAAGCGCAGGCCGGGAGCGGCTGCGACCGCGTCGCGCACCGCCCGCTCGCGCGGGTCGAGAGGCGCCTCCGCAACGGCAAGCCGCAGAACCGGATCGATGCGCCGGGGGAAGTCTGGCGGCAGCCAGAGGCGCATCGCAAGGAAGGGCGGGCAGCGGTAGTGCTCCGCGAGCCAGCAGGCGACGGCGACTTGCGCAGGAGTGAGGAGGGGGCCGTCACTGATGGCAGCGGCGAGGTCGCGGATTTCAGCAAGCGGCGGCTGGCATTCAAGCGCGGCGACGATGCCGGCGACGAGCCGAGGACCGAAGGGCACGACAACCGCCTGGCCAGGAACGACGGTCAAGCGGTCGGGGATGCGATAGGAGAACAGGGTATGAAAGACGGGCGGCGCATCGACGGCGACAGCCGCGTAGGCCGGGCGCCTCGTCGCCATCTGGGAAGGGGTTAGTCTGTCGCTTCGGCAGGCGCGCTGGCCGACGCCGCATCTGCGGAAGCAGCGGGCGCCTGTTTTGCGTTGGCGGCCGCAGCGAGAGGACGCGGCCGCTCTTTGATGCGGGCGGCCTTCCCGCGAAGCTTGCGCAGGTAGTAGAGCTTGGCGCGGCGAACGCGGCCGTAACGGACGACTTCGATCTTCTCGATGCGGGGAGAATGCAGGAGGAACGTCCGCTCGACGCCGATGTTGTGGGAGGCGATCCGGCGGACGGTGAACGTTGAATCGCCGGGCCCGCCGCGACGCAGACGAATGACGACCCCTTCGAAGACTTGGATGCGCTCTCGGGTCCCCTCGACGACCTTAAGACTGACCCGAACGGTGTCGCCGGGCCGAAACTGCGGCAACTCCTTCGGCTCGACCTGCAGCAAATTCCGGATATCCATTGTTCCAACCTTACGGGAGTGAGACGGAGGCAGTCTTTGCCTCAGGGCACAGCGCGCGCCGGCGCTGATCATCCTGACCGAGGATTGTAGCATGCTGCTGCGTCTTGAGACGACTGATTGGACACTTCCTTATTCTTTCAGTAAGATGAACCTTGAGTAGAGCTACACAAGGACGCCCATGGTCGACATCGCCCCTCCGTCGCGAGCCGCCCGCTCGCTGACACGGCTGGTCGCAGCGGTCAAGCGTCTTTCGCTTGCCGAGGGAGAGGCGCTTGGCCTCACCCCCGTCCAAGCGCAGACGATCCTGTTCTGCGGGCGCACGCGTCCCGATGTCGCTTCGATCGGCACGCTCGCCCGCATGCTCGGCGCCAGCCACGCGACAGCGGTCGGGGTCGTCGACGGCTTGGCGCGGCGCGGGCTCGTCCGCCGGCGGGCCAAACCGGATGACCGGCGCGTGACGCTCCTCGAGCTGACCGAGAGCGGACGCCAGGCGTTCGAGACCCTGCTGCGCGGCCAAGCAGCCCTCGAGCGCGCCCTCGACCGGCTGCCGGCGGACCAGCGCTCAGTCTTCGAACAGGCGCTCGAGATGCTCAGCCTTGAGCTGGCCGCGGCCGGCTATCTCCTCTTGAGCGAGCCGTGTCCCGGCTGTGTCTTCTTTCAGCCGAATGCCTCGCCCGCTTCGACGCGCCCCCACTATTGCCGGTACTTCCGTCTCTCGCTCAGCGACGCCGAAACGCAGCTTGACTGTCCGAAACACACCCCCATCGGCGCGAGCGTCGCGGAGCCTGACGGTCACCGGCCCCGCCGGTGATAGGGCAGCATCATGGCGCGGCGTGCGCTTTCCTCGAGCCGCAGCGCGCCGCGCCGGCCAAGCAGGAAGCGACCGCGAGCATCCCAGCCGACGATGCGGGGGGATACCCGACTGCTGCATGGCCGCACGCCGGCGACTATTCGCGCCCCGGTCTGCCGCAGCGCGATGGCCGGCGCCCGGGAGCGCCGGCCGTGAGCGTGCTATGAGCCGGATCGCGCGCGCGGTGCTCTGGTTCCGCCGCGACCTGCGTCTGCACGACCTGCCCGCGCTGGCCGCGGCGTGCGACGCCGCCGAGGAAGTTGTCCCGCTCTTTGTGTTCGACGACGCCCTGCTCACCGGTCGGTGGCCGTCGCCGAACCGGGTGGCATTCCTGCTAGAGTCGCTGCGCGCGCTTGATGAATCGCTGCGCGCCCGCGGCAGTCGGCTCCACTTCCGGCGCGGACGCCCCGTGACGGTCGTGCCCGCCTTCGCTGCCGAGAGCGGCGCCAGCGCCGTCTTTATCTCGCGAGATTATGCCCCCTATGGGCGACGGCGCGATCGGGCGGTAGCGCGGGCGCTTGGGGCGGTGCCGCTGCAGGAGTTTCCGGGCGTGCTGGTCCACGAGCCCGAGGACGTCTGCAAACCGGACGGCACCCCCTACACGGTGTACACGCCGTTCCGGCGGCAGTGGGAGGCATTGCCGCGGCGGGCAGTGCTTCCGCCGCCGGGGCAGCTGCGCACGCCACGCGACCTTGATCCCGGGACGCTCCCCTCCTGCGCTGACCTTGGCATCGCCCCGCCGACCGCATCCATCCTGCCGGGCGGCGAGCCGGCGGCGCGGGCGCGGCTGGAGCGGTTTCTCGCTGTTGGGCTCGCCGGCTACGCAGCCAACCGCAACGATTTGGGACGCCCGGCGACCTCGCGGCTCTCCCAAGACCTGCGCTGGGGATTACTCTCTCCCCTTGAAGTCGCCGAGCGCGGCGCGGCCAGCCCCACGTTTGTGAGCGAGGTGATTTGGCGAGAGTTTTTCGCCTCCATCCTGTTCCACTTCCCGACGGTGCGCAGGGAGGCTTTCCAGCCGCGGTTCCGAACGATCCGCTGGCGCAACGACCCCGACGCGATCGCCGCCTGGAAAGCAGGGCGCACCGGCTTCCCGGTCGTTGACGCGGGGATGCGGGAACTGGAGGCGACGGGATTTCTTCACAACCGCGCGCGGATGATCGTTGCCTCGTTTTTGACCAAGCAGCTGCTCGTCGATTGGCGGATTGGCGAAGCGCATTTCATGGCGCATCTGGTGGACGGCGACCTTGCGAGCAACAATGGCGGCTGGCAATGGACAGCGGGCGTGGGGACCGATGCGGCGCCCTACTTCCGGGTCTTCAACCCGATCCTGCAAGGGGAGCGGTTCGACCCGGAGGGACTCTATGTCCGCCGGTGGGTGCCTGAGCTTCGGAATGTGCCGACGCGCTTCATTCATCAGCCGTGGCGGATGCCGGCTGCCCTTCAAGCGGAGGTAGGCTGCCGTATCGGGGTCGACTATCCGGCCCCGATCGTTGACCTTGACGAGTCGCGTCAGCGGGCGATCGAGGCATATCGAGCCGCCTCGGCTTGAGCCGGCCACGACGGTTGAGCTATACTGGTTGCGTTGGGCGGTTAGCTCAGTTGGTCAGAGCGCGTCGTTCACACCGACGAGGTCACTGGTTCGAGCCCAGTATCGCCCACCAGCCTCTCCTTCTTTTGTCGCTCCCCCCGATCGCTGCGCGTCTTTCCTGCTGCTCCTGAAGGGCGGACCGCTTGCGCGGCCTGCCGTTGAGCGCCGCGTCTTCTCGCTGCCGCATGCGGGCGCTTGGCGCGGGATGCTGCTCGACCGGCGTGAGCGGGATGCCCATACCGGTGCGCAGCGCGGCGACAGCCGAGGGAAGGGCGTGTCACTTGAGCGTGGCGAGCGGCAGAAACGCCGGTCGTCCCGAAACAGGGTCGTGCAGGAGATGCGCCCGGACGCGAAACACCTGCGCGAGCACCTCAGCGGTGACGACCGTCTCGGGCGGCCCTTCCGTTACGACCCTGCCCTCCTGAAGGACGACAATCCGGTCAGCGAAGCGGCTCGCGTGATTGAGATCATGGAGCACAACGGCAATGGTCATGCCCCGCTCCTCCGGCAGCCGCCGCAGCAGCTGGAGCACCTGGAGCTGATGCTCGATGTCGAGATAGGTCGTCGGCTCATCGAGCAAGAGGGCGGCAGGATCCTGCGCGAGGACGAGCGCGATCCACGCCCGCTGCCGCTCTCCGCCGGACAGGGTGTCGAGCGGCCGGTCGGCAAAGGCGGTCAGTTCCGTCATCTCGAGCGCTCGGTCAACTGCCTCGCGGTCGCGCGCACCCGGCAGCCGAAGGGGGCCGAGGTAGGGGAAACGCCCCTGCTCGACCAGTTCGCGGACTGTCAGGCCGGCCGGCGCAGATGGCGCTTGGGGCAGAACCCCGAGGCGGCGGGCGACCTCGCGGGTCGGGAGAGAGGTGATCGCGCGGCCGTCGAGCAGCACGACCCCGCGTTCTGGCTGAAGGAGGCGCGCCATCGTCCGCAGCAGCGTCGACTTCCCCGAGCCGTTTGGCCCGACGAGCGCCGTGATTGCGCGTTCTCGCAGCCGGACCGAGACGTCATGCAAGGCAAGCCGAGCCGCGTAGCGGATGACGAGGCCGTGGCCATCGACCGCGGTTCACCCCCACGTGCGTGGGGACAACCCGACCAGCAGCCTGCGCAGCAGGTCGGTGGAGAGCAGGCCGTGCGGCGCTTCAGCAACGACGGCGTCGAGGAGGCCCGCGGCGCGGAGACGCTGTTCGCCCCCCGAATCCTTCGCCTGAAAGCCGGGGGTTGCCTTACCAAGATCATGCACTCCCGCAAGGAACGCGACCCAGCGTCCGGCATCGGCCGGCGCGAGACCAAGCGCTTGGGCGAGCCACGTGGTTCGCGCCGAGGTGAGCCCTTCCTCCCAAAGCGCCAGCGCGACCATCGCGACATCGATGAGATGGCAGAGGAGCGGATGGAACGGGCGCGGATGCGGCTTCGAGCGGTCGGTCTTTCCCCACACCTGCAGCAGCGTCGCTAAGTCGAGATCGAGCATCGCGTCCTCCTGCCTGCTTGCGCTCAGGCCGATGATAGCTCAACCCGACAATTGAACGGCTCGAAGACGCGAACTCTACTCTCGGGTCTCCCCGCCTCAGGAGCGCGTTGTGGGTGGAGTTCTCTGCGCGGAAAACGCGTTCGGGGAGTTCTGGGACGCAGGGTGTTCTCTAGCGGCGGCGGGAAGCGCGCTCAGGACGGCGCGGCGGCGGCTCCCCCGTCCACACCCAGATCGTCCACCAGACGCCGCGGCTGAATTCGCGCTCGCTGACCGTGAAGCCAGGCAGTTCTTGGACGATCGAGGTCCACGGCTCGAGGTTGGCGCGCAGCTTGAGGGTGACTTCGCCGGGACGCGCCGGCACGCTGCGCAGCATCTCGCGCACGAGCCGCTTGATGATGACCGGTTCTGGCGCATCGCCAACCGTGCCAAAATCACGGATCGTGACCGAACCGTCGGTCCGGCTGCGCCACTCGATGAACCCGAGCAGCTCCGGCTCCCCGCGTCCGTCGACGCGCTCCATCACCAGCACCTCGCCCCGGTCAATCGCGTCGGCAAAGCCTTTCCGTCCGGGCTTGCCTTCCGGATTGGCAGCAGTGACGCGGATCTGGCGTAGCCGCGGCACATCTTCAGGACGGGCGAGGCGGATATCGTAGCCGCTCTCCGGATTAGACATTGAACAAATACTCGATCACGTCGCCATCTTGGACGACATACTGCTTGCCTTCCGACCGGAGCAAACCGCGCTTGCGCGCCTCGGCGAGGCTGCCCGCCGCCACGAGATCCTCGTAGCGGACGACCTCGGCGCGAATGAAGCCGCGTTCGAAGTCGCTGTGAACCGCCCCCGCCGCCCGCGGCGCGAGGGTCCCCGCGGGGATGGTCCAGGCGCGGCACTCGTCTGGTCCGACCGTGAAGAACGAGATCCGTCCCAGCAGCCGATAGGCGGCGCGAATGATCCGGTCTCGCGCCGGCTCAGCGAGGCCGAGCGCTTCGCGGAATTCGCGCGCTTCGGCACCCTCCAGCTGGACCAGCTCGCGCTCGAGTTTGCCGGCGATGCTCGCCCCGAGCACTGCGCCGCCCCGCAGCCGGCCCGCAAGCTCGGCGTCGAATGCCGCCGCGCGGTCGAGCTGGGTCTCGCCGAGGTTGATCACCACCAGCAACGGCTTCGCGGTCAGAAAGCGGTAGTGCCGCGTCAGCTTCCGTTCGTCCTCATCCTGCTGCTGATCGCGAAGCGGCATGCCCGCCTCGAGCCCGTCGAGCAGCCGGCGCAAGAGGGCGCGCTCGCGCTCCATCGCTTCCCGCTCGGCCGGCTTCACTTTCCCGACCATCTCGGCAATGCGCGCCAAGCGCTTCTCGAGAAGCAGCTGGTCGGTGAAGGCAAGCTCGTCCAGCATCGTCGCGAGGTCGCGCCAGGGGTCGATGGTGCCTTCAAGGTGAGGCACCGACTCGTCGGGAAAGGCGCGGACCACGAGCAGCAGGGCGTCTGCTTTGGCGATTTGTTCGACGTACGCGGCGGAGAGCCCTTCAGTCTTGGTGAAGGCCGCGCCGGCAACGCGCACATCGGCGAACGAAATCTCCGCCGGCACCTTCCGCTTCGGCTGGAACATCGCGGTCAGCCGATCCAAGCGCGGGTCCGGCACCTTGACCGCGCTGAGCGGCGGACCGCTGCCCACCGGCTCGCTGATCACGCCGGTCAGCGCTTCGTACACGGTGCTCTTGCCGCTCAGCGGCTGACCAATAATCGCGATATGCACGAACTCATCCCTTTCGGGTGATGGAGTGGTCGACCGCGTCGCGGGGTCGGGATGGGTCGAGCAAGCTGGCGGCCCGGCCTATGATACGGGAAGGAGCGCGCCGGACGCTACCTCCGCGCGAGAGAAGCGCGGTCCCCCCGAGACGAGCCGGACCAGGCGCGCCGGGCAGCCAAGCCGCCGCGCGATCCAGCGGCATGCTGCCTCGGCGTCAGCGCGCCGCGCATCGAACAGGATGCCGATCGCGGTGCCGGAGTGCGCAACACAGACCCCGACCGCGCCCGCTTCACGGCCCGCGCTAAGCGCCGGGGCGAGCAGCGGCTTCGGCAGCAGCGCTTGGTGGGTCGTCGCGCTGAGCGTCGCCGCCGCCCCCAACAGCGCGACATCGCCCGCGCGCAGCGCCGCGCGCACCATCGCCACCGCCTCGCGGGTCTGCGGCTCATGGCGCGCAAGCGCCGCCGACCGGTCGACGGCATTGTAGGCAACGGTGTCGACTGTGCCGCCCGGGTCGAGGAGGACAACCGCGACGGGCGGGGGGTCGCCGAGCGGCTCCAGCCAGCGGCCGTCTCGATGGTCGAACACGACAATTCCGGGAAAGAGCGAGCCGTCCGTGGGCTCGACGGTCAACGCGAGGCGCGTTGCCTCCTCAGCACTGAGAGCAACCCCAAAGGCACGCGCCGCGGCGAACAGTGCTGCGCCGATATCTGCGGTGCTGCTTCCCAACCCCTTGCCGGGCGGAACAGTCGAGCAGAGCCGCAGCATCCCGCGCGCCGGCAGCCCGCGGCGTTCGAGGAATGTTCGGAGCGCTGCGAGCGCTTTCGGCCGCCCCGTCGGCCCACGCAGCGGCCGGCCATCGAGATCCATCTCGGCCGCAACATACCAATCTATCGGCGCGCTGACATGGACATGAATCCCGTCGATCATGCCCTGCACGAGTTCGCCTGCGGTAGCAGGCGTCCACACTGTCATGCCAACTCCACCGTCCGCCCCGCGACGACCAAGACCACGCGGCGAGCAGCGCGGGCAAGCGCCTGATTTGCTTCTCCGAGCAAGTCCTGAAACTGCCGGCCGAGCGGGGTTGGCGCAACGAGCGACAGCCCTACCTCTTCCGACACGACGATCCAATCGCGGTGGCGGCTCGCCTCGACAATGCCGGCCACCTCGGCCGCAACGCGCTGCGCGGGGGCAGCCGTCTCCAACGCCGCGCCGACAACGAGCCCGAAGCCATCCAGCAGCACCGTGCCGTCCGGCTCGGCGGCGACGCGCTTCGCGATCTGGTCGACCGCTTCCACCGTTCGCCAATGCGCCGGGCGACGCGCCCGGTGACGCTCGATGCGCAGACGGCTCTCCTCATCGTCGGCGCGCAGTGTCGCCACGTAGACCGCCGGACCGGCGATCAGCTGCTCGGCGTACGCGCTTTTGCCGCTGCGAACACCGCCCAGAATGAGGGTGAGCGTCATGCCTTCGGCCGGGCGACAATTGTCAACTGGCCATTCGCCATCTGGATCGACTCGAGGATGAACGGCAGCTCCACCTCGCGGTCTGCCGCCGGGATGCTGTTGTTAATGAAGCCTGTCAGCGGGATCGGAATGGGGAGCAGGCCGACCAAGTTCAGCTCATCGAAATCGAACCGGACCGCATTCCCCCCGCGCACCGGCACTGCGTTCAGCCTGCCGGTGACGCCAAACGTCTGACCGCCGTCGGTCATCCGCACCTGCCCCGCGAAATGGGCGCGATTGTCGCGGAAGTCGACAACAAGACGGACCAGCTCGAAGCCTGCCTGCCGGAGCTCATTCAGCTCGGGCGCGGTCGCCAGCCGCGAACTCACCTCATCAGCGGTGAGGGTCACAGTCGCTGGCTGGGCGCCCCGACGCGCTAACTGCTGGTTAAATTCGGTGACCTTGCGGTCAAAGGAGGCCGCCGCCTCCGCCGAAATGACAGGGTCGCGCGCTGCACCGGGAACCCGCAGCTGTCCGAACGCTTGGGCGCCGCCGCCTTGCGCCGCCACCAGCGCGAGACCGCCGCCAAGACAGGCGCAGACAAAACAGGCAAGCAGTCCCCCGACGAGACACCCAACCCACCAGCGCATCAGGGCCTCCCGACCGTCACATCCGCGATCCGCGGCGCATCGTCGCTCGCGCCAGCGCGCAGACGGCTTCCATCCGCCAAGCGATAGACGATTGCGTGCAGGGTATAAGTTCCCGCCGGCAGGGCGGCGGGAAGCGGGAGGGTGCTGCGTGTCACGATGCGCTCCTCCCGCTCCCACGCCGAGGTGGGGAGAGCGCCGCCGAGCGGGCCATCGACCTGAGCGACGAGGCCGGTCGGGCCCGCGAGCTGGAGCGAGAGGCTGTAGTCTGCCGTCGGCCGCGCGAGAGCCCGCCACGCGAGGGAAACCGCCAGTTCGCTTCCGAGCAACCGCTCTGGGAGCTCTCCCCGTCCCTCCAGCAGGATCTCGTTCCCATAGACCACGCCTAGCGGCACAGGAAGCGGGTCACTCGCTGGCGGCGGCACTTTGACACGCCCGACAACCGTCGCGCCGCCGCGGTCGCCTCCCGCGGTGACCGGCAGCCGCTCGCCACTGGACGGATGAAAGAACCCCGTCCACACCTCATAGAGCCCCGGCGGAGCATCGGCCGCCACCGGCACCGCAAGGCGGTCGGCGATGACAACGCCCGGCCGCCAGCGGACCGTCGCCGCCAGCCCGCCGCCTGGTGCCGCGTTCACGCCGCCTGCTCCTCCTGCCGGCCCCACAAGCTGAACGAACGCGTGATAGCTCCGCCCAACCGGCGCTGCAGCGCGCCACGTCAGCGCGACTGTTACCGGCTCGCCCGGGCGCGCCGTCGCCGGCGCGACTGCAGCGGCGACGAGTTCGATCGCGTCTCCAAAGCGCGCGATCGGCTCCTGCGGGAGCGCCGCCGCCGCTTCCGCGCTCACTTCCCCGGCAAGCGCGTAGCCGGGCGCGATAACAAAGAACGGGGTCGCGAGGGCAAGCAGCGCCACGCCGCTCGCCACGGCGGCGAGCGCCAGCGAGCGCGCTCGCTGCGGCAGCAGCGCGCTCCAGCCCGCGACCAGTCCGGCGAGGATCACCGGCGCCACCGGAAAGAGATAGCGGCCATGCCCGCCAGAGAGAAAGGTTTGGATATAGCGGCCGAGCGCGAGGAGGAAGAGGGCGAGCGCGGCGCTGCCGACAATGACAGCAGGGCGGGCGAGGGCGCGCGCCGACCCTTCTGGCCAGCGCGCCAGCCGGAGAAGCAGCCCGCCAATCGCCAGCAGAACAGCGAGGCGGCCGAGATCGTACAGCCAGGGGGGCCCAAACCGGTCCATATAGCCGAACGCGAGCAGCGAGGTCAGGAAAAGCAGGGAGCGGGGCCCCATGTCGTCGATGATGCGGGGCAGCGGCAGCGGCTCATCGCGGATCGGAAAGAGCGGATTGGTCGAGAAGAGCAGATAGCCGAACGGCTCGCCGTAGTTGCCAAGGTTCCACGCGAGCCACGGCGCCGTCAGAGCCAGCGCCGTGCCGCCGGCGAGGGCGGCGCCGCCGAGCGCCGGCCGCAGACCGCGGCGCCGCCACACGAAGAGCGCGACGAGACCGACGAGGGGCAGCAGCAGAAAGCCGACGACCTTGCTCAGGGCAGCGCCGGCGATGAGGGCGCCGGCGATCCCCCACTGCTGCCAGCGCCCATCTTCCTCGGCGAGTGCCAGCAGGCGAGCGAGCGCAAGGATGCCGAACATCGTCACGAGCGCATCGTTGTGGACGGTCGCCGACGTGAAGAGGAAGGAGGGGAGGAAAGCAAGCAGCGCAGCGACGGCCAAGCCCCCGGCCTCACTCCGAAGGAGACGCCGGCCGATGAGATAGGCGCCGATGACCGAGCCAACCCCCGCCGCCGCCGAGACGAGCCGCGCCAAATGGAGCGCGAGGAGAGCGCCACGCCACGGGAACTGCTCCGCCGCAGGATCGTGCAGATGAACGAAGGGTCCGCCGGCGTTGAGGTCGCCCCAGACAAAATCCGGGTTGAGCGGAGCGATCCGGGCGAGATCGCTCGCGTCGACCGGGGTTGTGATCAGCGCGACGACGATGTAGTAGAGCGGCGGGTTGTGCGCGACGACGTTCTCGAGCTGGCTGCGGTCGTGCGACTGGCGGGGCAGACGGCCGTGCGCTTTCAGAAATTGGGCGTACTCGAAATGGGAGACCTCGTCCGTCGCCTCGAACGGCGGGATGACGACCGAATAGCCGAGCGCGAGCACGAGGAAGAGCCCGACGATTGTCCCGAGAAGCCAGCGCGTTCGGGTCACAGCCCGTGAGTGTAGTAGCTTCTTCCCACTTCAGTCAGGGGGAAGGGCAGGGGGAGTTCAGGCGTTCCGGGCGCCGGCGCGAGAGCGGCGCAGGAATCAGCCGCTTGACCGTTTGCGTGACCGCTCGCAATGGGGGATACTCGTCTCGTGCGGCTGCTGCTTTGGGTCGTTCGCGCCGCCAGCATGCTGGCGCTCTTTGCCCTGGCAGTCTGGCTCGTCGCGACCGGCGGCCAGCTTTTTTTCTATCTCCCCGGTCTGGCAGCGAAGAGCGCGGCGCATGCCCTCACCGGCGCTTCAAGCGGCCCGGTCGCCACGCTCTTCTTCCTCCTCTTTGCTGCGCTCTATCTCGGGCTGGTCGGCGGGATCCTGTTCGGCATGACCCTGCCATTCCGGCGGCGCGGACGGCCGTAGGCACACTTCTCGCCGAGCGCTTGTCCGAGACACCTCTCGGCAGCGCGATGCCCCCGCCAGCCTTGCGCGACGAAGAAGCGGCGGCGAGGACGCTCTTCTCCGGCAGGCGGACGCTTTCTGGCAGGCGCTAGGCGGTCGAGCGGCCGAGGTCGAGTGCCTCGCCGACCGCGGTCTGCTTTGTCTCGACCCGGACGATGTTCTGAAGATCGCGCAGGTAGCGCGCCGCCGTCTCGAGGCTAGCGAGTGCGCCGGGGATCAGCGCCTGATACCGTTCGTTGGTCGGGTCGTAGGCGAGCAGTTCCAAGCTCCCGATGGCGCTCGTGATGCTGTTGTTGAGCAGGTGAGACATCTCGCGCGCCGTCAGGAGCACGCCCTCAACCCGGCCGTCGCGCGCAGCCGCGCGCGCTCGCTCCTCCGCCGCTTCGCGGAACTCCGTAATGTCGACCGCCGCGCCAAGATAGCCGGCAAATTCGCCCGCCGGGTCAACGAGCGGCATGCCCCGGTCGAGCATCCAGCGATAGGCGCCGTCGCGGCGCCGGAGGCGGTATTCAACGACGTAGGGCTCACGGCGGTCGAATGCCTGGCAATACCGATCGAGAACGGCGGGAAGGTCATCTGGATGAATAGCGGCGACCCAGCCGTCGCCAAACGCTTCATCGAGCGGCCGGCCCGTGAAGTCGAACCACGGCCGGCTGAGGAACGTGATTGTGGCGTCCGGCGCGGTCATCCAAATGAAGACCGGCGCCTTCTCGACCACGGTGCGGAACTGCTGCTCCCGCGCGCGCAACTGAGCGTCGGCGTCGTTCCGCTCAGTGATATCGACACTGAAACAGGAGGTGTGAACGAAGGCATCACCCTGGCGGCAGGCAGTTGAGCTGACGAGCATCGTCCGGAGGGCGCCATTCTTGGCGCGCAAGCCGATTTCGACATTCCGGAGGACGTCGCCTCCTCGGACCCGACCGAGCGCCGTTCGCACTGCGTCTGGGTCAACCGCGAATTCAGCAAGGTTCCGCCCGATGTATTCGTCTGCGGCGTAGCCCAGCATTTCGAGCTTGGCGCGGTTGGCCCAGAGGATCGTGCCGTCTTCGCGGACCCAGTGAACGCCGACCGGAGCGCCGTCTAATACCGCCTGCGCGAGCTGGTCGTCGTGCTCGGAGAGGACGCCGCGAGGATCAGCCAGCGCGCGGTGAAGCACGGCAATGCGGGTCAAGCGACCGGCGCGCGAGCGGACTGGGGAGAGCGTGATGCGCACCGCCAGCGGCGTGCCGTCCTTGCGGAGGCGGACGGTCTCGACCGGCTGAGGAGGCAGGCCTTGAAAATAGCGGTCGAGCGCGAGCGCGAGATCGTCAGGATGCCCAGGCGGCGCCAAGCGCACGATCGAGGCGCCGATGATCTCCTCCGCCGCGTAGCCGTACAGTCGCTCGGCCGCAGCGTTCCACCCGAGGATGCGCCCATCAAGACCGACGATGAGGAAGGGGTCAGGGATGAGCGCGATGACATGGTCGAGGGCAGGCGGGAGGGCGCTGCCGAGATATCGCCGAAAGCGCCACCCGCT
Organism: Dehalococcoidia bacterium; assembly: GCA_025054935.1. NCBI lineage: Bacteria > Bacillati > Chloroflexota > Dehalococcoidia > Dehalococcoidia bacterium. The sequence goes on along the minus strand of JANWZD010000003.1, from coordinate 23,830 downwards.
CCGGCGAGGAGAGCGAGCGTTCGCGAGGCCGCGCTGAGACCGATTCCTCCTCATCCTCACGACGGTCCTCAGCCGAACCGCCTGCGCTGCAGCTCGGCGGTGTTATTGCGGGTACCCTTTTCCCTGTCCTCAGGGGCTTCGGCACCCTAGCGTACAATATTAGCCCAAAATGGGGAGCCGTTTTGGGCGACAGCCGGCAGCCCCCATTGGGTTCACTTGGTACTTCGTCGCTATTTTCGCGCCCGGCGAGTCCTAGGACCGTGGCCGAGGGTCCTGATTTTTGTGCTCTTCTCCCAAAGAAGAGCGCGCAGCGCCCCACAACCGCTGTCGTCGCGGTCCGGCGGCTGCCCGCGAGTGGAGCGCGCGATCAGCGAACCGCGGCGAGAGCGCGCGTTGCGGCACGGTAGGCCGGGAGCACATCGCGCGCGAACCGGCGAATGTTCTCCTTCACCCCGTCGGGATCGCGGGTGGGGCTGTGAAACTGCAGGACGACATGGCCAAGCCCGACCTCGCGCAGTTCGAGGAGCCGGCGGACTACCGTGTCGGGCGTTCCCCACAGGGTGCCTTGGAAGGCATAGGACTGCCGCGGGTCCTTGCCGGCATCGGCGTCGCCGCGGCGCCGAACAATCCCCTCGACCGGCTGGCCGGTCCTCGCATCGACCCGCAGCGTGGCCGAGCTTGCCGCAAACCCGCCCGCCGCTTCGAGCGCCTCCTCTTCCGCCTCCTCGTCGCGGTCGCGGATGATGACGCGCCGGAGCGCGCCGAACCGCGTGAGCAGGTCGGCCAGCTCTTCCTCCGTCGCGCCGTCCTCGCGCGCCGCGTCGATATAGAGCTGGCGCAGTTCGCGGAGGCCAGACGGCGGGTCGAAGCCGAGGAGCGGGCTGATGCGAAGCTTGGCGGTCTGAATCAGCCCGTCGCGCGAGGTGGTCGCCGAGACGAACTTTGGTCCCCCCGGCTGGAGCGGCGGCGGCATCAGCCGCGTCTCGGGGATCGTCCAAAAGCGGCCTTCATGGCTGAACTTCCCGCCCGCCAGCGCCTTGCGGAGGATGGCAAGCGCTTCGAGGAACCGCTCGCGCCGCTCTTCGAGAGGGATGCCGAAGACGCTGAACTCGTACGCCGCCCATCCCGGACTGACGCCGCCGACGAGGCGGCCGTTCGAGAAGTTGTCGATCCAGGCGAGGTCTTCCGCAAGCCGGATGGGATGATGAAAGGGCAGGATCGCCACCGCGTAGCCCAGCTTGGCACGCTCGGTGATCGCGGCATAGTGGCTGAGGATCACGCTCGGCGAACTGCTGAACGCAACATCAGTAAAATGATGCTCTGTGCTCCAGATGTAGTCGAAGCCGTGCTCGTCGGCGTAGCGCGCCGCCCAGACAAGATGGCGCACCGCCTCATGCGGGTCAGCGCCCCGGTTGCGATTGGGCGTCAGCGAAATCCCGATATCCATCAGCGCTCTCCCTCCCGCGCTTCTCTCATCTGGGCCGCGTCCGCCGCCGCAGGCGCAGTGGCAAGGCGGCGGAGGAGACGGCGGAACGTCAGGCGGTCGTCAGGCTCGAGGACGCCGAAGATTTCCTCCTCGACGCGAGCGATCATCGCTTCATAGCGGCGGCGCAGCATCTGCCCCGGCGCAGTGATAACGAGGAGATTGCGACGACGGTCGGAGAGGTCCGGCCGCCGCTCGACGAAGCCCCCTGCCTCAAGGTCATCGAGGTGACGGACCAGATCGCTTGGGTCGACATCGAGCAGCTGGGCGAGGTCGCGCTGACTGAGCGGGCCCAGCTCCTCGAGACAGATCAGGATGACGCCCTGCCCGATCCGCAGCCCAAGCGCCGCATGCTCTTCAGCGAGCCGGCGAATCAGGCGCGTCCGCACCCGCCCGAGCAGATAGGCATCGGACTCGAGGAGCGCCGCGGGCAGGCTGAGCGCGTTGTCAACGATCATGTGACGATGATACCAGTGGATAGCGTCAATGATAGGGAATTTCCACGAATTGAGGCGACTGCTGAGGTCCCGCAGCGCGCCGGGCAGGGCTAGCGCGGCGGTCGGAAGAAGCGCCGGCGGAGCAAGAGACGGAACGGTCGTTTCGCGATAAGGAGCAGCAGCGCGCTCCGCAGCTCCTGCCACGCACGACGGAGACGGACGGTTTCAGCCAGCGTGGGGCCGGTGCGGCTGTAGCGGGCGGCGGTGTAGCCGTCCATTACCTGAGCGACGGCGCGTTCGCGGCCCGGAAGGAGGGAGGCTAATGCCCGGCCGTACTCGACCGGCGTTTCGGCCTCGCGCTGAGGGCGGTACGCAATCGCGGCCAAGCGGGTCACCTTCGCGTAGACTAGGTTGGCGCTGGTCAGCCCGCGCAGCCCGCGCTGCCAGAAGTACCAGCCGCCGGCGCCAGTAAGGGCGAGCAGGGTCAGCAGCAGAAGCGGCAAGATGGGAGCGCCTTCCTCCTCGACGTCGCCGCCGATCAGCCCGAGCCCGAAGTCATCCTCGATGAAGCCGGGATCTTCGAGGTCACCCGGCATTGCCGCAGTTGAGGGGCCGCTCGTCATCGCGTCGCCGTCATCAGTCCCGGCGCCGCGGGGGATGGGAGGACGGGACGGCGTCGGTTCGAACTCGATCCACCCATAGTCAGGGAAGAACACCTCCGGCCAGGCATGGGTGTTCGCCTCGCGCACAAGGTAGTAGCCGCGGTTTGAGTCGAACTCGCCGGTGAAATAGCCGGCGGAGATCCGGGCCGGAATGCCAAGCGAGCGGAGCATGACGACCATTGCGGTGGCGAAGTAGTCGCAATAGCCTTCCCGCATCGTGAACAGGAAATGCTCAACTGGGTCGACACTCGGCGGAGGTGCCTCGATGTTCTCGTTGTAGCGGAAGGAGCGCAGGTAATCTTGGATCCGGGTCGCTTTGTCGTACGGATTGGTCGCGCCGGCAGTCAGCTCTTGAGCGAGGCGGCGCACGCGTTCGGGCACGTTCGGCGGAAGCTGGAGATAGCGCTCAGTGATCCACCCGGGATAGTCGGTGCTGGCGTTGCGCAGCTCCCGCTCTGACGCGATCGAGACCGAGGAGACGACGGAGTATTGACTGGGCGCGCGCCCGCGCCCCGGCGCCCGCACAGAGGTGAAATCGATCGGATAGGGGCTGACGAACTGCAGCTCGAGGCCGGCAACGCGGCCTTCGCGGAGCAAATAGTTTGCAACGCGGAGATCGTTGGGCAGGGAGCGCGCGATCTCCGCCGGCAAGTCTGCAGGAGAGGCGCCGAGCCGGCCCTCTTGGCGCAAGCGCAGGAACACCTCGCGGATCTGCGGCGCCGCGCTGCGCACTTGGGCCGGCAGCGAGGAGTCGGTCGAGGTGTCGTCGAGCGACAAGAAGTAGGAGAGGGGCTTGTCAACCTCGGCGACGGCACGCTGGCTGGCGCGCAGGGGAATGCCGCCTGCCAAGATCGCGTTCCCTGGCGTCGCGCGGAGCGTCACCTTCTGCGTCAGCTCCTTCCGCGAGCGATAGTCTTTCGTCGGCGGAGGCGCCTCGGCGCCCGGCGGAAAGTTGAGGGTCTGTTTTTCCCCCGTGATCATCCCGCGGCCGTTGTAGATGTCGTAAACCGTCGCCCGAAGATAGATCGGCTGGTCTGCTTGGACATACATGATGACCGCGCTGCCGAGCTTGATCGGCCCTTTCAAGATGAGCGCGCGGCTGAAGGTGGTCGACGGGCCTTCTTGGGTCGTATTCAGATTGGCGAAGAGCCGGTTGAACTCGACTGCGAAGTCGTTGTAAGGCCCGGTGATGGCATTCCACACTTCTGAGATGAGCGGCGCCACGCCGCCCGAGGGCATCAGCCAGACGAAGAGCGAGATGAGCAGCGCGTAGAGCGACATCTCGGGCAGCGACCCTAAGCCGAGCCCTTCTTGAAAGTCGACGCGCGCGCGCTTCCAGCGTTCGTGCTGCTGGAAGACGTTGAACCGCACCAGCAGCAGGAGCGCGAAGGCGAGATAGAAGAAAAACCAGACGGTCGCTTGGGGAGGGGCAAACCGCAGGTTGAAGAGGATGGCGACCCCGCTGGGCAGAATGCCCAGCCAGACGCGGTGGAGGCGGAAGACGACGAACGTTGAGAAGTAGCCGATCAGCCAGGTCAGGGCGCAGACCCAAAAGACGAAGACGAGGGCGTCGGTGTTGTAGCCGCCGGTCCGCGCGGCATAGCCCCAAGCGTTCAGCCGGATGATCAGGTCGACAATCCGGTCGCTCAGCTCCTCCAGCGGAATGAGGGAGGTTGTCGCCCAGACAGAGACGACGGTTCCGTAGAGCAGCCCGACCGGATGACAGAGCCACCATTGGAGGCGGGTTTTGGCGAAGACGAACCCCATCGCCGTTGCGCCGAGCAGCACGAGGCCGAGCGGCGGCAGCCGGTCGACCCAGCCGGCGGCCTCAACTGACCAGACGCCGCTCAGCATCGTGAAGAAGAGCAGGGCGACGGTGAGGAAGCCTTCTCGCGGCCAGAGACGGCGAAGCGCGGAGAGCAGAAGTTCGCCGACTGAGTCTGCGCCGAAACGCGCTGCGATGGTGCTCATGGCGCCTCCGTTAGACCATCCGATGGCTCGCCCGGGCAGAGAGGGCTTGGTCGAGGTCGTCGCCCCGTTTGACGAGCGAGGTGCGAATATCCGCGGCGGCGAGGCTCCCGAGGAGGTGGATCACCTCGGTCTCGCCGCCGAAGGTGACCGGTTCGAGGACGATCGCCACTGCGCGGACCCCGCGATGGGTCTGATGCTGAAGCGACCGCACCCAGCCTTCATCGGTGGAGGGGGTAATAACGACAAGGGTCGAATTGCGCCCGAAGCGGGTGCTCTCGGCCGCGATCACTTCGGCGAGCGGCACGATGCCCGTTGCATGAACAAGCGCCAGCGTCTCGAGCAGTTTCTGCAGCTGGCGGTCGCCGCGGTCGGTGTGGATGACCTCGTGAGTGGCCCCATAAGCGATGAGCCCGACCGAGCGGTTCGTCTCGATGAGGCGGCGTCCGATCGATGCGGCAATGGTGATGGCGTACTCTTCCGTGGAGTCGTCGCCCTCGCCGAGCTGCACCTCGCGCTGCATGTCGATCACCAGCCAGACTTCGCTGGAGGGATCGAGTTCGAACTCCTTGACCATGATGCGGCCGGTGCGCGCTGTCGATGGCCAGTGGATGCGGTTGAAGCTGTCGCCCGGCGCGTATTCCCGGATGCCAGCCGCGTTCGGCGTGACGGCATGGGTGCGCGTTTTGATCCGGCTCTCGCCGGACAGCTCCCCGCCCGGCAGGGTGAAGTTTGGCAGGGGCACCGTGCGCGGATAGACCAGCAGCGTGCCTGAGCCGGCGAGCTGCCGCTCGCGGCGGAACAGCCCGACGGGGTCTGTCGCCACCACGGTCAGCGGCCCAAGAGAGAACCGCCCCCGGCGAGTGCAGGGGGTCCTAATGCGCCAGGTGCGGCGCTCATGGGCAGGAAGGTTGATTGCCATGCTCGCCTGATGGCCGGGAAGGGTGGAATGGTCGCGGATTTCGATCCACGGCTTGGGCAGCCAGCTCCGATTGCGGACCGTGATGCGCTCGCTGATTGTCTGGCCGATCTGGGCGCGCTGCTCTGGGCCGTCCCGACGCACCTCAATATCTCGCACATTCAGCCATGTCCACGCCCATGAGAGCGCGATCAAGAACAGGAAGAAGTACACGGCTTTCCAGAGCAGGTTGTAGCCCGTGGCGACAGCGAGCACGACGCTCGCCGTCAGCAGGGCTACAGCAAACAGCCAGTTGCGCCCCATCAGCCTGCCCGAACTCGCGCGCCAGGGACAGGCACGCTGTCGATAACCTCCGCAATGATGGCGCGCGCGCTCACGTTCTTGATCCGCGCCGACGGACTGATGATCAGCCGGTGCGCCAATGTCGCCTCGGCAAGTGCTTTGATGTCATCTGGCGTGACATAATCGCGGCCTTGAAGGAGCGCCCGGCCTTGGGCGGTGCGCTGGAGAGCGAGCGACCCGCGGGGCGAGGCGCCAAGATAGACCTCAGGATGACGACGGGTCGCCTCATTGATGGCGACGATGTACTCCTTGATCGCGCGGTCGACATGCACCTGCTGGACCGCTGCCTGCAGCTGCAGGAGGCCTTCAGTGTCGATCACCTGGCTGATCGACTCGATGGGCTGGCTGGTGCGGTGAGCATCGAGCACCGCGATTTCATCCTCTCGGCTCGGGTAGCCGAGCGAGATGCGCATCATGAAGCGGTCGAGCTGCGCCTCGGGCAGCGGAAACGTGCCTTCATACTCAATGGGGTTCTGGGTCGCCATCACGAGGAAGGGGCGCGGCATCGGGTAGGTGCGGCCGTCGACCGTGATCTGGCGCTCTTCCATCGCCTCGAGAAGAGCCGATTGGGTGCGGGGAGTGGCGCGATTGATCTCATCGGCGAGCACGATTTGCGCCAAGATCGGGCCCGGCCGAAACTCGAACTCCCCGCTCTTCTGGTTGTAGATCGAGACCCCCGTGACATCGCTCGGCAGCAGGTCGGGCGTGAACTGAATACGGCGGAAGGTACAGCCGAGCGAGCGGGCAATCGCCTTGGCGAGCGTCGTTTTCCCGACGCCGGGAACGTCCTCAACGAGGAGGTGGCCTTGGCAGATCACGGCGAGGAGAGCGAGCTCGACTTCCCGCCGCTTCCCAATGATGACTCGCTCAACGTTTGTAATAACGTTCTCGGCCAGTAGCGCAGCCTGGTCCAAGAGCAGCCCCCTCTCCGTGGCGGGCGCACGGAAGGATTGATGGTGCGCCAACCCGGGCACCCGGGGCGCAAGCTGGATCGATTATATCAACACCCTCACCCGGGAACGCCCGCCGCTGCGCCAGCGTCGCTTTTCCCTATCTCCGGTTCGCCCCAAAGTTTCAGGATAGCCATTTCTGCGTCGGCAGTGGCGCTGTTCTCTCTGTTCAGGAGCCTTCCGCCCGCACATCGAGGCTTCGCGCGGATGGGGGAACGCCCTACGGCGTGATAACCACTTTGCCGCTGACACGCCGCTCGGCAAGCAGCCGAAGACCGTCGCCGGCGTGCTCAAGCGGGACCACGCTCTCGACGATCGTCCGGATCTGTCCCGCCGCAACTGCCGGCAGGACCCGCTCTCGGAAGAACGCCACATTGTCCCAGTAGGCCGGGTTGGTCCAAATCGCGATGCCGAAGATGGTGATATTGCGCGTAAGGAGGCGGCCGATCGGCACCGTCGCTTCCATCCCCGTGGTATAGCCGTAGACGACGAGCCGGCCGGCATTGGTGAGCGAGGCGAGGCAGTGCGCGAAGGTGACGGTGCCGCCTCCGTCGAGCGCGACCGGCACCCCCTCGCCGGCGGTCGCTCGGAGAACCTCGGCGACGACGTCGTCAGTCGCCCAGTTGAGCACAAGCTGCGCGCCTAGTTCGCTCAGGAGAGGACGTTTCGCCGCTGCCGAGGTCGTCGCGATCACGCGGCCGCCAAGAAGCTGGGCGAGCTGCACTGCGATCACTCCTACGCCGCCGGTCCCCGGGCTGATAAGCACCCACTCGCCCGGCTGCAGGCGCGCCGCGCTGACGAGCGCCATACTGGCGGTGTAGGAGGCGATCGGCAGGGTCGCTGCTGCCTCGAACGAAACCGCCTCCGGCAGCGGAACGAGCTCCTGCGCTGGAGCGACCGCGTATTCGGCCCAGCTCTCCCAGACGTGTCCGACGACGCGCATTCCCGGCTGCAGGGCGGTGACGCCCTCGCCAAGCGCGTCGACGATGCCGGCGGCTTCCTGCCCCATGATGCGGGGAAGAGGCGGCCGTCCGTAGCGTCCCTCGGTCGTTTGGAGATCGGAGTTGTTCATCGCCGAAGCATGAACGCGGATCCGGACCTGGCCTGGTCCGGGCTCGGGAATGGGGACCTCCTCCACGCGCAGCGCTGCTGGGCCGCCATACTCGCGCAAGACGACTGCTCGCATCGTCGCTCCCTTTCTTGGTCTCTCGCCGGGGACGCCTCCTCGCCGCTGCGCGCGGCGCCGGCGAGAGCGCTGCGTCCGCGCGATGCCGGCCGCTCTCCCCTTCGCTCTCGCCTCCCCGGGAGGGTCATCGTAGCAGGCGGGCGGCACGGGCACCCAGCGGCGAGAGGCGGGGCGCTCGCGCCGGCTCAGACCGGCGTCAGCGGGCGGACCGGCTCGTCGCTGACAATCGTGCCATTCTCCATCCGGATCTGGCGCGTGATCGGCCAGCCGTCGAGGGAACCGTGAGAGATGAGGATGATCGTCCGCCGGCCTGCCCAGCGTGCCACCGCCTCGCGCAGCGCCTGCTCGCTCTCGCGGTCGAGTGAGGTGGTCGCTTCGTCGAAGATGACGATGAGGGGATCCTGCAGGAGGGCGCGCGCCAGTACGAGACGCTGCCGCTGTCCGGCGGAGAGTTGGACCCCATTCTCGCCGACGTGAGCGTGCAGCCCCGCCGGCAGACGGTCGATGAGCGCATCGAGCCGCATCGCTTCGGCGGCGGCGCGGACTTCGGCTTCGGTCGCCCCGGGACGGCCGAGGGCGATATTCTCGGCGATCGAGACCGCAAAGAGCGCGGGGTCGCGGGTGACGAGCGCGAACTGGCGCCGCCACTCAGCGAGCGCAATTTCCCGCGCCTCTTGCCCGTCGAGCAGGATCCGTCCTTCGTCGGGCGGATAGAAGCGGAGGAGCAGGCTGACAAGCGTCGACTTGCCCGCCCCGTTCGGCCCGACGAGGGCGACCACTTCGCCCGGCGCGAGCGTGAGCGACACTTCGCGGATGCCGCCGCCGTTTGGATAGCGGAACGAGACGCGGTCGAGCGTTAGGCATCCCGCACCGCGCTGGAAGGGCTGTCCTGCCGTCGGCTCGTCGTCTGCGGCATCGAGGAGGGCGATCACGCGGCGCATCGCGCCGATCACGGGCTCGAGGCCGGCATAGGCGCGCACGACGGCAAACAGGCTGGCGCCGAGCACCGCCGCGAACGAGGCGAAGGTGAGGAGCGCGGAGGTGGTCAGCCGGCCGGCGGCGAGCTCGGCATGAACAAGGAAGACGCCGGCGATGGCGACGATGATGATGCCCGCAGGGGCGAGGCCGTCGAGGAGTGCATTCAGCACCGTTCGGCGGCGACGCCACGTATCGAGCTGCCGCGTAAGGCGGGTGAACCGTTCGATCATGAAGTGCTGGCCGCCGAGCGCTTTGAGCGTCCGGATCCCGCTGACGCTCTCGCTGGCGACAACCGCTAATTGGCCGACGGTCTCTTGGGCAGCGAGCGTTGTCCGACGAATGCCGCGGCCGAGGAGCGCGATCCCGAGGACAGTCGGCGCTCCGAGGGCGGCGAGGCCAAGCGCGAGGTGCGGGTCGACGACAAGGAGGACGACCCAGGCGACGAGAATGGTGGGCACGTGCTGGGCGAGCGCGGGGAGCACCACGCGCAGCAGTTCTTGAGCCATGCCGATATCGGCGACGAAGACCGAAACGAGGTTGGCAGAGAAGCGGGCGTCGTGAAAGGCGAGCGGAGCGTTGAGGGAGCGGCGCAGGAGAGCGAGGCGGAGCGCGGTTGAGAACTCGTTGGCGGTGTAGCCGAGGAGGGCCGTTCCGGCGAGCGCGAGCGCTGTCCGCGCTGCGAGGAGGCCGGCAACGGGCAGCCAGCGGCTGGGGTCGAGCGCGGGCAGGGAGCTTAGCGCGGCGCCGACGTGGCCGGCGAGCAGCAGCGTGAGGCTGCCCACTGCCATCATCGCGAGCGTGCCGAGCGCAAGCGGCCGCCAGCAGGAACCGAGGAGGCGGACCCCTGTCGGCAGGCGAGGAAGGGGGCGTCTACGGGTCACCGGTCGGCCCTCTGCTTCATGACGGGATTATTCGCGATCGGCGGGGCGGGCGACGACTGCGGCGGGAGGCGCGGCGGCGCCCTGCGCTAGCGGCGGTAATAGGCGACCAGCCGGGTGACGGCGTCGATCACGTCTTGGACGTCGGTGTCGCCCATATCCGGAAAGAGCGGCAGCGCCACGGACGAGGCCGAGAATGCTTCAGCCTGCGGATAGTCGCCTTCCCGGTAGCCAAACGTCGTCCGGTAGTAGGGATGGAGATGGACGGGGATGAAGTAGACGCTGGTGCCGATGTTCTCGGCGCGCAGCGCGTCGATGAACTGGTTGCGGGAGATGCGGAGCGCGCCCGGCCGCAAGCGCAGGGGATAAATGTAGCGCGCATGACGCACTGCTGGATGTTCGGCTGGCAGCAGGAACGCCTCGAGGTCGCGAAAGGCGGCGTTGTAGGCCTGGACGATCGCCTCGCGGCGAGCGATGAAGCGCTCAAGCTTTGCCAACTGGGCGAGCCCGAGGGCGGCCGCAAGTTCGCCCATGTTGTCCTTGTAGCCGGGGGCCAAGACCTCGTAGTACCACGAGCCGGCGGCGGAATGACGCTTCCAGGCGTCCTTTGAGATGCCGTGGAGACTGAGGAGACGCACCCGCTCGGCAAGGTCGTCGCGTCCGGTGACGAGCATCCCGCCTTCGCCGGTGGTGAGCGTCTTCGTGGCGTAGAAGCTGAACACGGCGACCCGGTGGGCGGCCGCCCCAACAGGAACGCCGTTGACGCGGCTGCCGATCGCGTGGGCGGCATCTTCGACGAGCAGGATGTCGCGGCCGGCGGCTAGGGCGTCGAAGGCTTCCATGTCGCAGGGATAGCCGGCGTAATGCACCGGGATGATCGCCTTGGTGCGCGGCGTGAGGGCGCGCTCGACCGCAGCGGGATCGAGATTGCCGGTGTGCGGATCGATATCGGCGAAGACGACCGTCGCGCCGACGTGGAGGACAACGTTCGCGGTGGCAGTGAAGGTAAGGGGCGTCGTGATCACTTCATCGCCGGGGCCAATGCCGGCGGCGACGAGCGCGAGATGGAGGCCGGCGGTGCAGGAATTGAGCGCGACGGCATGTTTTGCGCCCACATACGCCTTCATCTGCCGCTCGAACTCAAATACCTGCGGCCCGGTCGACAGCCAGCCGCTCTCGAGGGCGGCGATCACAGCGGCTTTCTCTTCGGGGCCGATATGAGGGACAGCGATCGGCAAGAACGTGTCGCGGACGGGGGATCCTCCCTCGATAGCGGGGCGGGCGACGAGTGAGTGGGCCATTTTACGCCCCTCCTTTCGTGGTGAACGCCAAGATGTTGCTGTAGCGAGGGTCGGCGTAGTTGGTGATAGCGCCGGAGCGAAGCGCGGCGGCGATTTCGCGGATGCCTTCGCGGACGGAGATGCGCGGGTCGAAGCCGAGGACGCGGCGCGCCTTCTCAGACGACACGCGATAGTTGCGGCGGTCGACGGTGGTCTCGCTGCGATTGATGACTGTGCCCGGCACTTCCTCGGCGACGAGGGCAGCGACTTGGTCGACGGTGAGGTTCTCGGTGACGATGTTGAACACTTCGCCGCGCACGGTCTCGAGAGGGAGGAGAAGGCAGCAGCGGATAGCGCGGGCGACATCGCTGACGTGGACATGCGGCCGCCACTGGTCGCCGCCGAAGACTGCGATCGCGCGCTCGTTCACGGCTTGGGCGGTCAGTGTGTTGACGACAAGGTCGAAGCGGGGGCGGGGCGAGAGCCCAAAGACCGTGCCAAGGCGAAGAATGCAGGGGGCGAAGGCGTCGTGGAGGTGCTGGGCGATGACGCGTTCGGCCTCGATCTTCAGTTTGGCGTACAGGGAGACGGGGCTGAGGGGAGACTCCTCCGTGAGGATGGCGTCGGGGTCGGCGCTTGCGCCGTAGACGCTGCAGGAGGAGATATAGACAAAGCGGTTGAGCTGAAGATAGCGGCAGGCGAGGACGAGCGTCGCCGTCGCGAGATAGTTGATCTGGAGGGTCATCAGCGGGTCGTGGGCGCAGAGCGGGTCGCCGACCAGCTCCGCAAGGTGGACAACCGCGTCGGCGCCGACCAGCGCCGGGACCACTTCGTCGCTATGACGGACATCGCCGACTACCATCTCAAAGCGGGGATGCGCGGCGACGTCTGCCAACGACGTCTTGTCGTAGTAGACATGGTCGAAAACCCGAACGCGATAGCCGTCGTCGAGCAGCTGGCGGACGAGGACGCTGCCGATATAGCCGGCCCCGCCGAAGACGGTGATGAGGGGAGGCGGCTCCGGGACGGCGGCGGCGCGGGGCTCCACCTCGGCCCGGGGGAGGAGACCGCGCGGATGGCCGCGCTCGTCGAGGAGCGGGATCCAGCGGGGCCGCCGTGCCAGAAAGGAGGGATGTTCTCCGAGCGCGCGGCGCTGGTCGACCGCTGCGGCCGCGGGCAGAGCGAGGACGTCGGCGGTGAGAAAGCGCTCGATGGGGTCGTGGGGGTGCGCGCCGGCGATGATCGCGCGGCGGATGTCGCCGTCGGAAAGGACGCCGACGAGCGCGCCGTCGGTGTTGACGACGAGGGCGAGGCCGGTCTGGGCCCGCTCGATCGCCGTCATCGCCGCCGCGAGGGAGCTTGCGCGGGGAACGAGGCAGGCGCTGATCTCCACGTCGTTTCTCTCGGCGCGCGCTCTTCTGCGGTGACTATTGCAGGTCTGGCCGAGCGGCGCCAGCGGTTTTCGCTCTTCCTCCGTCGGCGGAGCGTTCTTGCGTCTCATCATCATCCTCCCGATAGCCCACCACTTCTTTGGTCGGCAGCTGTGCCGCCGTCGCGTAGCGGGGAGCGGCGCCGCGCCGGGCGCGAAGGGGCCGTTTTCGCTCGGGACGGCAGAGCGAGGCGCTGCTCCGCGTTGGGGAAAGCGCGGCAACTATAATCCGGCGGCGACTTGCCTGCGCAGTCCGACGGCGATGGACCAGAGCCTTCGTGCGGCACTTGAGATGACGGGACTTCCTCTCCTGCCCGTCTTGCTTTTCCGCGGGATGCGCCACGCGCTCCGCGCTGCGCTGCGCCGGCCGGGACGTGCAGGGGAGCGGCCGCGCTATTCGCAGCACGACGAAGAGGTGATTATCGCGGATCTGGTCCGGCGCACGGGGACCTCCAGCCGGTTTTGCGTTGACATCGGCGCCTCGGATGGGGTGCGGCTGTCGAACTGCCGGCGGCTGTTCGAGGAGGGATGGCGCGGCGTCGCGATCGAGGTGGAGCCGACCCGGTTTGCGGGTCTCAGCCTCGCCTATCACCGGCTTCGCGAGGTGGCGTTGGTGCGCTGCGCGGTCACGCCCGCCAATGTGACCGCGCTTCTTGCCGCTTTCGACACGCCGCCGTCGTTTGGGGTGCTCAGCCTCGACATCGACAGCTACGACTACGACGTGCTTGAGGCGATTTGGGGCCGGTATCGGCCGGCGGTGGTGTGCTCGGAGTTCAATGAGAAGATGCCGCCGCCGGTGCATTTTGCGGTGCGGTGGCGTCCTGGCGCGGTCTACCCGCGGGGGGCGTTCTACGGGTGCAGCTTGAGCGCGCTGGTCAGTCTTGCCGCGAAGTATGACTATGTGCTCACAGGGGTGGAATACTGCAACGCCTTTTTTGTTCCCCGAGAATTTGGGCTGACGGCGGTAAGCGCGGAGGAGGCGTACCGCGCGGGCTATGTTGAGCGGGCGGAGCGCCGCACGCTCTTTTGGTATAACGACGAGCGCTGGCTGGAGATGGCGCCGGCGGAGCTGGTGCAGTACTTTGAGCGCGAGTTTGCGCCCTACGCTGACCGGTTCGAATGCCGACCGCGCTGACCGCCGCGCCGGGAAGGACGGAATGAGCGCGCGGCTCACTGCTTGGCTGCCTGCGCGGCTGCGCCGGCTGGTTGTGAGCGAAGGGGACGACGCCGCGGCATGGCGGACACGGCAGCTCAGCCGCTCCCTTCTCACCTCGCTGGCGTCGAAAGGCGTGTCGAGCATTCTCCAACTGGTCGCGATGCCGGTAGCGATCCGGGCGCTTGGAGCCGAGCTCTATGGTGTCTATGCGGTGCTGGCGGGAGCGCTTTCGTGGATCACGATGTCCGGGGTCGGGATTGGCCCGGGATTGACGCTTCGGCTAGCGAGCGGCGCTGGAGGACCGGACGCAGAGCGACGCCTTGTGACAACCGCGGCGCTGCTGATGAGCGCAGCAGCAGGGCTGGCATTGGCGATTACTGCTGCTCTAGTCGCCAGCATTGGAATACCAGGGCTTTTTGGTTCGCAGCTTCTCGCCTATGAGACAGAATTGACCCACGGCCTTATCGCCATGAGCATTTTGCTCGCCATTTATCTGGTTTCAACAGTCGTCGATGCGGCACAGGCAGGGTACCAGAACCAATACCTGTCAAATCTCTGGACTATCGCCGGCAATCTCCTCACGATCGCCTTGCTCCTTCTTGTAATCCCGCGGTGGAGCACTGTCGTTATCCTAATCGTTGTAATCTACGGCTCCATGGCCTTGACGCGAGTGGCTAACGGAATTTCTCTGGTCGTTCGTCGCCCCTATCTCATTCCGCGATGGAATGCAATCAGCTTGAAGGTCGCCCTCAGCCTTCTTTCGACCGGAGGAGCGTTTTTTATCGGCCAGCTCGCAGCGTATGTCTTTCATCAGTATGGCGCCTTCTTGGTGGGACGGATTGTTGGACCGCAAGATGCAGCACGCTATGCTGTCATGAGCCAGGTGATCGTTATTGCGATCGGGCTTGTCACAATGATCACGACGCCACTTTGGCCTGCGATTGCGGACGCGCGCGCCCGCCGCGATATCTCATGGATACTTGCAATCTATCGCCGAACCCGCCTCACCGTAATGGGGCTTGGCACCGTGGCCGGACTCAGCATTGCGATCGCCGGCGAGCCGGTTATCGCTCGCTGGATCACTCCAGATGTCGCTCCGACACTTGCGTTTCAGGCCTTATCAGGATGTTTTCTCGCCATCGATGCGTGGGACAATCTCCATTACTGTGTTTTGATGGGTCTCAACCGGCCGTGGTTATGCGCCGGAGTCTTTGCCCTCAGCGCAGTTGTCCTCATCGGCATCAGCGCTATTCTCGTTCCTTTATTCGGCCTCGCAGGAATGGCAGCTTCCCAATGCCTTGGCCGTCTTCTGGTAATGAGCTGGCTTCTTCCATTCTTGATCTCGCGAGAATTGCGCCTACTTAGAACATAATGAGAAAAGAGCTAACAAAAATTGCGGCGACTGAAATTTTATCGACGCAGGCGCCTCCAGAATGGCAGCGCATATCGCCGCAGTTTTGCCTTGAGGCGCCCCCATGAACCATACGCGCGGGCTGCCCCGCGAAGGACTTCTGATCGCCGTTCCATTGGCGACAGCACATAGTTCTCGATTCCAGGATAACGACCAACTTCTTCGCGACTCAGAAATCCATAACGGCTAAGAGCAAAAAGTTCATATTCATACATCGAGAATTGCCGGACAACGTGATCGAGGTTGTATTGATATCGTTGCTGCCACCGATCTTCCATCTCTGCAATGATGATCGGACGATCCTGCTGAATAACCCGAGACATTCCTCGAAAAACGTATTGTTCATACCCTTCGACATCGACCTTCACCAGCTTAACAGGAGAGATGTGCCTCTCCTGATATAATGCATCAACCGTTGTCAGTTCCACCTCAACTGACTGGTTGTCTCCCGACGATCCCCACGCCCCGTCTGGGTATGTAGGCGCAACTGCCGCCAAGCCTGAGTCATTGGCAAGACGCATCACGGCTTTTCCAGTAGCATCCCCCAGAGCAGCATTGATCAATACGATATTCTGAAGATTATTAATCAGACTATTTTTCTCCAATAACGAGTAAGTGTCCGGAACTGGCTCTACCGCAACGACACGGCAATGGGGTTGAGTAAGCGCTGCGAGAATTGTGAAGTATCCAACATTTGCGCCTATGTCAAGAAAGGTCGCAGCCGGACGCAGAAGATTACAAATTAGATATGAGGTATACGGCTCTAAAAATCCTGCAAGAAGAAGATGCTTTCCTACTTCGTCTGAAGAGCGGACATACATATGAAAGCGCAGGTCCTCGAACGAACATAACGCAAGCGCTTCTTGGCGAGGAAGCCGCGAGCCATATCGAGCAATAAGCAGTTCTCGAAGTCGACCGCTCGGAGATCGTGGTATCAGCCAGAGCAAGGGCAAGTCATACCATGCTACGTCCTTGATATGTATCCCGAAGCTCATATTCTCCTCCGATATATTTCGATACCTCTCTATCCCGCCTACACGGCTTCCTCGAGGGAGATATTAACATAAAATATTCACCAGCGATGAAAGACTAGGGTGACTAGTATACTCTCCATTGCTTATCTTGGAGTAAAAATGCTCACTTTATCGATCATCACGCCCTCCTACAACCATGGCCGGTTCATTGAGCAGACCATCCTGTCGGTTGTCAACCAAGATTACCCGAAGATTGAGTATCTGGTGATCGACGGCGGCAGCACCGACGAGACTGTCGAGATCCTCCGTCGGTATTCCTCGCGGATCACCTACTGGGTGAGTGAACCGGACGAGGGCCACCGCTACGCGCTCAAGAAAGGGTTCGACCGCGCGACCGGCGAGATCGTCGCCTGGCAGAACGCGGACGACTACTACGAGCCGTGGGTCTTCGGCAAAGTGATGCGGATCTTCCACCGCCATCCGGAGATCGACCTTGTTTATGGCAACATCCGGCTTGTCGACGAGCACAGCCGCGAGATCGATGTCTTGAAATTTGTTCCGCTAACACGCAGCCGTTTGGCGCTTTTCGACGGCTTGCCCTTTCAGAACCATGCGGCCTTCTTCCGCCGACGCTTATGGGACGCCATTGGCGGAATTCGCTTCGTAGACTATAACTTCGACACCGATCTCATCTATCGGGCGGCAAGAATCGCTAACGCTCGATTCATTCCACGTATCCTCGGCAACTATCGCGCCCATTTAGGCTCCCAATACTTCTCTGGAGCCTATCGAGCTATCGAGGTCAGCCACGATACGATTCGCCAGCGCTATCTCGGCTCGTGGAAGAGACTGCCGCGGTGGACCTATCCGGTTCTCAGTGCCGCTGCGCGGGCACGTCGCTTTGGCTATTACGTGATCCAAGGCGATTGGGACTACCTTCTCCGGCGCGTAACGCGACGCCTAGAAAGAAAGCGCTCTCCCTTTCTTCGTCTCTAAGGACCTTGAGGAGCCCCGAGAGAGCCTCTCACTACTCACCTAGTATCTATGCTCTCTGCTCAACCGATGACACACCGCCGCTAAACCTGAGAGGGTTTCTAGACGGCAGCAATCCGCGCGCCGAGCCAGCGCTAGGCTTGCCACCGTCGTACCATCGGCCCGAGTGCGAAAGGCCTCCTCGAAGAATGTCTCAACTCGACCATACAGATGCTTTGCTCGCCCAGGACGTTCAGCCTGAGTTCCGCCCCGACCCCACCAGTCCGCCCAATCAATCACGAGGCGCCCTCCCTTGTCCGCAAGACGGCGCCGAGCAAGCAATGCCGGAAGAATAACTACAGGCCGACAGTCCCAAGCGTGCACAACGTCGACCTCTGCCTGACGTACAAGCCAAAGGCGGACAAGCGTATCAAACAGGTCCCAGCCAGTCCGACCGACGCCCCAGAGCAGGTCCGGCGTTTCGACAATTGTCACTCCATCGCGCTCCACCCGGCGAACCGTCCAGCGAGCGCGCGGAGAGATGGTAAGCAAGGTCACAGTGTGCCCAAAACGCGCCAAATAACGGCCAGCGTGGAATGCCCGGAAAAAGGTACCTCCACCAAACGCCGTATTATGGTTGAGCATCATTATGCGCATAAGGGGAAAATCTCCGGAGAAGAGTAGCACCAATTCTCAAACGAGATGCAATCACCCTCTCTCACGATAATAGAACTTGTCCTAATTTCGGCTTTTCCCGTTCGATGTTGGACAGCCCCGAGTTATCTTTTATTGCCATAGCGGCCCAGAGCGACAACAGTCAGCGCTTCTGGCATATGCTGCGGATCGAGTTGGCGCCAGCAGTCAACAACGATGCGCCTGCGGCCATCGGAATAATGCATCAACGCGTCAACAAGCTCTTGGTCACGGAGGGTCAGAACTACTACATCTGCCTCAGCAAGACAAGCCGCCGCACTACTCGCATACTCAACAGCACTGCCAAAGATTACTCGCGCATTGTCAATAGCTAGCCGATCATAGGCAACAACCCGCACGTCATCCGCAAGCAATGCAGGGATCAGTTTGATTGCAGGCGACTCGGTGACGACGGGTGTGTTCGCAGTGAAAGCTAATCCAAGAATACCGACCGTACGACGCTCTGCAGAGTGAGCTGCAAGCGCCTCACGAACGACAGCAGCAAGATGTGCATCTTGGTATCGATTCACCTGTTCGACAGCGCGGACAAGCTCCGCTTGGACGCCGAGACGCTCGGCAAGGGTGAGATACGCGCGGGTATCTCGTGGGAAACATGTTCCCCCATAGCTCGGACCGCCTTGGAAATAGTAAGGGGAGATCCGACGATCAGCACCGATCGCCCGCGTGATCGCGTCGACATCGGCACCAGGAAGATGCTCGCACAAGTTCGCGACCGAATTGGCAAAACTGATCTTGAGCGTGATATAGGCGTTGAGGCAGACCTTCGCGACCTCAGCACTAATGATCGACATTCGCGAAATAGCAGGGTTATTTTCGCATAACTGCCGATGCAAAGCGGCAACGCGCTCGCCCGCAGCAGGGCTGCTCTCGCCAATTACTACAAGATCAGGACGAAGAAATCCTTTGATGACATTACCGAGCGCAACAAAGTCCGGGTCGTAACAGACGTCGAAGCCGACTCCGCACTTACGACCTGAAGTCTCTTCAAGGATTGGGATGAACGACCCTTCCACTGAACCCGGCATCACTGTACTGCTGATCACAAAGAGGTGATACGATTTCTCACTTCGACGAAACGCTTCACCTAATGATCGGAGCGCCGCTTCAACAAAACGGTTCGAAAAGCTCCCATCAGGATTGCTTGGAGTAGCGACCAAGACAATGGTCACCTCTGTCTCGTCGATTGCCCGCTGATGGCTCGTTGTCGCACGGAGCCGCTTCCCGCCGTGTCGCGCCAGCAGTTCATCCAGCCCTGGCTCAAACCACGGAGCAGTTCCAGCGTTGACATGGTCGACGACGCGCTGCTCAAGGTCTACCCCGAGAACCTCAAAGCCGCGCTCGGCATAGCAAGCAGCAAGGCAAAGCCCGAGCTTGCCGAGGCCGATAATGGACAGCCTCGTCATTCTTCTCTCCACTAAAGCCTTTGTTCCGCCACGGCCGCTGACGCGTCTTGGACCTCAAGATAGCCGACCCAGCCGGGATGAGGGCGAAAGCCGAGAAACCGGCTGCTCGGGTCAGTGAGACAGCTCGCCCACGCTGGGTCATCTGTGAGGACGCGAATGTCGGTGACGGCGCGGAGGCCAAAGTCGAAATACGGGTCAGCGAGAGCCGCCGAAAGCACGCGCACCTTGGAAGGATCGAACCCCATCAGCCGTGTTGCCACAATGTCGACGGCAAGAAGGTTCGGACCGCCAAGGAGCACTCCAGCCGGCACAGGATCGGGAGTCAACGGTCCACATCCATCGCCGCCGATCACGCCGTCGACCACGGAAAACACGCGCCGCTGGGGGGTGTCGCAGAGCACGCCGTCGCGATCGGCGAAGAGGAAGGCGCGCAGGAGATCGAGCGTCATTCGCCAGGCAGAGTCGTTCCCATACCAATTGCCGGCATCGAGCTGGCGTTTCCACTCCTGCACTTTGAGCCCAAGACGGCGGGTAGTACGATTGTGAATGGCGTAGATAGAACGATGAAGATATTCAAGCGGACGCTTGCGCGGAGCGAGCAGATGATCGTACATCCAGCGCTCAAGCATAATCAGGGCACGCTCAAGCGGGTTAAACAGTCCATCAGGATACTGATCTCCTCCTTGGCTTGGAGGAGTGAGCGTATAGTGGACAAGGTAGTTTTTATTCGTCGCGATCCCGACTAGTCCTTTCGCATTGAGGGTCACCCCGACTTTTTTATGAACTTTCAGCTTTGGAACCGAGATAACGACGTCTGCTGTTAGGATAGAGCGAGATAACTCATATTCATGACGCGCCCCCCGATGATGGGCGATCGTCTCTTGGCGATGATAGACCGCACCATAGAGCTTCTCGGGATGAGGCTTGCCGTAGAGCGCGCTCCGGGCGCCAAGATCAACGAGGAGGCTTCCGGCAGGATCACCCGGGAGCGGCTCGAGCAACGATGGAAAATGCTTCCAGCGTGACCAGTAGCGTCGGAGGTCGAGGATCTCAACCGCCGGACCACCAGCAGCACGGTAGAACTCCACGACGTCCGGAAGACGTGTCGCCTCCATTAACTCACTGAAATTGCAGTCGTATTGTGGCGCATCGGCGATCAGCAGGCGTCCTCGGCCGCGCAGCGCGATCCAGCAATAGTCGGCGATGGCGCGCAGCACGGCGGGATGGGTCACTATCGCGTAGAGGCTTTTCCCCTCCTTGTGACGGCTAAGCACCCAGTTTGGTTTGAGGACAACGGTCATGCCTGGTTCAATCAGCCAGCCAAGCGGATTCCACGTCGGCAGCCCTGCTCGGTCCTGGTCGTACCCAAGGCGGAGGAAGAGTTCGCGCACCCCCGCATAGACAAGGTTTGGCTCTTCGCTTTGATCAGAGAAGGGATACTCTGGATATCGCTCTGAGGGCGAATAGGGCGGGGAAGCCGGATACTGTGCCGCAGACAGGCGAGCAATTGCGACGTCAATCACTTTGCGGCTCCAGCGACCTCCCAGACAGACAGATCGCCTGCGTCGTGATCAGCGATCGGAAGATCCTGGATTAGAAATCGATGCTTTCCTCGCTTCGTTAGCGGGATCGATTCAACGAGCTCGAATGTCAGGTCGACATCGTTCCCAAGCTTGACCAACAGTCGACGGCGAATATCAGCGAGAACTTCTTCACTCACCCCTTCCGGACGAGGAACAAGGCGCAACGTCACGCGCCCTGGCGCATTCTGATAGAATTGGAACTGCTGCACTGCATCGAAAATGTCATCATGAAAGTTGATCGCAGTCATCGAGATCAGACGACCAGTCGCCGTGACGATGAACTCCTGCAGGCGGCCTTCAATACGCGTCCAGATATCATATGGCCGACCACACGATCGACACCCTCGACCGCCATAAACGGCAAAATCGCGCGTTCGATAGCGAATGAATGGGGTGGCTTTCATCAAGAATGAAGTTGCGACGATCTCGCCTACCTGACCAGGAGTCGTTACGGGATTACCCGCTCGATCGACTAGTTCAGCATAACCATAAAATGGAAGCACGTGATAGGTATCTTCGTATTCGCAATAGCCGGCAAGGACTGCGAGTTCGTAATGCCCATAATGACTGAACACGCGCGCGCCGAACACTTCGCGCAGAAGGTCACGCTGATAGTCGTACAGATTTTCCGAGGCACAGAGAATACCCTGGATTGGGGGAAACTCCCGGCCACTCTCCTTCAGCCAGCGAGCAAAGAGCGTGCCAGAGGAGGGATAGCAGCGCAGCCACTTCGGCCGATACGTAAGCGCTCGTTGACGATATTGCTCCATCACCTCAGGAATGAGGTGATACGAAGAGCAGCGGAGCTCATTAAAGCGCTCAACGAATTCCATATGATCCGGGCTGTCGATGGGAAGCCCGCGGAAGACCAATTGCGGGTCGCCCTCGCGCCAGCCAATGCGGTAATACTGGTGCGCTTTCGAGGCGAGCTCTCGCGCGAAGGCATCGGGATTGCGGTAAAAACCGAAGGGGATGCCGGTGCTGCCCCCGGTGGTGACATACTCGCGTCCAGGCCACGGCGCCGAGAACTCCTCGAGATGGTCGCGCAGCGTCTCCTTGTCGATCATCGGCAGCCGCCGAATGTCGTCAAGGTGCTGGATGCTGTCAGGATCGACCCCTGCTTCCTCAAAGCGCCGGCGATAGCCGGTCGTCTGCATAGCGGCGTGGCGAACGATCTCGCGCAGCTGCTGCAATTGGTACGCCGCAATCTCATCCTCCGACCACTGCTCCGCCTCGCGCAGAAACGCTGTCCAAGCGACGTAGACAGGATTGTCGAGATCGGCGTGACGACGCACTTGCTCTGCTCCTTGCGGCCGGCCGATCATAGCAGATAGCCACTCGCGCGCTTGCTACGGCAAGTCGCTTCACGAGCACTTGTGAGGGCACAAGCACGAGAAAAGCAAGCCGTCCCTAGTAGCGCCCTGGTGAAGCAAGAGATGCGCGGCAGCAACCAGAAGCGAGCGCAGGCGTTGCCCTCGCCGTGCCCTTCTACGCGAGCACAACCTCAAAGACGGTAATGCTGCCTGCCGCCCCGCTCGTCGGCTCCCCGACAAGCTCGACCGTCAGCTGCTCACCGCTCGGAACTGACAAGAGAGTGATTTCGCCGCTCGGCGATGTTGTCACGGTCAACTCGCGAACGAGATCGCCGCTCACCGCCCGACGGACGACAACCCGCAGCAGCGGGGCACCGGCCTCTCCGCGTGTATCGATGCGCAGCACTCCTTCCGTCGCAAGCGCCGGTGCATAGCGGAGTGTCTCGCCGGCACCGAGACGACGCACGCCGCCGGCGCCGGAGCCACTAACCGGGGAAGCAAGGTGAAGCCGGGTCGCCGGCGCGGGGTCGGCCGGCAGCCGCGCCTCAGCAGGCGTGACACGATCCGCGGCATATCGCGCCCACTCGGCTGCAGTTCGTCGCCCCTGTTCCTCGTAGACAGCGGCAAGCAGCTCGCCGACCTGTCTGAGCAATCCCGGCACGTTGGGGTCCTGCAGCTGGGTGCGATAGGCCACAATGGACTCCTCGGCAAACTGCGCGGCGGTCTGCGGATCGCCAGCCGACCGCGCAGCCCCAGCCGCTTCAGCATAGGCGAGACCGGTCCACGGCTGCATGCGTTTGGCAGCCTCGCGATACCACGCAAGCGCACGGGACAAATCGCCCTCTGCCGCAAAATCGCGAGCAAGGCGGCGCGCGGCTTCAAAGGCAAGAGCGCCAGAACCTTCGGCTTCGACAGCACGGACCAAGGCCCTTCGCATCGCTAACCGGTTGCCAAACCGCTGCTCAAGCTCTGCGAGAGCAAGCGCAGCTTCCGCCCGACTCTTGATGTCCACACCAGAGTCAATCACCCGCTGAAGACGGAGCCGTTCCCCCTCTGGATCAAGAAGCGAGGCAGATTTTGGCAACCAGCCTCCAATCTCGAGAAGCGACGGCTCGAACGGCACCGCTTTCGGGAAGAGAAAATATCGGACTACTAGAGGATATTGACTCCGACTGACGAAAAAGCGCTCCTCCTCATTCGATAGCACTCGATCGAGCCAAACACGTTCGGCGTCTGGAGCCCATGACCAAATAATCCAAGTGCGCCGATTCTGATTAAGAACAGAAGCTAACTGCTCAGAGTCCATCTCCTTTCTGGCGATAATGGCCTGGCTCCTTGGAATGCCAAGCTGACGAGCATAATAAGAGAATGTTGCTTCTGCAGACAAAGTAACATAGATAATGTCATCCTGGCGAAAATGACGGGCAAGAACTTCTAGAGCTGGACGCATCTCATGCACATAGTAAGGATTTATAGTTCGTTCCAATGTTATAAAAAACGGGGGAGTTATAATGAGAAAGAGAAGAATAGCAGGAGGAAGGAAGCCAAGGCGAGAATTGAGGATCGAAAATAATCCAAATGTGATACAGATCGATAGAAGCGGTGCCATAAACAATACCAATCTCGGAACAAGAGGATATATACTAAAGGCAGCAATCTCTAGCAGAAGAAGAGGCAAGACACAAACGACAGCAAGATACCAATATTTCCGAAAAAGAAACGAGGCGCCTAAAATAAAAAGTACTATCAGCGATCCAGTCGGAGAAGGATAAAAGATGTCAAAAACGCTCAG